>NZ_LZMB01000514.1 GCF_001673555.1 Mycobacterium sp. 1165178.9 | reverse complement strand
GCTGATGGCCGTCCGTGAGCGCCGGCGGCGCGCGTACTTCATGATCAAGGCGGAAATGGCCGACGTGAAGGCGGTCAACTACGTCATCAATCACGCTCGGCTGATCCCGGTGGATCGGAGGTCGGGACACGACGCGTTCGATGTGGCCGTGCAACGCATGCGCGAGGGCGAGCTGATCGGGATGCATCCCGAGGCCACCATCAGCCGCAGTTTCGAACTGCGGGAGTTCAAGACCGGGGCGGCGCGCATGGCGCTGGAAGCCCAGGTGCCGATCGTTCCGATCGTGGTGTGGGGCGCTCATCGCATCTGGCCGAAGGACCATCCCAAGAAGGTGTTTCGCAACAAAGTCCCGATCACCGTCGCGGCCGGGCCGCCATTGGCGCCGCGGGGCACGCCCGAGGAACTCAACCTGCTGTTGCGTTCGGCGATGAACGACCTGCTGTATTCGGTGCAGGAGGAATATCCGCACCCGAAGGACGAGTTCTGGGTACCGCGGCGACTGGGCGGCAGCGCGCCCACCCAGGAGGATTCCCGGGCCCTCCGGTTGTCCGAGTTGCAGGAGCGGATGCAGAGATACGGAACCGACGGCGTGACACGACCGGGTCAGACCCAGAGCGGGCTGCATTGAGCGGTCCGGTCAGCTGCCAACGCGGGCGGTGTCGATGACTCTGCCCGTGCTCATCGCTTGCGACGTCGACGGCACCCTGTTCGACGACGACGAGAAGATCTCCCCGCGCACCCGCGACGCCATCCGCGCCGCCGTAGCCGGCGGCGCGCAGTTCGTGCTGGCGACCGGCCGTCCGCCGCGCTGGATACGTCCCGTCGTCGACGCGCTGGGCTTCGCGCCGATCTCGGTGTGCGCCAACGGCGCCGTCATCTACGACGCCGAAACGGATCGGGTGATGTCCACGCGCACCCTGGGCGTCGATACCCTGGCCGAGTTGGCCGAGCTGGCGACCCGTGTCATCCCCGGCGCGGGGCTGGCCGTCGAGCGCATCGGCGAAAGTGCGCATGACACGGCGACACCCCAGTTCGTCAGCTCTCCCGGTTACGAGCATGCCTGGCTGAACCCGGACAATACCGAGGTGTCGATCCAGGATCTGCTCAGCGCCCCGGCGATCAAGCTGCTCATCCGCCGGTCCGGAGCCCGCAGCGACGACATGGCGGCCGAACTGGCCAAGCACGTCGTTGCCGAGGCCGACATCACCTACTCCACCAACAACGGTTTGATCGAGATCGTGCCGCCGGGGACCAGCAAAGCCACCGGCATCGCCGAGATCACCCGACCGCGCAAGATCGCTCCCGAGGAGGTGGTGGCGTTCGGCGACATGCCGAACGACCTGCCGATGCTGCGGTGGGCGGGACATGGCGTGGCGATGGGCAATGCGCACCCGGACGTGCAGGCTGCCGCCGACGAGATCACCACCGCCAACAATGACGACGGGGTGGGCCGGGTGCTGGAACGCTGGTGGCTCTAGCGACGGTTATGTCGGCGTCGGGTGCGACGGCAGCGAGAAGTGCTCGGCCGGTACCGTTGGGCCGCTTGGCGATTCGGTTGTCAGTGGAACCGTGATTCCGTCCACGACCTCGGTGACATCTCCGGTCAGCCGCTCATAGTTGAGCGTGCCGTGCTGGAAGTTCTGCGTAATCTGCAGCGGCTGTTGAATTTCCGCGCTGGTCGGCAATCCGAGCGGGCCGCGTTCGTAGCTCTGCGAGCCCCATGCGTCGTAAATGGCGCCGGTGACCGGCTGGGCGCCGGTCTCGGGTGACCAGTACATCGCGCCGCGGGCGAAGGTGACGAAGCGGGCATTGCCTTCGGCGTCGTCTTCCGGCGAGGTCGGCGCGCCCAGCACGCTGGTCATCCCGCCGATCGCTTGCCAGTGGTCATAGATCGCACCGCCCTGCAGCGCCTTGAGCAATTCTTCCGGCGGATCGTTGACATGCGATGCGATGTCACGCATTTCGTCCAGCAGCGCGTAGGCGGCGTTGCCCGGACAATCGGTATTGCCGACGTCGCGGTGGGTGAAGATGGTCGGCAGCGTTGCGATGGAGCCGGCCGGAAAGGTGGTGTAGTGGCTGCCGGCCGACTCCAGTTGCACCGTGCCCTTGGGGTCGACGCCATCCAGGCCCAGCCGCCAGCCGAGCAGCCGGCCCATCATTCTGAGCTGGATCGGCGTGGGGGGCACGTCGTCGAAGTTGCCGATCATCGCCACACCGAAGGTGTTGCGGTTGAATCCGCCGGTGTGGAAGGCCTCGACCGCCTTGGTGAGCCCGCCTGCGCTGCCCTCGAACACCTGGCCGTACTTGTCGACCAGTGCGTTGTAGGCGATGTCGCACCAGCCCAGCGTCTTGCTGTGATAGGTGTAGATGGCCTTGACGATCCCGGCTGATTCAAGCGGTGAGTAGTCATTGCTGCCCGCGGTGTGGTGGACGACCGCAGCGCGAATCCCGTTGTCGTACTGCGGGGTACCGCATCGCAGGGACTCGTCGGCGCCCCACTCGGCTCGGCTGATGATGGGCGGGGCCTGGCCGGGCATCAAGACTCCGGCTGGTGGTGTCCAACGTGTTTTGGCCGGCGCCTGTGGTGGGGAGATGAGGACGGCCGAGATGTTCTGCCCGAAGGGCTTTTCCCGGGATGCGGGTTTGTAGCCCAGATCGGCCTTCGCGCTCGGCGGCGCCGGCGGCGTTTGGGTCACCGTCGCGTCGAGCGGGCGGGTGACGGCGATCTGGACGGTCGTGGTGGTGCCGACGAACAGCGGATCGGTTCCACGAGGCCCTTCGGTCGCGCCGCCGGCGGCCGGCCCGGCCGGTTCTTCGGTGCCCGCCGGAGGCGCCGGATCGGGTGCCGCCGTTTCGTACTCGGTCTGGTACCAGGGGCCCCACGAACCGTCGGGGCGCTTCGCGCGCACGCGGGTAGACGTGCCGGCCAGGTCGCCGGTGAGGGCGACCAGAGAAAAGGGAGTGGCCTGACTGATTTCGCGAACCGTGACGCCCGGGCCCAGCCCGATCAGCGGTTGCTCCACGAGTTGGGTGCCGTGCGAAGCCGGCGGGCCGGCGGTACCGCGATCGCGGGTCGGGTCCGTCACCCACGAGACGAGGAGGACGGTCGCCGCCACGGCGGTGAGCAGCATCGTCGGCGCACGACTGCGAGGCACCAGGCGATGTTACGTGTGTTTCTGGTGTTATCTGTGAGACGACACGAGCCGCGGGATGGTGAATCTCCACAAAGTCGACGGCACCGCAGATCATCTGCGGTGCCGTCTTGTGGAGAGTTTGAAATGGATTAGACCGGGGGCAGTGCCGGTAGGGCACCGGCGGCCGCCGGCAGTGCACCGGCCGCACCCGCGGCGGCAGGGAGAGCACCAGCAGCGGCGCCCGGCAGGGCACCCGCGGCACCCGGCAGCGCGCCCGCCACACCCGGCAAGGCACCCGCAGCGCCCGGCAGGGCACCCGCCGCACCCGGCAGCGCACCCGCCACACCCGGCAAGGCACCCGCCGCACCCGGCAGGGCACCCGCGGCGCCCGGCAGGGCACTCGCGGCTCCGGCGCCGCCGTGCATGCCCTGCGTGATGGCCGGCATGACCAAGCCCTTGAGCAGGTCGATCGCCTGGCCGGCGCCCAGCTGGTTGGCGGCCTGCATCACGTCGTTGACCAGACCGCCACTGGCACCGCCACCGGTGCCGGAGCCAGCGCCCAGGCCGGTACCGCCGCCACCAATCGGCGAAGCGTTACCGAAGGTGGACGGGTCGCCCAGGATCGGGTAGGTGCCACCGGCGCCCGGATCCAACCCGGCCCCAGAGTCGATCGGCACCTCGCTCGGCGACATCGCCGGGGCACCCAGGCCCGGTGTGACCCCAGCCGGGCTGGTCAGCCCGGGGTTGGAGAGCGCGGGGTTGAGTCCGGCGCCCGGGGGCGCGGGGCCGCCACCAGGGGTGGTCGGCAACGCGCCGGGCGCGGTGAGCCCGGGCGTCATGGGCGCCGTGCCGGGGCTGGCCAAGCCGGGGCTAGCCAAGCCGGGGCTGGCCAAGCCGGGGCTAGCCAAGCCGGGGCTGGCCAAGCCGGGGCTGGCCAAGCCGGGGCTGGTCATTGCCGGATTGGTCAGACCCGTCGTCCCCAGGCCCGGGGTCCCGAGACCCGGAGTGCCCAGGCTGGGGCTGGCGAGACCCGGCGTGCCGGCAGCACCCCCGCTCAAGGCGGGCACCGGGGGCAGGTTGATCCCGAATTGCGACAAGCCCTGCGACAGCGCGCCCATCAGCTCACCGGGCAGATCGCTCATCACCGCGGCCTGCTTGAACGCGTGATGCTCGGGCGCCTTGTTGCCGGCGGTTGATTCGTAAACAAGGAAGTATGCGCAAGGACTCGCCACTGCCAGGGCGGCAACCGCGCTCATGGCTGTTGAGAGCTTGCGTCGGCGTCGGTTCGGCACGGAAGTCTCCTCAATCTGACTATGTGTTGTGTCGGCGCGTCCCACCGCTCCTATCCGGCGGAATCACACAAAGTCGATGGTACGAGTGGTGATGCTGTTACTAGAGTGGTGATATTGAATCGTGAGGCAATTGCGACCACGACTGTGATCGCGGATCCCAGGCGCCGCAACGATCGTCGTCATAGAGCCAATGCCGCTGCATGGCCTCGCCAAATGGGTTAGGGCCACTCGGTCGGATACCCTAAGCAACCGATGACCGCTCGTTTCGATCTTTTCGTCGTCGGCTCTGGATTCTTCGGACTGACCATTGCCGAGCGCGTGGCTACCCAACTCGGGAAGCGCGTCCTCGTCGTGGACCGCCGACCGCACATCGGTGGCAACGCCTACTCAGAAGCCGAGCCCCACACCGGCATCGAGGTGCACAAGTACGGTGCGCACCTGTTCCACACCTCAAACAAGCGGGTCTGGGACTACGTGCGGCAGTTCACCGACTTCACCGACTACCGCCACCGGGTCTTCGCGATGCACAACGGGCAGGCCTACCAGTTCCCGATGGGGCTGGGCCTGGTGTCGCAGTTCTTCGGCAAGTACTTCACCCCGGACGAAGCCCGCAAGCTCATCGCCGAGCAGGCCGCCGAGATCGATACCGCCGACGCGCAAAACCTCGAGGAGAAGGCGATCTCGCTGATCGGCCGACCGCTCTACGAGGCGTTCGTAAAGGGGTACACGGCCAAGCAGTGGCAGACCGACCCCAAGGAGCTGCCCGCCGCGAACATCACCCGGCTGCCGGTGCGCTACACCTTCGACAACCGCTACTTTTCCGACACCTACGAGGGCCTGCCCGTCGACGGCTACACCGCCTGGCTGCGCAACATGGCCGCCGACGACCGCATCGAGGTCAGGCTGGACACGGACTGGTTCGACGTGCGCGACGAACTCCGCGCGGACAGTCCCGACGCGCCGGTCGTCTACACCGGGCCGCTGGACCGTTACTTCGACTACGCCGAGGGGCGACTGGGCTGGCGCACCCTCGACTTCGAGGTGGAAGTGCTGCCTATCGGGGATTTCCAGGGCACGCCGGTGATGAACTACAACGACCCCGACGTGCCATACACCCGCATCCACGAATTCCGCCACTTCCACACCGAGCGCGACTATCCCGCCGACAAGACCGTGATCATGCGGGAGTATTCGCGCTTCGCCGAGGACGACGACGAGCCCTACTATCCGATCAACACCGAGGCCGACCGTGCCGTGTTGGCCGCGTATCGAGCCCGGGCCAAGTCCGAGACCGCGACGTCGAAGGTACTGTTCGGCGGCCGGCTGGGCACGTACCAATACCTGGATATGCACATGGCCATCGCCAGCGCGCTGAACATGTACGACAACGTCCTCGCGCCGCACCTGCGCGACGGCGCATCCCTGACCGAAGCCCAGAACAAAGAGGAAGGCGCGCGCTGAATGACTGCCGTGAGCCTGCTGTCCCGGATCATCCTGCCGCGTCCCGGCGAGCCGCTCGACGTGCGCAAGCTGTACCTGGAGGAGTCGACGACCAACGCCCGGCGCGCGCACGCCACCAGCCGTACCTCGCTGGAGATCGGCAAAGAGTCCGAGGTGTCGTTCGCCACCTACTTCAACGCGTTCCCGGCCAGTTACTGGCGGCGGTGGTCCATCTGTCAGTCGGTGGTGCTGCGGGTCGAGCTGACCGGAACGGGACGCGTCGACGTCTATCGGACCAAGGCCACCGGGGTGCGCATCTCGGTGGAAGGCCGCCAATTCGTCGGCACCGACGAGCAGCCGGCGATCGTCGAAATCGAGGTGGCGCTCAAGCCTTTCGAGGACGGTGGCTGGATCTGGTTCGACATCACCACCGACACCGCGGTCAACCTGATCAGCGGCGGCTGGTATGCCACCGAGCCCGCTCCGGGCATCGCCAACATCGCCGTCGGCATCCCCACATTCAACCGCCCCGCCGACTGCGTCAACGCGCTGGCCGATCTCACCGCAGATCCGTTGGTGGACCAGGTGATTGGTGCGGTCATCGTCCCGGACCAGGGGGTGCGCAAGGTGCGTGACCACCCGGACTTCGCGGCGGCGGCCGCGGGCCTGGGCAACCGGCTGTCCATCCACAACCAGCCGAACCTCGGCGGCTCCGGTGGCTACAGCCGGGTGATGTACGAGGCGCTGAAAAACACGGACTGTCAACAGATTCTGTTCATGGACGACGACATCCGCATCGAGCCGGACACGATCCTGCGGGTGCTGGCGCTCAACCGTTTCGCCAAGACGCCGACGCTGATCGGCGGGCAGATGCTGAACCTGCAGGAGCCGTCACACCTGCACATCATGGGGGAGGTCGTCAACCAATCGAACTTCATGTGGACCGCCGCGCCGCACGCCGAGTACGACCACGACTTCGCCAGATTTCCGTTGAACGACAAGAACGATCGCAGCGCACTGCTGCACCGTCGCATCGACGTCGACTTCAACGGCTGGTGGACGTGCATGATCCCGCGCCAGGTCGCCGAGGAACTGGGCCAGCCGCTGCCGTTGTTCATCAAATGGGACGACGCCGAGTACGGTCTGCGCGCCGGTGAGCACGGTTACCCCACCGTCACGCTGCCCGGCGCCGCGATCTGGCACATGGCCTGGAGCGACAAGGACGACGCCATCGACTGGCAGGCCTACTTCCACCTGCGCAACCGGTTGGTGGTGGCATCGTTGCACTGGGATGGCGACATCACGGGCCTGGTCCGCAGCCACCTCAAGGCGACACTGAAACACCTTGCCTGCCTTGAATATTCGACGGTCGCAATCCAGAACCGGGCCATCGATGACTTCCTCGCTGGGCCCGAACACATCTTCTCGATCCTGGAATCCGCGCTGCCCGAGGTGCATCGCCTGCGCAAGGAATACCCGGACGCCGTCGTGCTGCCGGCAGCCAGCGAACTCGCTTCGCCGCAGCACAAGACCAAGGCGATGAGGCCGCCGGTGAACCCGGTGTCGATCGGCTACCGGCTGGCCCGCGGAATCCTGCACAACATGACGAAGGCCGACCCGCAGTCCCGCACGCGGCCCGAGTTCAATGTGCCGACCCAGGATGCGCGCTGGTTCCGGCTGTGCACCGTCGACGGCGTGACGGTCACCACGGCCGACGGTTGCGGCGTTGTCTACCGCCAGCGGGACCGGCGAAAGATGTTCTCGCTGTTGTTCGCCTCGCTGCGCCGTCAGCGTCAACTGCTCAGCAGGTTCGACGAAATGCGCACGGTGTACCGCGGCGCGCTGCCCGTGTTGTCCAGCAAGCAGAAGTGGGAGACGGCGTTGTCCCCCGCAAGCGGGCGGAGCCCCCAGCCGGCTGCCGAACATGCATGAGGCCGCCGCCGCAGAGGCGCCGCGCGGCGAGGTGGCCGCGCTCGTCGCCGTCCAGGCCGCACTCAGCGATCGTCCCGGCGTGCTCCCCGTGGCGCGCGCACTGTCCCACTTCGGTGAGCACAGCATCGGCTGGGTGGGCGTCGCCGCGCTCGGCGCGGTGCTTTCACCGAGGCGGCGACGGGACTGGCTGGTGGCCGGGGCAGGGGCGTTCGTCGCACACGCCGCCGCCGTCATCGTCAAGCGGATCGTGCGCCGCTTGCGGCCGCACGATCCCGCCGTCGTGGTGAACGTCGGCACGCCGAGCCAACTGAGTTTCCCGTCCGCACACGCCACTTCGACCACCGCCGCGGCGATTCTGCTGGGCCGGACCACTGGTTTGCCGCTGCCCGCGGTCCTAGTGCCGCCGATGGCGTTGTCACGGATGCTGCTGGGCGTGCACTACCCCAGCGACGTGGCCTTCGGCATCGCCCTCGGTGCCGTTGTTGCGGCGATCGCGCGCCGCGCACAAGAGGTCGCAAGAGGTGGAGCCGAATGAGTGAGGACGTCGTGACCCGACCGCCGGGCAACCTGGTCACCGGGGTGATCAAGGCGATACGCCCCCGGCAGTGGGTGAAGAACGTGTTGGTGCTGGCCGCGCCGGTGGCCGGGCTGGGCAGTGGTATTCGGTATGACTACGCGCAGATGCTCACGCAGGTGGCGTTGGCGTTCGTGGTGTTCAGCCTGGCGGCGTCGTCGGTCTATCTGGTCAACGATGTGCGCGACGTCGAGGCCGACCGCGAGCACCCGACCAAAAGGTTCCGCCCGATCGCGGCGGGCATCGTCCCCGAGTGGCTGGCCTACTGCTTGGCGGTGCTGCTGGGCGCGGCTTCGCTGGGCATCGCATGGCTTGTGACGCCGAACCTGGCGCTGGTGATGGCCGTCTACCTCGCCATGCAGCTGGCCTATTGTTTCGGCCTCAAACATCAAGCCGTGCTTGACATTTGCATCGTGTCGTCGGCATATCTGCTGCGGGCCATCGCCGGCGGTGTGGCCACCGACATCCCGCTGTCGCAGTGGTTCCTGTTGTCGGCCGCATTCGCTTCGCTGTTCATGGTGGCCGGCAAGCGCTACGCCGAATTGCAGCTCGCGGAGCGCACCGGGGCGGCGATACGCAAGTCGCTGGAGAGCTACACCAGCACCTATCTGCGCTTCGTCTGGACGCTGTCGGCCACCGCGGTGGTGATCTGCTACGGCCTGTGGGCGTTCGAACGCGACCGCCACTCGGGGTCTTGGTTCGCGGTGTCCATGGTCCCGTTCACCATCGCGATCCTGCGCTACGCAGTCGACGTGGACGGTGGGCTGGCCGGCGAACCCGAAGACATCGCGCTGCGTGACAGGGTGCTGCAGCTGCTGTTTTTGGCGTGGATCGCAACAGTCGGAGCCGCCGTTGCCTTCGGTTAGCCCCGAACTGCAGGCTCTCAAAGCGCGGATGATGCGCAGCCGGCCGGTGATCAGGCGGCCCGGCTGGCCGGTGTTTCCGTACACCACCATGGTGCGGGTCAGCCTGTGGATCAGCGTGGCATTGGTCGCCGTGCTGTTCGGCTGGGGAAGTTGGCAGCGTCGGTGGATCGCCGACGACGGCCTCATCGTGCTGCGCACGGTGCGTAATCTGCTCGCGGGCAACGGACCGGTGTTCAACCAGGGTGAGCGGGTGGAGGCCAACACCTCCACCGCCTGGACCTACCTGATGTATGTCGGCAGCTGGGTCGGCGGCCCGCTGCGCATGGAGTACGTGGCCCTCGCGCTCGCGCTGGTGCTGTCGATCGTGGGTGTGGCGCTGCTGATGCTGGGCGCCGCGCGGCTGTACGCGCCGAGCTTGCGGGCCCGCAAGGCCATCATGTTGCCCGCCGGCGCGCTGGTGTACATCGCGCTGCCTCCGGCGCGGGACTTCGCCACGTCCGGTCTGGAGAGCGGTTTGGCGCTGACCTATCTCGGGCTGTTGTGGTGGATGATGGTCTGCTGGGCGCAGCCGGTGCGTAACCGCGCGGATAACAAGGTGTTCGCCGGCCTGCTCGCGTTCGTTGCCGGCTTCAGCGTGCTGGTCCGGCCGGAACTGGCGCTCATGGGCGGCCTGGCGCTGATCATGATGCTCGTCGCCGCCCGGACCTGGCGCCGCCGGGTGCTGATCGTGGTGGCCGGCGGTTTCGTGCCGGTCGCTTACGAGATCTTCCGGATGGGCTATTACGGCCTGCTGGTGCCCGGCACCGCCCTGGCCAAAGACGCGGCCGGGGACAAGTGGTCGCAAGGCATGATCTACCTCTCCAATTTCGACGCGCCGTACGCGGTGTGGATTCCTTTGGTGCTCCTCGTACCGCTGGGCGTGCTGCTGTTCGCAGCCCGCCGGCGGCCGTCGTTCCTGCGCCCCGCGCTGGCGCCCGACTACGGGCGGGTGGCCCGTGCTGTGCACAGCCCGCCCGCGGTGGTGGCGTGGGTGGTGGTCAGCGGTCTGGTGCAGGCCCTCTACTGGATCCGCCAAGGCGGCGACTTCATGCACGCCCGGGTGCTGCTGGCCCCGCTGTTCTGTCTGCTGGCTCCGGTCGCGGTCGTACCGATCGCCATCCCGGACGGCCAGGACTACTCGCGGGAGACCGGTAACTGGGTTGCCGGCGCCGCCGGCGCGCTGTGGCTGGGACTGGCCGGATGGTCGCTGTGGGCGGCGAATTCACCCGGAATGGGCGACGATGCCACCCACGTCACCTACTCCGGGATCGTCGACGAACGCCGGTTCTACTCCCAGGCCACCGGCAACGCGCACCCGCTGACCGCGGCGGACTACCTGGGCTATCCGCGGATGGCGGCCATCCTGACCGCCCTCAACAACACCCCCGAAGGCGCGCTGCTGTTGCCGTCGGGCAACTACATCCAGTGGGACCTGGTTCCGCAGGCCCAGGCCCCACCCGGCGACAAGTCCGCACAAAAACCCCAGCATGCAGTGTTTTTCACCAACCTAGGCATGGTCGGCATGAACGTCGGGCTCGATGTCAGGGTGATCGATCAGATCGGCTTGGCGAATCCGCTTGCGCAACACACCGAACGGCTCAAGCACGGCCGCATCGGGCACGACAAGAACCTCTTTCCCGACTGGGTGATCGCCGACGGCCCTTGGGTGAAATTGCCTCCGGGGATTCCGGGCTACCTGGACCAACAGTGGGTCGCAGAGGCAGTCTCGGCGCTGCAATGCCCGGAGACAAAGGCGGTGCTCAGCTCGGTGCGCGCACCGATGACCCCGCACCGCTTCCTGTCCAACCTGGTGAATTCCTTCCGGTTCACCAAGTACCGGATTGACCGGGTGCCGCGCTACGAACTGGCCCGGTGCGGGCTACCGGTACCCGAAGAGGCGCCGCCCCCACCTCGCGAGTAAGCGTCGCGCAGAAGAAATTTCGGCAAACGCCGAACAGATCACAGCGCGCCGGCCGCGAAAGAATGGCAGCAACATCACATTTGGCCTCTCACCAGCTGGCAACGGCAATCAAGCACATGTGAGAACACCGCCTTTTAGACACATGTTCGAATTGAAAACCGCTGGGTGGGAGGGCCGCTCGACGGTTGGTGCCCGTGCCTCGATGCGACCGAATGGCACAACGTGTGGTTGACTACACGGGCACTCCTGCGCTTAGCGCGGCGACGATGCGGGCCGAAAGGGCCCGAGCAGGAGCCGTGCCTTCGGGTTAGTGCAGGCAGTTCGACCAATCAAGACAGTGACCGATCGGTGAAATGCGCCGAAAGGCCGCAAGAAGGATGAGGAAGCAAGGATGACGCTTGTCGACAGATTGCGCGGCGCCGTGGCGGATATGCCGCGCCGGCTCGTCGTGGCGGCCGCGGGTGCGGCGCTACTCTCGGGCCTGATTGGCGCCGTCGGAGGCTCGGCGACCGCCGGGGCCTTCTCCCGCCCGGGTCTGCCGGTGGAATACCTACAGGTTCCGTCCGCCGCAATGGGCCGCGACATCAAGGTTCAGTTCCAGAGCGGTGGCGCCAACTCGCCGGCGTTGTACCTGCTCGACGGTATGCGCGCGCAGGACGACTTCAATGGTTGGGACATCAACACCCCGGTGTTCGAGTGGTACCTGCAGTCCGGCATTTCGGTTGCCCTGCCGGTCGGTGGCCAGTCCAGCTTCTACTCCGACTGGTACAAGCCCGCCTGCGGTAAGGCCGGCTGCACCACCTACAAGTGGGAGACCTTCCTGACCAGCGAGCTGCCCCAGTACCTCTCGTCGCAGAAGCAGGTGAAGCCGACCGGCAGCGCCGTGGTCGGTCTGTCGATGGCCGGTTCGTCGGCGCTGATCCTGGCCGCCTACCACCCGCAGCAGTTCGTTTACGCCGGCTCGCTGTCGGCGCTGCTGGACCCGTCGCAGGGGATGGGCCCGTCGCTGATCGGCCTCGCCATGGGTGACGCCGGTGGCTACAAGACGGCCGACATGTGGGGTCCCAAGGAGGACCCGGCCTGGGCCCGCAACGACCCGTCGCTTCAGGTCGGCAAGCTGGTCGCCAACAACACCCGCATCTGGGTGTACTGCGGTAACGGCAAGCCCTCGGACCTGGGTGGGGACAACCTGCCCGCGAAGTTCCTCGAGGGGTTCGTGCGGACCAGCAACCTGAAGTTCCAGGACGCCTACAACGGCGCCGGTGGCCACAACGCGGTGTGGAACTTCGACGCCAACGGCACCCACGACTGGCCCTACTGGGGCGCGCAGGTGCACGCGATGCTGCCTGACCTGCAGTCGACGCTGGGCGCTACCCCGGGTGCGGGTCCGGCCACGGCCGCTACCACCAACGCCGGTAACGGCCAGGGCACCTAAACACGCCAAGCAGCACGACCAGCGGCGGAAACCCTGAGGGTTTCCGCCGCTAGTCGTTTGCGGCGTATGTGACTTGTTTCACTACCCGGCGCGCGGGGGAACTACGGCCCTGGCTAATGTGCTTTCAGCGACTACACGATGGAGGGTGGACATGACGGTCGTGCGGGGTATGTCGGCGCTTTTCCGGGTGTTCTGCGTTGCCGTGTTGGCCGTCGGGTTGGCCTTCGCGCTACAGACCGCGGCAACCGTCGGCAAAGCCAGGGCGGCGGGCTACGAAAGCCTGATGGTTCCGTCGGCGGCGATGGGCCGCGACATTCCGGTGGCCTTCATGGCCGGGGGCCCGCACGCGGTCTACCTGCTGGACGCCTTCAACGCGGCCCCGGACGTGAGCAACTGGGTCACCGCCGGTAACGCGATGAACACGCTCGGCGGCAAGGGCATCTCGGTGGTGGCCCCGGCCGGCGGCGCGTGGAGCATGTACACCAACTGGGAGCAGGACGGCAGCAAGCAGTGGGACACCTTCCTGTCCAGCGAGCTGCCTGATTGGCTGGCGGCCAACAAGGGCCTGGCGCCTGGCGGCCACGCCGCCGTCGGTGCCTCGCAGGGCGGGTATGGCGCGATGGCGCTGGCCGCCTTCCATCCCGACCGCTTCGGCTTCGCCGGATCGCTGTCCGGGTTCCTCTACCCGTCGAGCACCAACTACAACGGCGCGATCCTGGCCGGCCTGCAGCAGTTCGGCGGCATCGACGGCAACGGCATGTGGGGAGCCCCGCAGCTGGGCCGGTGGAAGTGGCACGACCCCTACGTGCACGCCTCGCTGCTGGCGCAGAACAACACCCGAGTCTGGGTCTACAGCCCGACGAACATGGGCGGCGACGACGCCGCGATGATCGGCCAGGCCGGCGCGGCGATGGGCAGTTCGCGGGAGTTCTATCAGCAGTACCGGAGCAACGGCGGCCACAACGGCCACTTCGACTTCCCCGGCGGCGGTGACAACGGCTGGGGTTCGTGGTCGGGTCAGCTCGGCGCGATGTCGGGCGAGATCGTCGGCGCCATTCGCTAGCGGCGATCGCGAGCCGCTGCCCAGCCCGCTCTGGCGGGTCGCGCCCGGCTGGCCCACCCGGCCGAACCGGTACCGTGTAGGGGGTGCAGCAGGGGTCGGGAGGACCGCGTAGCTGCGATCCACCGACACTGCTGGCAGGAGAACATGGCTACAAGCGCGCGGCGTAAGCGGCAACGCACCCTCGCCTGGATCGCCGCACTGTCGGTCGCTGCCGTCGTCCTGCTGGGCATCTGGGCCGCGGTGACCTTGCTGCGCGGGCACTCCTCGGAGCCCAGCGCGGTCCCGCCCGGGGTCCTGCCCCCGACGTCGACCACGACGCATCCGCACAAGCCGCGACCCGCGTCTCAGGACGCTTCCTGCCCAGACGTGCTGTTGGTCAACGTTCCCGGCACGTGGGAGTCCTCGGTGCAGGACGACCCCGCCAGCCCTGTCCAATTCCCCATGGCACTGCTGCACAAGGCGACCGCGACCCTCACCCAGCAGTTCCCGTCGTCGCGGGTGCAGGCTTACACCACCCCCTACACCGCGCAGTTTCACAATCCGCTGAGTGGGGACACGCAGATGTCCTACAACGCCAGCCGGGCCGAAGGCACCCGCGCGACTGTGCAGGCGATCACCGACATGAACGCCAAATGCCCGTTGACCAGCTACGTGCTGATGGGGTTTTCGCAGGGCGCCGTGATCATGGGCGACATCGCCAGCGATATCGGCAACGGGCGCGGACCCGTCGACGACGACCTGGTGTTGGGTGTGACGTTGATCGCTGACGGCCGTCGCCAGATCGGGGTCGGCAACGACATTGGGCCCAACCCGCCGGGGCAGGGCGCTGAGATCACGTTGCACGAGGTGCCCATCCTGTCCGGAATGGGCCTCACGATGACCGGTGAGCGGCCGGGCGGTTTCGGCGACCTCAACGGCAAGACCAACGAAATCTGCGCGCCGGGCGACCTGATCTGCGCCGCTCCTGAGGAGGCGTTCAGCATCGCGAACCTGCCCACGACGCTGAACACCTTGGCCGGCGGGGCCGGTCAGCCGGTCCACGCGCTGTACGCAACGACGCAGTGCTGGAGCATCGACGGGGCTCCGGCGACCGACTGGACGCTCAACTGGGCTCACGGTCTGATTGCAAATGCGCCACAACCCAAACACGGATGATCGGCGCGGCGGGACACAAGCATCAGGTGGCGGTTGCCGATGTCGATCAGCGGTACCTTGTGATTTGGTCTGCCGTGGGCAGCCCCGTAACATTAAGAGGAATTTAAGAGCTATCGGACCTTTGTAGCGCACCCGTTCGGGGTGGATGCTGGCTTGGGCTGGCAATCACCGGCGTCCCCAACCGGGTGCCGTGCGAGGTCTGGCGCGTGTGATTAGACATGTAGCGGTCGGTACAGCCGGCGGAAGAACGAAGCCGTCGGCGGGAGCCGGCCTAAAAACAAAGCGTCGGCAGAGCCGACCGAAAACAGGTGCGACAGGAGAGCGGCATGGTGTACCACAACCCGTTCATCGTGAATGGAAAGATCAAGTTCCCCGACAACACGAACTTGGTCAAGCACGTTGAGAAGTGGGCGAAGGTTCGCGGCGACAAGCTTGCCTACCGGTTCCTGGATTTCTCCACCGAGCGAGACGGTGTCGCCTGCGACATCTCCTGGTCGGAGTTCAGCGCCCGCAACCGCGCCGTGGGCGCCCGGCTGCAGCAGGTCACCCACCCCGACGACCGCATCGCCATCCTGTGCCCGCAGAACCTGGACTACCTCGTGGCACTCTTCGGCGCGCTGTACGCCGGCCGGATCGCGGTGCCGCTGTTCGACCCCAGCGAGCCGGGCCACGTCGGGCGCCTGCATGCCGTGCTCGACGACTGCACCCCGTCGACGATCCTGACCACCACCGAGGCAGCCGAGGGCGTCCGCAAGTTCATCCGCGCCCGTTCGGCCAAGGAGCGCCCCCGCGTCATCGCCGTCGACGCGGTCCCCAACGAAGTCGCGTCGACCTGGGAGCCGCCGGAGGCCACCGAGAACACGATCGCCTACCTGCAGTACACCTCCGGCTCCACCCGCACCCCGACCGGCGTGGCGATCACGCACCTCAACCTGCCCACCAACGTGCTGCAGGTGCTCAACGGCCTGGAAGGCAAGGAGGCCGACCGCGGCCTGTCCTGGCTGCCGTTCTTCCATGACATGGGGTTGATCACAGCCCTGCTGTCACCGGTGATCGGCCACAACTTCACCTTCATGACCCCGGCCGCCTTCGTGCGCCGGCCCGGCCGGTGGATCCGCGAGATGGCGCGTAAGCCCGAGGACGCCCCGGACTGCGAAGTCATTACCGTGGCGCCGAACTTCGCGTTCGAGCACGCCGCGGTCCGCGGGGTGCCCAAGGAGGGCGATCCGCCGCTGGACCTGAGCAACGTCAAGGCGATCCTCAACGGCAGCGAGCCGGTGTCCCCGGCGTCGATGCGCAAGTTCTACGAGGCGTTCTCGCCCTACGGTCTGCGGGAGACCGCGATCAAGCCGTCCTACGGCCTGGCCGAGGCGACGCTGTTCGTCTCCACGACGCCGATGGACGAGGCCCCCACGGTCATCCACGTCGACCGTGACGAGCTGAACAAGCAGCGCTTCGTCGAGGTGCCCGCCGATTCGCCGAAGGCCGTTCCGCAGGTGTCGGCCGGCGTCATCGGTGTCGACGAGTGGGCCGTCATCGTCGACCCGGAGACGGCCAGCGAGCTGCCCGACGGTCAGATCGGCGAGATCTGGCTGCACGGGAACAACCTGGGCATCGGCTACTGGGGAAAGGAAGAAGAGACCAACGACGTCTTCCGCAACATCCTCAAGTCGCGGATCAGCCAGTCGCACGCCGAGGGGGCCCCCGACGACGGCATGTGGGTCAAGACCGGCGACTACGGCACCTACCACAAGGGCCACCTCTACATCGCGGGCCGCATCAAGGACCTCGTCATCATCGACGGCCGCAACCACTACCCGCAGGACCTCGAATATTCGGCGCAGGAGGCCAGCAAGGCGCTGCGCACCGGTTACGTCGCCGCCTTCTCGGTGCCGGCCAACCAACTGCCGAAGGAAGTGTTCGACAACCCGCACGCCGGCATCAAGTACGACCCCGACGACGGCTCCGAGCAGCTGGTGATCGTCGCCGAGCGCGCGGCCGGCTCGCACAAGATGGACTACCAGCCCATCGCCGACGACATCCGGGCCGCGATCGCCGTGCGCCACGGTGTGACCGTGCGCGACCTGTTGCTGGTGCAGTCGGGAACGATTCCGCGCACCTCCAGCGGCAAGATCGGGCACCGCGCCTGCCGCGCGGCCTATCTCGACGGCAGTCTGCGAAGCGGCGTCGGTTCCCCGACGGCCTTCGCCAGCTCCACTGACTGAATCTCTAAGGACCATGGCTGACACTGAGCACCCCGAAAACCAGACCCCGGGCCCTGACGGGGAGGTGCCCGCCAAAAAGACCGACATGACCGTCCCCGAGATGCGCGAATGGCTGCGCAACTGGGTGGGTCGCGCCGTCGGTAAATCACCCGACGAGATCGATGAGTCGGTGCCGATGGTCGAGCTGGGCCTGGCCTCGCGGGACGCCGTGGCGATGGCCGCCGACATCGAGGACATGACTGGTGTGACCCTGTCGGTCGCGGTCGCGTTCCAGCACCCGACCATCGAATCGCTGGCCACCCGCATCATCGAGGGCGAGCCCGAGGTCGCCGACGACGAACTCGACGGCGCCGACTGGACGCGCACCGGCCCGGCCGAGCGCGTCGACATCGCGATCGTGGGCCTTTCGACCCGGCTGCCCGGCGACATGAACTCCCCGGACGAGACCTGGGCGGCGCTGATGGAGGGCCGCGACGCGATCACCGATCTGCCCGAGGGCCGCTGGTCGGAATTCCTCGAGGAGCCGCGCATCGCCCAGCGCGTCGGCACGGCCCGCACCCGGGGCGGCTACCTGAAGGACATCAAGGGCTTCGACTCCGAGTTCTTCGCGGTCGCCAAGACCGAGGCCGACAACATCGACCCACAGCAGCGGATGGCGCTGGAGCTCACCTGGGAGGCGCTCGAGCACGCCCGCATCCCGGCGTCGAGCCTGCGCGGTGAGGCCGTCGGCGTGTATGTCGGCTTCTCCAACAACGACTACCAGTTCCTGGCAGTGTCGGACCCCACGGTCGCACACCCGTACGCGATCACCGGGACGGCGAGCTCGATCATCGCCAACCGGGTGTCCTACTTCTACGACTTCCGCGGACCGTCGGTGGCGCTGGACACCGCGTGCTCGAGCTCGCTGGTGGCCACGCATCAGGCGGTGCAGGCGCTGCGCAACGGCGAGTGCGACGTGGCGGTCGCCGGCGGCGTCAACGCGCTCCTCACCCCGTTGGTGACGCTCGGTTTCGACGAGATCGGCGCGGTGCTGGCCCCCGACGGCCGGATCAAGTCGTTCTCCTCCGACGCCGACGGCTACACCCGCTCCGAGGGCGGCGGCATGTTCGTGCTCAAGCGGGTCGACGACGCCCGCCGCGACGGCGACCAGATCCTGGCCGTCATCGCCGGCAGCGCCGTCAACCACGACGGCCGGTCCAACGGGCTTATCGCCCCCAACCAGGACGCCCAGGCCGAGGTGTTGCGCCGGGCGTACAAGGACGCGGGGATCGACCCGCGCGCGGTCGACTACATCGAGGCGCACGGCACCGGCACCGTCCTGGGCGACCCGATCGAGGCCGAGGCACTGGGTCGCATCGTCGGTCGGGGCCGCCCCGCGGACCGTCCCGCGCTGCTGGGCGCGGTGAAAACCAATGTGGGACACCTGGAGTCGGCCGCCGGCGCGGCGAGCCTGGCCAAGGTGGTGCTTGCGCTGCAGCACGACAAGCTGCCGCCGTCGATCAACTTCGCCGGCCCCAGCCCCTACATCGACTTCGACCGCATGCGTCTGAAAGTCGTTGACAGCGCTAGCGATTGGCCACGCTACGGCGGCTACGCCCTGGCCGGCGTGTCCAGCTTCGGCTTCGGTGGGGCCAACGCCCATCTGGTGGTGCGCGAGGTGCTGCCCCGCGACGTCATCGAACGCGAAGCCGAGCCACAGCCCGTCGCCGCGGCTCGGGCCGCCGACGCGGCCGAGGCGCCCACGATGGAAAGCCACTCGCTGCGGTTCGACGACTTCGGCAACATCATCCCCGACCCCTCCGAGGTGGAGGAGGAAGAATACGACCTCCCCGGTGTGACCGACGAGGCGCTGCGCCTCAAAGCGATCGCGTTGGAAGAGCTTGCCGCACAAGAGGAGTCGGAGCCGACCAAGCCGCTGATTCCGCTCGCGGTGTCGGCGTTTTTGACGTCGCGCAAGAAGGTGGCGGCCGCCGAGCTCGCGGACTGGATGGAGAGCCCGGAGGGGCAGGCGTCGTCGCTGGAATCCATCGGCCGGTCGCTGTCGCGGCGCAACCACGGCCGTTCGCGTGCGGTTGTCCTGGCCCACGACCATGAAGAGGCCATCAAGGGCCTGCGCGCGGTCGCCGAGGGGAAGCAACGACCAGGAGTGTTCAGCACCGACGGGCCGGTGACCAGCGGTCCGGTGTGGGCGATGGCCGGTTTCGGTGCGCAGCACCGCAAGATGGGCAAGAGCCTGTACCTGCGCAACGAGGTCTTCGCAGAGTGGATCGAGAAGGTCGACGCGCTGATCCAGGACGAGCGCGGTTACTCGGTGCTCGAGATGATCCTCGACGACTCGGTGGACTACGGCATCGAAACCAGCAACGTCGTCATCTTCGCGATCCAGATCGCTCTGGGCGAGCTGCTCAAGCACCACGGCGCCAAACCCGCTGCGGTGGTGGGCCAGTCGCTCGGCGAGCCCGCGTCGGCGTACTTCGCCGGCGGCCTGTCGCTGGCGGACGCGGCCCGCGTGATCGCGTCGCGCTCGCACCTGATGGGCGAAGGCGAATCGATGCTGTTCGGCGAGTACATCCGGTTCATGGCGCTCGTCGAGTACTCCGCCGACGAGCTCAAGACGGTGTTCGGCGACTTCCCCGGCCTGGAGGTGTGCGTCTACGCCGCGCCGAGCCAGACCGTGATCGGTGGCCCGCCGGACCAGATCGACGCGATCGTCGCCCGCGCGGAGGCCGAGGGCCGCTTCGCCCGCAAGCTGCAGACCAAGGGCGCGGGCCACACCTCGCAGATGGACCCGCTGCTCGGGGAGTTCTCCGCCGAGCTGCAGGGGATTCACCCGCTGAGCCCGAGCGTCGGGATCTTCTCGACGGTGCACGAGGGCACCTACATCAAGCCCGGCGGCGAGCCCGTCCACGATGTCGCCTACTGGGTCAAGGGGATGCGGCATTCGGTCTACTTCACCCATGGCGTGCGCAACGCCGTCGACAGCGGCCACACCACGTTCCTGGAGCTCGCACCCAACCCGGTGGCGCTGATGCAGATCGGCCTGACCACCGCCGCCGCGGGACTGCATGACGCGCAACTGATTCCGACGCTGGCCCGCAAGCAGGATGACGTCGAGTCGATGATCTCGGCCATGGCCCAGCTCTACGTCCACGGCCACGACCTGGACATCCGCACCTTGTTCACCCGCGCGCAAGGCCCCGAGGACTACGCGAACATCCCGCCGACCCGGTTCAAGCGCAAAGAGCACTGGCTCGACGTGCACTTCTCCGGCGACGGCTCGGTGATCATGCCGGGCACGCACGTCGCGTTGCCGGACGGCCGCCACGTCTGGGAGTACGCGCCGCGCAACGGCGAGACGGACCTGGCCGCGTTGGTGAGATCCGCTGCGACACAGGTGCTTTCGGACGCCCAGCTGGTGGCTTCCGAGCAACGCGCGGTGCCCGGCGCCGGCGCGCGGCTGGTGACGACGATGACCCGCCACCCCGGTGGCGCCTCGGTCCAGGTGCACGCCCGCATCGACGAGTCCTTCACCCTGGTCTACGACGCCCTGGTGTCGCGGGCCGGTCAGAGTGTGGCCGCACTGCCGACCGCAGTGGGCGCCGGAGCGACCATCGCCGCCCCGGCCACGACCGCCCCGGTCGAGGCTCCCGCGGCGCCGGCCGAGGAGCCCGACGCCGAGACGCTGTCAGACAGCCTGACCAACCGCTACCTGCCGTCCAGCGTGGGCCGATGGACACCGGATTCCGGTGAGACCATCGGCGAGCGGCTGGGCCTGATCGTCTCGGCGGCCATGGGTTACGAGCCCGAGGACCTGCCGTGGGAGGTGCCGCTGATCGAGCTGGGCCTGGACTCGCTGATGGCCGTGCGGATCAAGAACCGTGTCGAATACGACTTCGACATGCCGCCCATCCAGTTGACGGCCGTGCGTGACGCCAACCTCTACGCCGTCGAGAAGCTGATCGAGTACGCGGTCGAACACCGCGACGAGGTCGCGCAGCTGCACGAGCATCAGAAGACGCTGACGCCCGAGGAGATCGCCAGGGAGCAGGCCCAACTGCTCAGCGGGGCGACGCCGACAACGGCCGCCGCACCCGCACCGGATCCGCAGGCGGAGCCCGAGACCCAGCCGGCCCCGCCTTCCGACGCCGCCATCCCGCCGCCGCCGACGGATCCGTCCGGCCCGAAGGGCGCGGCGACCAACGGCGCGAAGCCGGATCTCGCCGGAGCGCTCAGCCAGGAGGCAGTGGCCAAGGCGCTGAATTCCGATGTGCCGCCACGTGACGCCGCCGAGCGGGTCACCTTCGCCACGTGGGCGATCGTCACTGGCAAGTCGCCGGGCGGCATCTTCAATCCGCTGCCCAAGCTCGACGAGGACACCGCGGCCAAGATGGCGCAGCGGCTCTCGGAGCGCGCCGAGGGCACCATCACCGCCGAGGATGTCCAGACGTCGGACACCATCGAGGCGCTGGCCGAAAAGGTCCGTCAGTACCTGGAGGCCGGTCAGATCGACGGCTTCGTCCGCACCCTGCGGGCTCCCCAGAGCGAGTCGCAGATCCCCGTGTTCGTGTTCCACCCCGCCGGCGGTTCGACCGTGGTCTACGAGCCGCTGCTGAAGAGGTTGCCGGCGGACACGCCGATGTATGGGTTCGAGCGCGTGGAGGGCACCGTCCAGGAACGGGCCGCCCAGTATGTGCCGAAGCTGTTGGAGATGAACGGGGGCAAGCCGTTCATCCTGGCCGGGTGGTCGCTCGGCGGGGCGCTGGCGTACGCCTGCGCGATCGGGCTGAAGCGGGCGGGCGCCGACGTGCGCTTCGTCGGGATGATCGACACGGTGCGCGCCGGCGAGGAGATCCCGCAGACGCAGGAGGAGACCCGCAAGCGCTGGGACCGGTATGCGAAGTTCGCCGAACGCACCTTCAACGTCGAGATTCCCGCGATCCCCTACGAGCAGCTCGAAGAGCTCGACGACGAGGGGCAGGTCAAGTTCGTGCTGGACATCGTCCAGCAGAGCGGCGTGCAGATCCCGGGCGGCATCGTCGAGCACCAGCGGACGTCCTACCTGGACAACCGGGCACTCGAGACCGTCCAGATCGAGCCGTACGACGGCCACGTGACCCTGTACATGGCCGATCGCTACCACGACGACGTCATCCAGTTCGAGCCGCGATATGCGGTTCGCCAGCCCGACGGCGGCTGGGGCGAGTACGTGGCCGACCTCGAGGTCGTCCCGATCGGTGGCGAGCACATCCAGGCCATCGACGAACCGATCATCGGCAAGGTCGGTGCTCACCTCGCCGACGTGCTGAATAAGGTGGAGGCCGAAACCAGTCAGACGAGTGAGGTGGGCAAGTAGTGACGGAGACCGTGCCAGCTCCGGGGGAAGCTCCCATTCAGCACACCACCGCCGAGAAGCTGGCCGAGCTCCGAGCTCGCCTGGAACTGGCCAAAGAGCCCGGCGGTGAGAAGGCCGCCGCCAAGCGCGACAAGAAGGGCATCCCGAGCGCCCGCGCGCGGGTGCACGCTCTGGTCGACCCGGGCACCTTCCTGGAAGTCGGGGCCCTGGCCAAAACCCCCAACGACCCGAACGCGCTCTACGGTGACGGCTGCATCACCGGCCACGCCATGATCGACGGCCGTCCGGTCGGGGTGTTCTCCCACGACCAGACGGTGTTTCAGGGCACCGTCGGCGAGATGTTCGGCCGCAAGGTCGCGCGTCTGATGGAGTGGTGCGCGATGGTCGGCTGCCCGATCATCGGCATCCAGGACTCCGGCGGCGCCCGCATCCAGGACGCGGTCACCTCGCTGGCGTGGTATGCCGAGCTGGGCCGCCGCCACGAGGCGCTGTCCGGGCTGGTGCCTCAGATCTCCCTCATTTTCGGCAAATGCGCTGGGGGAGCGGTGTATTCGCCGATCCAGGACGACCTGCTGGTCTCCGTGCGCGATCAGGGCTACTTCTTCGTCACCGGCCCTGACGTGATCCGGGAAGTCACCGGCGAGGACGTCACCCTCGACGAGCTCGGTGGCTCGGATGCGCAGGCCCGCTACGGCAACATCCACCAGGTGGTGAACTCCGAGGCCGAGGCGTTCCAGTACGTTCGTGACTTCCTGTCGTTCCTGCCGTCGAGCGCCGTCAGCGAGCCGCCGATCGTCAACCCGGGCCTGGAGCCGGAGACGACACCGACCGATCTGGAGCTCGACACGATCGTGCCCGACTCGGACAACATGGCCTACGACATGCACGAGATCCTGTTGAGGATCTTCGACGACGGCGACTTCCTCGAGGTCGCCGCGCAACACGGGCCGGCCATCATCACCGGGTACGCCCGGGTCGACGGACACCCGGTTGGCGTGATCGCCAACCAGCCCATGCACCTGTCGGGGTCGATCGACAACGAGGCGTCCGACAAGGCGGCGCGCTTCATCCGGTTCTGCGACGCGTTCAACATCCCGTTGGTCTTCGTGGTGGACACCCCGGGCTTCCTGCCGGGCGCCGAGCAGGAGAAGAACGGCATCATCAAGCGCGGCGGCCGGTTCCTGTACTCGGTCGTCGAAGCCGACGTGCCGAAGGTGACGATCACCGTCCGCAAGTCCTACGGCGGCGCCTACGCCGTCATGGGGTCGCGGCAGCTGACCGCCGACTTCAACTTCGCCTGGCCGACCGCACGCATCGCGGTGATCGGCGCCGAGGGGGCCGCGCAGCTGCTGATGAAGCGGTTCCCCGACCCGACCACGCCCGAGGCGCAGCAGATCAAGAAGGACTTCATCGAGGGCTACAACCTCAACATGGCGATCCCGTGGACCGCCGCCGAGCGCGGCTTCATCGATGCGGTCATCGACCCGCACCAGACCAGGCTGCTGCTGCGCAAGTCGATGAAACTGCTGCGGGAGAAGCAGCTGTGGTTCCGCACGGCACGTAAGCACGGCCTCATCCCGATCTAAGGGGCCGCGCCTACAGCTCGAACGCGCCGTCCACCAGTTCGTCGAAGCGCTCCAGCGCCTCGTCGGAGTCGGAGTCGATCCCGCGCATTGCTCCACGATCGGCGAGATAGCGCTGGGTGTGGAGCCGCGCGACGAGCGCTTTGCGCTCACCACCGCGGGCGGCGCGCTCCCAGGCTGCCTGCTCGATGAGCAACGCACCGGCATAGACGTCACCCATGAATTGGGCCAGCGGAAACAGCCGCGCCTCGGCCAGCTGTCTGTCGAGTTTGGTCCACGCGGTGATCGCCGCGTCGAGGTCCTCGATCCGGCCGGCGACCAGCCGGGTGGCTTCGCCGTCGTCGGCGACCGACACCGCATCGCGCAGCCGGGCCAACAGCGTCTCGTGCGCGCGGGTCTGCTCGATGCCGCGCCGCACATCCAGACACAGAATGTTGTCCGGCCCCTCCCAGATGGTGTTCACCTGCGCGTCGCGCAGTAGCCGCGCCACCGGCCACGTCTCGATATAGCCGTTGCCGCCGTGGATTTCGATCGCGTCCGACGCCGCGGTGATCCCCAGCCGGCACACCTTGAGCTTGGTGACGGGCACGGCGATCCGTTGTCGCATGCCGCGCGGCTGACGATGGTTGGTGGCGCCGGTGCCGTCGAACACCAACGCCTGTGCCGCCTCGACGTCGACGATCATCTCGGCGAGTTTGCGCCGCATCAGCGGCTTGTCGATGAGCGCGCCGCCGAACGCTCGGCGTTGCCGGGCGTAACACAGCGATTCGACCAGGGCGCGGCGCGCATTGCCGAGCCCGAACAAGGCGATGCCAAGGCGCGCGGCGTTGGTCAGTTCCATCATGCGCCCCAGCCCTTTGCCGTCGGACGGACCCGCAGCGGCGTCGGTGGGCTCACCGGACAGCAAAAACGCTTCGGCGTCGACGAATTCGACCTCACCCGAGGCCACCGATCGGGTGCCCAGCTTGTCCTTCAGCCGCCGGACCCGGACCCCGTTCCGCGAGCCGTCGCGGCGGGCGCGCAGCACCAGGAAGTTGGCGACTCCTCGCGAAGTGTCCGGTGCGCCTTCGGGTTTCGCCATGACGACGAAGGCCTCCCCGGCGCAGTTGGACGCGAACCACTTGAAGCCGTTCAGCAACCACGCGTCACCTTGCCGGGTCGCGGTAGTTTCCAGCGCGCCCAAGTCGGAGCCACCGGTGCGTTCGGTCAGCAGCTGCGCCGTCTCGCCGGCCCACTCGCCCGAGGCGAATTTGGCCAGCACGTGTTCGGCCACATCGGGTGGCGCGTAGGCGGCCACCAGCGACTGGACCATGCCGCCGCCGGTGCCCAACGCGCAACCCATCCCGATATCGGCTTGGTTGAGCAGGTAATTCGACGCGAACATGGGCAGCGACGAGCTGATCTTCGCCTCGCGCGCCTCGGTTCGCAGCGCCTGCTGGGCATCCAGAACCGCCCGCTTGGACTGCGTGAAGGAGGCCGGCATCACCACCTCGCTGATGTCGTGACCCCACCGGTCGTAGCGCCGCAGCTGCGGTGGGTTGCGATCTGTTTCTTCGGCCCACCGCGCCACCGGGCCGCCCATCAGTTCACCGATGCGGGTCAAGTGGCGCTCGGCCAGCTCCAATTCCTCGGGCTCGAGGTAGTAGGCCATGGTGAACCGCAGCGTGGGATCGGTGAGGTACCAATTGAGCCCGACGGCTCCGCGGTAGTTCTCCGTCGCGTAGCGCTGGGATTTCTCGTCGGTGGAAAACGGCAGCCGGTCCACCGCCTCGACGGCGTAGTCGCTCATGGATCATGACGCTACGCGCCGAGCGTGGCGGTCACGGCGAGTCAGCCGCCCAGGGCGGTGAGAAAGATCAGCCGGAAATTGCCGACCTGGAGCACGTCGCCGTTGCTCAGCACCGCGGAGTCGACGGGGGCTTCACCCGGCGCGATGGGTTGCTGTCTTGTCTCCTCGTATGACGCCGACACCGCTTCCTCTCACCCCGTTGCTTCCGACATCGCAGCATTTGCCGTAAGCGTCAAGATAGGGACCGAAGTCCCTGTTTCGTCGGGCACGGTTGTGCCGACGAGTGTGCAGACCGTGGTTACGCCCGCACCGGCACCAGGAACTCAGAGGTATAGAACTCGCCCGGGTTCTGTGAGTTTGCATTCGGCCGCTCGATAATCACCCACACACCGGTCGTGCCCGGTCGAAGGGCGTCGGTAACGGTGGCCGTTCCGTTTCCCGCGCCGTCGAGATCCATACCGGTAAATGCGGTTCCCGGGTCCCCGGGCCCACAGGTCGACGAGGACGGGCGGGGTTCTTCGATGAGGCCGACGTCGTAATGCATGCCCGGCTCGGGGCCGTCGACCAGATGCACCTCGGCTACGGCCCGGCCACCGCCGGTGCGGATGACGGCCGAGCCGGTGCCGAGCATCGGGCCCGGCACCTTGGGGGCGATGGCGACCTTGCTGAAATCGCAACGCCGCAGGTAATTATCGAAAACGACGGTCGTGCCGCCGCCCTCGGCGGCGGCCGTCCCGATGGTCAAACTCAAGGGCGGGGCGACCAGCAGCGCGACTGCGGCCGTACAGGTTCCCAGGCGTGTCAGCGTGTGCATAGGGGCACCCTTTTCCGTGGTGTGAAATGGATCACAGCGGAATAAGTATTGTCCCGAAAATGGTGCCGTTAAACCTGGAGAACTAATTACTCTGCCGTTAATTCAGCGCACTATTCGACCTATGAATAATGACAAAGCAACGCCATTTGAAAACGCGGTGCTTCGTTCGCTGGCTACGGCTTGATGCGAATGGGTCCGGGTGACCACCATCCGGTCCGGGTGGCGGTGCCGAGGTCGAGTTGCGCCGGGCGCGCGTCGGCGATGGTGTCGAACTTGCGCAGCGATCCCCAGTCACGGCCCCAGTCATTCGACAGGTACGTCGACATCACGTGGGCCCGCAGCAACAGGTCGGTGATGCCCAGCAGCCCGCCGTTGACGCCGTCCTGCCAGGTGTCGGTGTCCTGCTTCTTGGCGTTGTAGTCCGGCGTGATGCGGAACTCCGGGATCTCGGTGACGCCGTTGGAGTGCAGCATCGGCTGCTGGCACGGGAAGGCCAGCCCCACGGCCCAGTCCATCAGCACTGGCCGCCTGGAACCGATGTACTCCTGCAACGAGCGCAGCTCGGGCACTCGCGGCGGGGTCAGCGCGATCCAGTCGTCCGGTGTCAGCGACAAGTCCTCGGCGACCACCCGCACCGCGACCGCGTCGGTGGGCATCGCCGAGCGCGCGAAGCGCAGGTTCCGCCATACCTTCGGTTGCTCGCCGTACAGGTCGTAGGGCACCAGCCGGCCGGCCGGCTGCACCGAGCCGCCGGGACCGGGCCTGCCGAATTCCAGCTCCACGGTCTGGCCGCTGGTGTGGCCGTGCAGGATGCTGTTGCCGGCGATGGTGCCCGCGGCGGTCACCACCACCAGCGGGTGTCCGTCGTCGGGCTTCGGCAGCTGGTACCACGCCGAGGTGAGTCTGCTCTGCTGCTGCGCGCCTGTGGTGTAGCTGCCCGCCAGCGGCACCCGGTTGGGGTCGAGACCATACGGCAGCGGCATCGTCGAGCCGTTGACGCCCGGGGCCTTCAGCTTGGTCGGCGCATCCCAGTCGTAGTCTGTGCCAGGCTGCGGCACCTCCGTCTCCTTGATCGACTCGGCCAGGGTGCGGTCCGGCACGCCGTTGGGCGTGAATCCCATTGGGTTGACGCCACCCAACGGCCCGAGCGGGCCATAATTGCCCGGCAGCGGCGCCATGAAGCCGGTATTACTGTCCGGCTCGACGAGCACGTCGTCGGCCAACCCGCAGCCACCGCTGAACTCGCGCAGGTTGTCCCAGGCATTGGAGTACGTGGGGTACTGGCGAACGATGCCGGCCACCATCGACGCGATGAACACCATCGCCATGAAGCCGGCCGCGATGGGGATGGGCGCGGCGGTCAGCGCCCGCGCCAACCGTCCTTCGCCGCGGTCCTTAGGCGCGAAGTGCAAGTACGCCGCGTACAGTGCGACAATAACGAACAGCGCGAAAAAGACTGTGCTGACGCTGATTCCGTGGAACCTCGGCATCACGTTGTTGAACGGGACACCGAAGCTCGACACGTACCACCAACCGTTCGTGGTGGCGAAACACAGCGCCAGGACGAAGAGCAGCGCCGCCAGGAACGCCATGCGATTGCGCGACCAGCGCAGGATCTCGTGCGACACCAGCACCGTCGTCAGCGCGGCCATCGCCGCTCCCACCGCGGCGAACAGCCCGAAGTGGTGGACCCACTTGGTGGGGGTGAACATCAGGAAGAACATGGTGCCGAAGATGACACCCATCAGCCGCCAGGCCGGCCCGCGCGCCACGCCGGGAATTCGCTTGCGCCGCAACATGATGAAGACTGCCGTGAAGAGGCACAGCGCCGCGACCAGAAAGCCGAAGCGGCGCGACAGCGACCCGTCGACGGTGGGCAGTATCAGGTAGTAGTAGCGCAGGTTCTCGGTGTACCAAGCCTGACTGGGCCCGATCGAGGTTCGAATCCTGGTGGCTTCCAACACCGTTGACAACGTCTGATCGGCGAACACCACGGTCAGGATCACCGTGCCGGCCGCCAGCATCGGCGCCACGAGCGGCAACGTGCCGACAAGGCGGTGACGTTTCACCAGAATTCGCAGGATGGGGCGGCCACCAGCGACCAGCGCGGCCACCGCGATCAATCCGGTGGGCTGGACGCCGAGGGTGAACGCCGCGGTGACGACCGCCAGCGCGGCCGGCGTCAGCCGGCTGTAGCGCATCGAGCGTTCGATCAGGACGTAGGTGATCAGGGAACCGACGGCGATGATCGGCTCGGGGCGCAGGCCGTTGTCGAACGGCATCCAGGCGGTCAGCAGGACCATGCCCGCCGCCCAGTTCGCCGCCTTGCTGGAGGCCACCGCGGGCCCCAGTCGGGGCAGCACCTCACGGGAGAGCAGCAGCCAGCACACTATTCCGGCGATCAAGTCCGGCAACCGCATCCACAGGCTGGCGTCGGTGACATGGGTCATCAGCGCCAGCAGGTTGTAGTACCAGCCGAAGGGGTCCTCGGGGCTACCGAACCAACGGAAGTAGTTCGACATGTAGCCGGCGCGGTCGGCCACGCGGGCCATGCCCAGGATGTAGCCGTCGTCCGACGAGTTCGCCCCAATCACATGCCACAGCACGAAGCCGGAGATCACCGTGACGTCGGCCAGGGTGAAGGTGCGCCAGTTCGCCGGGATGAGCCGGCGCATCCGGTGACCGTCCAACTGGTCGAGGCGCCACAGCGCGATAAGCGCGACGATGGTGGACACGATCGCCAGCACCATCGCGGCGAGCTTCAAAGTCGTTGGTGTGGTGGAGAACCGGGTGTCGATGGTCGCCGACAGCTTCAGATCCGCCGGGGCCGGCCCGCTGAGGTCGGTGAACACCCCCACGATCTGCGGCCGCAGGTTCGGGTCGGGGAAGCCGCCGCCGATCGGTTTGCCCGCCGGATCATTCAGTCCGACGAAGGTGGCGTAGGCCCCCGCCTTCGTCGAGGTGATCTCGATGCGCTGACATTGGGGGGACGCCACCTGATCCCGTGCCGCACTCGCGATCACCACGTTGCGGTCGGTGACATCGACGCGCTTGCCGTTGACGACCACGAACAACGCGTTGAGCGCGGCGTCCTTGCCCTTCTTGGGCGCCGTCGAGAGCACGACCCCGCCCTCGGGCGGCAGGGCGCGCACCACCGAACACGGCACCGTCACGTGCACGTCGACCGGTGTCAGCGAGATCAGCGGCGCGGTAACGCTGTTCAGCTGGCCGTTCTGCGGCCAGTTCAGCTGCGCGGTGGTCTGCACGACCGGGAGCAGCGGCGTCGCGATCGACAGGATGAAACCGATCAGCCCGGCGATCGTGGCCACCCAGCGCGTTACGCGGATGTCCTGGCGGGGGGCCGCCTTATCGTCTTCGCGCTTGTCGACGGTCGTAACGCTCATGGGAGTGCTCGAATCGGTCCCTGCCGGCTCCAGCCGTGCACTGTCATCACACCCTGTTCGATTGCGGCGTCCGGCGCCTGGTCAGCCGGCACCAACCGGAAGTACTGCTCCACGGATCCCCAGTCACGATGCCAGTCGCCACGCAGATACGTCGCGACCGTCGAGGTACGAAGCATCGCCTGAGTGATAAGGAATGGGCCCCCGTCCTCGCTGGCCTGCCACCCGTTCGACGACGCCGCCGTCTGCTTGTGATCGGGCAGGATGCGGTACTGCGGAAGTTCCGCAACGCCAAGGTGTTCGGAGAGCGGATGCTGGCAGGGGAAGTTCGCGGCCGTGGCGATGTCCATCAGCACGGGGGTCTGCGATCCCATCAATTGCTGCAGGGTCTGCAGCACCGGGACCCGCGGCGGCGTGACGGCGAACCACTGATCCGAGCTCAGGTTCGGGTCGTACGCGACGATGCGCGCCACGTTCGCCTCCGGTGGCGCCCAGGTCAGCGGGAACCGCAGGTTGCGCCACGCCGGCTCCGGCCCGATGTCGATCGGATACACCTCCGCCAGCGGCTGGGTGGTGCCGTCGGGACGGGCGACACCCCACTGCAGTTTCAGCTGCTGCCCATACGTGAAGGTGCCGTCCTCCTTGTACGACCAGATGGCGCCGGCCGCCGTCACCACCACGATCGGCCGGTCCGGGCTACGCGGCGGCAGTTGGTACCACGCCGAGGTCGCGGTGGCGGCCAGCGAATTTTCGCCGTAGCTGCCCATCACCGGGGTGCGGGCCGGGTCCAGGCCGAACGGCAGCGCCGCGTGCGAGCCGTTCACCCCGACGGGGCCTTTGCCGCCGGCCGTCCCCGCGGAGTCGGTCATGGTGGCATTGGGTTTGTTGGGTGAGCCGGTGGAATTCACCACACCCGGCTTGGTCACCACCGGGTACGACCTCAGGTCGTCGCCCACGCCGTCAGGTTTGAAGCCGACCGGATTGCTGCCGCCCAGCGGTCCGTCCGGCCCGAAGGTCTGCCCGGGCGCCGGCTGCAGCATGCCCGCATTGGGGTCTGGCTCGGCCAGCACGTCGTCGGCCATGGCGCAGCTGGCGGGCGACAGCCCCGAACTGATCGCGGCGAGGTTGGCCTTGCCGGTGGTGTAGAGCGGGTAGCGGAACACCGCGCCCTTGGTCAGCGAGGCGACTTCCCCGACGACCATGATGGTCGCGACCACCAGCAGCGGGGTCGACGCGAGAACCCGGTTGCGCCGGTTGTCTTTGACCTCGGTGTGCCCGGCGTAGTCCATCCGGAAGTGCTGCCAGGCGGCCAGCAGGCCGGTCGCGATCGACAGCGCCAAAAACATCGACGTCACCGGGTGGCTGGCGACGACCGGCTGGATGTCGTACCAGGGCACCCCGTAGTTGCCGACGTAGAACCAGCCGTTGACGCCGGAGGTCGCCACCGCCAGCACGAACAGCAGCGCGGTGACGTACAGCGTCAGGTTGCGGCGGTTGTGCAGGCCGATCCGGGCCAGGGCGAATGCGGTGACCGCGCCCAGCGCGCCGGCCAGCCCGGCGAACGCACCGAACTGGACCGCCCACTTCGTCGGCGTGAACGTCAACAACAGCAGGCCGAACGCCGTGGTCCCGATCAACCGCCACGCCGGGCCGCTGGCCACGCCCGGGATCCGGCCGCGACGCAGCAGGGTGACCAGCATGCCGAACATGCACAGCAGCAGCACCAGCACGGCGAATCGCCGGGCCATCGATCCGTCGGGGTTGGACTCCACCGTGAGGAAGTAGTAGCGCAGCCAATCCTGGTACCAGGCGATGGTCGGGCCGACCTTGTACTTGATCCGGGCCGACTCGCCGACCGTGGCCAGCGTCTGACTGCGGAACACCACGATAAGGATCAGCGACAGCGCGGCCGCCAGCACCGCCAGCGGCGCCAACAGTCCGTCGGTCGTCCGGCGGCGCCGGATCGTCTGGGCGACGGCCCGCGCACCGGTCAACAGCGCGGCGACGGCGATCAGGCCCTGCGGCGCCAGCGTCGCGGTCAGCATCGCCACGATGATGGCCACCGCCGCGGGCGCCAGCCGGCGCAGCGCGATCGAACGTTCCATCAGCATCCAGGTGACCAGCACACCGAGGGCGATCAGCGGTTCAGGCCGCAGGCCGTTGTTGAACGGCAGCCACGCGGCCACGAAGACCGCGCCCGCGGTGAACACCGCGACCCGGTTGGCCGCGAGCCCGCCGCGGCCCGGCCCGAGCCGGCGCAGCACCCAGTGGCTGATGATCAGCCAGCACCCGATTGCGGCGACCGTGGCGGGCAGCCGCATCCAGACGCCGGCCGTGCTCACCGAGGCCATCTTGGCCAGCAGCGCGAGGTACCAGTCGAACGGCGCGTCCGTGGTGCCGAAGTAGCGGTAGTAGTTGGCGATGTAGCCGGCGCCGGGGGCGACGCGCGCGATGGTCAGGTTATAGCCGTCGTCCGACGAGGTGGCCCCGATAACGTGCCACAGCAGCAGGGTCGCGATCACCCCGGCGTCGGCGATCCAGGTCGCGATCCCCACCCGCCGCCAATTGGCCAGGCGGGTGCCGGGGCGGTATCGGGAGAGCCAGGCGATCGGGGAGCGCCAGTTGAGTAGCGTGCTGCCGCCCCGGCTGCGGCGGTCCAGCACCGCGAGCGCGACGATGGCCGTCAGCACCGCCAGGGCGCCCAGGACCATCACCACTTCCTTGAGGACGGTGGGCGCGGTGATGAATCGGGTGTCAATGTCGATGCGCGCCGACAGCCCCGGCCCCGCGGGCACCTTCATGTCGGTGAAGACGCCGCCAACCTGGGGTTTCTTTTCGGCCGGCAGTACCCCGGAGGCGCCGGGTATGCCGACGAAATCGGCGCCCGTCGCGCCGGCGTTGGCCCAGACGTGCAGCACGCTGCAACCCCCGGCGGCGACCGCTGCGCGTTGTGCGACCGTGGCCACCGTATCCCGGAAAGCGACGACGACCACGTCGGCGTTGGCCCGCACGAACAGTCCGTTCTTCCCGGCGTCTATTCCGCCGGGCGGCAGGGTCGAGACGACCAAACCGCCGGCGGCGGGCAGGGTGGCGATGTCCGGGCAGGGAATCGAGATGTCCAGCGCGCGGGGCGCCCCCGATACCAGGGGGGCGGTGACCTGGCTGACGTGCCCGTCCGTGCTGCCCTGGGGCCACAGGACCGTTGCGGTGGTCTGTCTTACCGGGAGCAGCGGGACGGACAGACACAGCAGCAGGCCCACGATTCCCGCGATGGCGGCCACCGACCGGGGCATCCGCTGCGATCGCTCTTTACCGTCGTGGGGCACGAGGCTCGATCGTAAGCGACGCGGCTTTGTCCGATGAGGACGCGGGGCCGCGCAGCGCCCCGGCGACGAGCCTGACCGTCGCTGTCATCCGATGCGCGCGAGGGGCCGCGCAGCGCTTCAACACGGGGGGTCGGCCACCGGACGCTATTTGCGGACCCGGTCCGCCAGCGTCCCAACCCCGGGCCCGGCGAGGTCGGCCAGCGCGGCCGGGCGCCCGGTCATGGCCAGCAGGAGCGCCTCGCCGGGGCCGGTCACCTCGGGCCCGTCGCCGTGCGTCCACTCGACATCGGTGGCGCGCAGGCGCAAGCCCCGGATCCTGCGGCCCGCGCCAAGTCGGGGATTACCGGGCACCAGGGGAAGGATTCGCGCGAGCCGATCGGGCGGCACGTCGCGCGGCCGGTCAAGCGCGCGCCGAATGTCCTGGTGATGAATTGTGCCGTCGACGAGTGCGATCATCCCGCCGAAACCTGCTGTCAATCCGCGTGGTTGGAGGTGGGTGCGCAGGAATTCCAGCAGCTGTTGCGGGGTCAGAGCCGCGAATTCGTCGACGCCCACCTGGTTTGCCCGCACGATCCGGCCTTTGGCGAACCGTTTGAGCAGCCCCAGCGGGCCCAGCTCTTCATAGCTGATCACATGCGCGACAACATCTTTCACGGTCCAGCGGGTACACAGCGTGGGCGCGTCCCAGTCTTGCGGTGTCAGCGTGGCAAGGAATTCCGCGAGGTCGGCCCTCTCCTGGCAGGCCATGTCCATCAGGTCGGAGCTCATCGCGGGTCACCGCCGCTGAACAGCCCCACATACCGGCGTAGGTACAACGGCCAACCCGCGTCGCCGTCGACGCCGTCGGCGACGGACTCCCAGGCCGGCCCGTGCCGGTCCAGATGGCGGTGTTGCAGTTCGACGCGGGTGCGATCGTCGGACTCCGCGGTGAAGCGCACTTCGACCTCGCTTGTCTTGGCCGGGTCGGTTTCCACCTGCCATGTCGGACCGATGTCCCAGCTGAACATCACGCGGTGAGGCGGCTCGTAGACCAGGATTCGCGCCCATCGGCACACGCTGCCGTCGACGCCTCGGTCGTAAATATGGCCGCCCACTTGGGGTTCGAACACTGTCTCGGCGATCGGAACCGCCAACAGATTGTGCTCACGCGGCTTGAATGCGCCGAACTGTTCGGTGAAGACTGCGAACGCGCGCTCGATGGGTGCGTTGACGACGACGTGATGGTGGACGTCGGGAGTCCGCTGGGTCATGTTGCTCCTTCGTTCATCTCGTCGATGGTCTGCGCGTAGCCGGCCAGCGCTTGCGTCCAGAATCGGTCGAGATCGGCGCGTAACGCCTGCAGACCGGTGGGGTCGAGCTGATAGACCCGACGGGTTCCCGCGGCGCGGTCGCGCACCAGCCCGGCGGACTTGAGCACCTTGAGGTGCTGGGACACCGCCGGCCTGCTGACGGGCAGATCGCGAGCCAAATCACCGACCGCCGACGGGCCGTGCGCAAGGCGCTCCACGATGGCCCGCCGTGTCCCGTCCGCCAGCGCCAGCCAGACGTCACTCGCTTGGTAAGTGACCACGAACCGTAAGTGTAGACTTACCGATAGCGGACCTCAAGGGTCCCGGGCGACTATGCGCGCCCGATACGCCGGGCAAAGAGCGCGGCTGCTCGAGACGTATTGTGCGCCTTAATGTCTCAGTGGCGCGGGCCCCCACAGGCCGCTGCGCGTGGCCGTCCCCAGCAACAGGTGGGCGGGTTCGGCGTCGGGGTAGTAGGGCGTCAGCCGTTGCAGCGAGCCCCAATCGCGAGACCAGTCGCCGTTGAGATAGGTGGCCATGGTGGTCGCCTTGGTCAACAGCTCGGTGACGCCCAACGGGCCGCCGCCGTTGTTGTCCATCACCGGTGAGTTGGCCTCGGCTCCGAATCGGTCCGGCAGGATGCGCCATCTCGGAGTCTCGTCGACGCCGTTCTGATGGCCGAACGGTCGTTGGCAGGGGAAGGCCAGCCCGACGAGCCAGTCCAAAAACACCGGGTCGGTGGAGCCCACCACGTCCTGCAGCGTGCGCAGCTGCGGAATCCTCGGCGCGGTCAGCGCGATCCAGTGCTGCGGAGCCAGGTCTTCGTCGTCGGCGACCAGCCGAATCTGGGTGGCGGTATTGGGAATTGCGGACATCGCCAACCGCAGGTTGCGCCAGGCCGGCGACGCGCCCACGTCCGCGAATTGGAGTGAACCGCCGGGGTGTCCGCCGGCCGCCTGATCGTCGGTGGCCCATTGCACCTGGACCTCACGCGGGTCGAAGCGACCGGCCGCACTCACCACCAGCAGGGGTCCCGCCTTGTCCCGGTCGGGTATTCGGTACCAGCTGGACCGCAGGTGCGCGGGCACCTGGATGCCGGAGCGCCAGCTGCCCAGCACCGGTGTGCGCGCGGGGTCGAGGTTGAAGGGCAGCTGGGCGGACGAGCCATTGATCCCCGGTGCGGGGGTGGTGCCGCCCTCGGTGCCGGCCTGGTTGCTGCCGGTCTTCTCCTCGTCGTTGACGAAGCTGCGGTCACCCGGGCGGTCCATCACCGGGTCCGCGCGCACGTCGGCGGGAATCCCGTTGGGCGTGAAGGCTTCCGACAAGCCCGCGCCCAGGGCTTCTCCCACCGAAGGGCCGCCCGGTGCGCTCACCGGCGTCAGCATGCCGGCGCCCGGGTCTTGTTCCACCAGCACGTCTTCGGCCAGTCCGCAGGACTTGCCGGTCAAGGCCTGCAGGTTGGAGCGACCGACCGACCACGCCGGATACTGGCCGGTCATCGCCAGGGTCAGCGAAGCGACCTCGAACACCACCAGCAACCAGGTCGCGATTGCCAAGGGGGACTGGACGATTCCGGCGGCCCGCGTGCCCAGGCGGGTCTTGGGTGGCCCGTTGTGCGGGTCGACGAAGTGGAACCACGCCGCCAGTAGCAGCACCACCACGGTCAACCCGAGCAGCGCGGTGGCGAAGGCGTAATGCCAGGCCGGGAACTCATTCGACCACGGCACACCGAAATTCGATACGTACCACCAACCGTTGACGCTGGCGAACGACAACGCCACCAGGAACAGCACCACCGCGGCGTACACGGTGCGGTTGCGCCGGGAGCGCATCGCCACGGAGGTGACCGCGACCGCGGCGAGCGCGCCCAGCGGCCCGGCCAGTCCGGCGAACACTCCGAAGTGGTGGGTCCATTTGGTGGGCGTGAACATCATCGCCACGAAGGAGATGATGGTGATCCCGACGATGCGCCGGCTGGGCCCGGTGGCCGTGCCCGGAATCCGGCCCTTGCGCAACGACATTGCGACCGTGATGCCGAGCGCGAGAATCAGCGCCAGCACCGCGAAGCGGCGGGCGACCGACCCGTCGGGGCTGGCCATGAACAGCCGCTCGTAGCGGGTGTGTTCGTCGAACCAGCTGAGGCTGGGCCCGACGGCACGCTTGAGCATGCTGGCCTGGATCTCGCCGGTCAGCGTCTGGTCGCGGAAGATCAGGATGGCCGTGACGGTGACCGCGGCCAGCAGGGGGGCGATCAGCGGTAGCGCGCCGAACCGTTTGGAGCGGCGGTGCAGGATCGTCCGCAGCGGCCCGATCGCCACCAGCAGCGCGCCGATCGAGGCGATGCCCGTCGGCCCCGAGAACAGGGTCAGCGCGCCGATGATGCAGGCGATCGCCACCGGCAGCAGCCGGCTGGTCGCCACCGCGCGTTCCACCGAGCACCAGGTCAGCAGGATGCCCAGGGCGATGATCGGCTCCGGGCGCAGTCCGTTGTCCAGCGGCAGCCAGACGGCCAGGAACATGCCCGCCGCGGTCCAGGCCGCGGCGCGGTTCTGCTTGACGGCGTGGCCCAGCCGGGGCATGACTTCCCGGCTGATGACCCACCAGCACGTCAGCGCCATCGCGAGGGTAGGCAACCGCATCCAGACGCTGGTGGCGCTCACGTGTGCCCACAGCGCCAGCAGGTCGTAGTACCAGCCGAACGGCGCTTCGGGCGTGCCGAGCCACCGGTAGTAGTTGGCCATGTAGCCGGCGTGCTCGGATACCCGGGCCATGGTCAGGATGTAGCCGTCGTCGGAAGTGTTGGCGCCGACGAAATGCCACCACACCAGCACGCCGATGACCAGCGCGTCCAGCCCGCCGATCGACCACCAGCGGGCGGGCAGGAAGCGGCGGTGCCGGGTCCCGTCGGCGGTGTCGAGGACGTGCAGGGCGACCAGGGCGGCGGCCGTGAGCACCAGCCCGAGGATCATCGCGGCCATCTTCAGCGGCGTGGGGCTGCTGCTGTAGCGGGTGTCGATGGTCGCCGAGAAGTTCAGGCCCGACGGCGCCGGTCCGCTCAGATCCGTGAAGACGCCGACGATCTGGGGCCGAAAGTCGTAGCCGCTTTTCTCGCCGCGCAGCGGCGAGCCGGGATGCTCGGCGTTGGGCCCCTGGGTCAGCCCGACGAACTCGGCGGTGACGCGGTCGGCGTGCGCGGTGAAGGTCAACCGCTGGCAGGCCGGGCTGAGCACCTGGCTCAGCGGCGCGGTCACCACCGGGACGTTGCGCACCACCAGCACCAGGTCGTTGTTGGCGCGCACGATCAGCAGCCCCCGGTCCACGGCCTTCGGTGCCTGCTTGGGCACCGTCGACAACAACACCGTCTTGCCGGCGTTGCCTCCGCCGGACTGACCGGCGGCGGCCTGGCACGGGACGGTGACGGTCAAATCCGTGGCGACGTAGCCGATCAGCGGTGCGTCGACGCTGCCGAAGGTGCCGTTCTGCGGCCAGTTCAGTTGGGCGGTGGTCTGGTCGACCGGAAGCAGCGGGGTGGCGATCGCCAGCAGCACGCCGAGCAGCCCCGCGACGGAAGCAACCAGCCGGGCGATCCGGTGATTCGCTTCCCTGTCGTTCACGGAGCTAGATGCTAGTTCTTTGGCCGTTTGAGGCGCAGTGTCGGTGCTCATCAGCAGTTACGCCCCCGGCTTGCGGATGGCCAGTACGAATGGGCCGACGCTCTGGACGACGAAACGCGGGTTGTCGAACAGGGCCCCGCGCAGATCGACCGTGTATCGCCGCACGTTGGGCTGGTTTGGGTAGACGTCCTCGGCCAATCGCAGCGTGTAATTGCCTCCCGCCCCGCGGCGCATCAGGAAAACCGTCGGCGGCGGCCACGGGCAGGTGTCCAGGGCGTGAATCAACTCGTCTGCGGTCTTGAGGTTGGACCACTTGTTGATCTGCGCGGCGCGCAGGTCGAACTGGGCGAGCGGGTTGGCGTAGTGCGAGGTGAGCCCCTGGAATCCCCAGTACGGGTAGAAGGACAGGAAGCTGTAGTCGGCCGTCATCACCACGGTCTGGTCGCGGGGCTTGCCGGTCACCTGCGTGATGGCGTGATCGATTGTGGCGTAGAACTTCTCGGCGCTGGGTGGTCGGCGGTCCCCGCGCTGCCCGTGACCGTCGGTGTCGGTGTAGGCGATGGTGAGGTCGGGCCGCAGCACGTCGGGGATGTCCTGGCTGAACGCGATCGCGGCAGCCAGGCCGATGGCGCCGGCCACCGGGGCTATTGCGCGGCCCCAGCTGCGGTCGCGGCCCGCGGCGGCCAGCGCCTGCGCGAGTTCGAGGAACCCGAACGCCCCGGCGGCGACCAGCAACACGCTCAGGGTCGGCTGCAGCCGGAACGACAACAGGGTGGTGCGCGCCAGCGTGGTGAGCATCGACAGCAGCGACCACAGGTAGATGGCCAGCACGCCGATGGCCAGCGCGCCCGCCCGCACCGAGGATCGGGCCCGCAGCACCAGCCACAGGGTGCCGATCAGGCAGACGATGCCCAGCAGCGTGAACTGCAGCATCGGGAACGTCAACTCGGCGCCGTCGGCCGGTAGGTAATGCATGGCGCTGCCGGAGTTGCTGACCGGGCTGTGGACCGCGCGCACCACGAACGGGAGCCACGTCGTGCACGCGATCACCACGGCGATGCCGGCGATGACGGCCAACCGCCGCAGTGGATCGAGAGAGGCTTTGAGGCCGCCGGTCTTCCGGTTCCGGCGCCAGCGCACGCCGGCCAGCCACAGGGCCATCAACGCAAGCGTGAACGCGCTGAACCCGAACAGCAGCGTGTACCAGGTGGCCGTCCAGCCGAGAAACAGCCCAGCCGCGATCACCGCGCCCCAGCCCGCACGGCCAGGCGCGCCCGGTTCCTCCCGCTCCGCTGCCGCGAGTGTGAAGTTAGTTTCACGCTCGGACTCGACTGTGCGGTTGGTTTCACGCTCGGTGTCGGTTGCGCGGGCAGTCCCACGCTCACCGGCGCGCAGCCCCGACCAGGTCAGCACCAGCATCGGCGGCAACAACATGGTGATCATCGCCGAGTACGGCTCGGGCGAGCCGTAGGCCAGGGTCACCGCCGCGGTCGCGGTGGTGACGATCAGCGCGTATTCGAAGCGGACCATGCGCCACCACAGCACCAGCGCGACCGCGACGGCGATGGTGATCGAGGTGATGGCCCACGGCTTGAAGATCTCCCATGCCGGCGCCCCGCCGAGCGCCGCGGCGCGCCCGCCGATCCAGAACCAGCCCGGTGGGTAATACGGCGGCAGCCCGAGATAGGTCATGTCGCGCAGGGCGGGGCTGTCGGCCAGACGGGTCACGTATTCGGTGCGGAACTGCTGGTCGCGGAGATGCCGAACAGGTACAGCTTGGTCGCGCCCAGCGGCATGCCGAGGGTCACGACGGTGAACGCGGAGACGAACGCCAGCCCGGCCAGTTGGGCCAGCAGCCGGCCGCGCGGACGGGCACAACGCCGCCACACGAAGCCGACGGCGACCAGGCCGGCCAGGCAGCCGACCTGCCCGACGGTGGTCAGCGCGTGCAGCTGATTGGACGACGGAAACGCCGGCCACTGGACCCGGGAGATGGCGATCAGCGATACCACCGCGACGGCAACCGCGACCAGCACCGCCAAGGCCATCTGGCCGAGGGTGGCCAGCGCGTTCCGCATTATCAGATGGGAAGCTTGCGGAAGATGGGACGCGGGACGTGTCGCAACACCATCATCACATAACGGAATGCTGCTGGTGCCCAAACCAATTCCTTACCTTTGGCGGCCGCGGTCACCGCGAGGTTGGCAACATACTCTTTGTCGACGGTCAGCGGCGCTTCCTTGACGTGTGCGCTCATCCGGGTACGCACCTGGCCGGGCCGGATCACCAGCACGCGAACGCCATACTCGCGCAATGCTTCCGAAAGCCCCAGGTAGAAGCCGTCCAATCCCGCTTTTGTGGAGCCGTAGACGAAGTTGGACCGCCGTACCCGCTCGCCGGCGGCGGAGCTCATCGCGATGATCTGGCCGAAGCCCTGGGCCCGCATCTTCTCGCCCAGCAGGACGCCCACCGAAACCGCTGCGGTGTAATTGATTTCGGCGGCCAGCACCGCCTTGTGCTGGTTCTGCCACAGCTCTTCGGCATCACCGAGGATGCCGAAAGCGACAATGGCCACGTCGACGTCACCGTTGGCGAAGGCCGCCTCGATCATCTTCGGGTGGGTGTCGGGATCGGTGGCCTCGAAATCGATCAACTCGACCGAACGCGCGCCCGCGGCCTGCATCTGCGCCACCGCGGCATCGCGCGCCGGGTCGCTGGGCATGGCGGCCAACACAATCCGCGCGTGCGCGTTCTGCAGGTAGCGCTCGCAGATCGCCAGGCCGATCTCGGAGGTTCCGCCGAGCAGCAGGATGGTCTGCGGATTCCCTACGGCATCGAGCACCATTTAGAGCAGCTCCAAACGTCGGGCCATGTCGGAGGCGAAGACCCGCAAGGGATCGGCCTTGCGGCGCACCGCGATCCATTCGTCGATGCGTGGATACATGGCGTGGAAGGTTTCGGCGCTCACGCGAGAATCCTTGGCGGTGTATACCCTTCCGCCAAATTCCAGCACGCGCCTGTCGAGTTCGTTGAGGAACTCGTTGATCCCCGGCTTGTTGGGGAAGTCCATGGCGACGTTCCAGCCGGCCATCGGGAAACTCAGCGGCGCGCGGTTGCCCGGGCCGAAGAGCTTGAACACGTTCAGCGCCGAGTAGTGGCCGCTGGTCTGAATCCAGCGGATGATCGCCTTGAATTCGTCCATCGCGTCCGGCGGCACCAGGAACTGGTGTTGTGCGAAACCCCTTGGGCCGTAAGCATTGTTCCAACCGCTGACCAGGTCGAGCATGTGATAGAACTGCGACAGGTTCTGGATCTTGCCGCTGTACGTTCCGCCCAGCCGGTAATACACCTCGCCGATCGCCATGAACGACAGCTTGTTCATCGCGCTGACCGGGAACACGTCCGGCACCGTCAATAGCTGCGGCGCATCGAATTTCAGCGGGTTCTTGGCCAGCTTCTTCGGCAGCTGATCGAGCTTGGCCAGGCTGCCGCGGCTGACCGCGGCCCGGCCCAGCTTCGGCGGTGGGCTGATCAGGTCGAACCAGGCGCTGGAGTACGTGTAGTTGGCCTCGCTGCCGTCGAGGTGAATGGCGACCGTTTCGTCGAGGTCCTTGGTGGCAACGCCGTCGGCGATGAAGTAGGCCGTCTCGGTCGGCGTCATCGCGATGGTGGCGCGCAGCACGATCCCGGTCAGGCCGTTGCCGCCGACGGTCGCCCAGAACAGCTCGGCATCGTCGCCGTCCGGGGTGATGGTGCGGACGGTGCCGTCGGCCATGAGGAGATC
>NZ_LZMB01000513.1 GCF_001673555.1 Mycobacterium sp. 1165178.9 | reverse complement strand
TGGCTGGGAGCGCACCCACATCGAATCGCTGGAAGCGGCCTACCACCTGCTGCATGCCTGGCTGCAGACACCGTTGACGTTCGCCAAGTGGGACGCCAAGCCGACCGGCAGCCTGCGCGACTTCCCCTCGCAAGAGCAGCCCGCACCCAGCGAGCGATGGGTGCCGCTGTCCCGCGGCGATTTCGAGAGCCCCGGCGAGGCGTCGCCCGGGACCCACTGGCCGCCGGAGGGGCCCCAGGCCTGAGGCCGCTACATCTGCGCCCAGACAATCTTCGTCTGTAGGTAGGTCTCGATTCCGGCCTTGCCGGACTCGTGGCTCCAATCGTCCTACGCATTGCAGCGTCGTGGGTCTCCTAGGTGAATGCAGCAGAAGTTCGCGCATAACCCCTTGCTGTCTACGACATTCGGAAGAAAAGGCGCCGGCGGTTACCGGCCGCGGGCGATCCGGTCGGCGCGCCAGCAGCGGGACTGCATTGGGACGTCGATCGCGTCGGTGCCCGGGAAACGTTCGGTCAGTAGGGCTCGGGCGTTGTCCAGCCGCTGCGCCCGGTCATCCGGCGAGGCGATGATCACCCGGCTGTACGTGCCGAGCATCGCCACGACGTCGTCGATCGTCATGGTCCGCACGAACCCGAACGCCTCGCGGGCGACGTTGTGGAAGATCTGCGGATCGGGGAGCACCACGTTCTCGTGGCGACGACGGAATCGGTCGGGCGCATCAGCCTCGGTCGTGTCGTCGCCGGGCAACAGGTCGAGGTCGCGAACCCAGTCCACATCGCGATCGCGACTCGTCCAAATCAGCCCGAACCGCCCGCCGTCGCGCAACACGCGGCCGATCTCCGGAACGGCGCGTTCGGGATCCATCCAGTGCCACGCCGACGAGACGAATACCGCATCGGCGGACTGGTCGGGGAGGGGTATCGCCTCACCGGTGCCCTCCACGGCGCGGACCTCCGGCGACCGCTCGGCCAGCACCGCGCGCATCCGCGCGTCGGGTTCGACGGCGACGACCTGCGCGGCCCGGCCGACGAGCGTGCGGGTGAACAATCCGGTGCCCGCGCCGACGTCGACGGCCACCTCGCACTCGGATGGCAACAACCAGTCCACCGCCTGCTGCGGTGGGTGCGGCCGCAGCCCGTCGTAGTCCTCGGCGATCGAACCGAAGGACATCGCGCGTTCTCGACGATCAGTCACAAGCGACAAGCTAATCCAGCCGGCTGTGCGGGACATGAGAAGCCGTGGTGCGTCACCAGAGCGCGCTGTGATTGACCAGCGCGTCGGCGATGAGCCCGGTTCCGAAAACCAGAAACAGCAGCCGCACCGACATCGGGCCGTAGCGGGTGAGGCCGCGCACGATCGCGCGCTGAATGCGCTTGGCTCGCATGGTTTTTCTCATCGACAGGATAAGGATCAGCAGCGGCGGCGAGAGAGCGATCGCCCAGTAGGCGATGACTACCAGTGGCCACAGTGGCGGTCTCGGGTGGAGCGCGGCGATCATCGCCAACCCGGTGAGGTAGGGCACGGCGGTTGGGGCCTGGCCACTGCCCACCGCCAATCCCAGGAACCCCAGCAGCCACGGCCGTTGCCGCATCGCCGCCAGCGCCCACCCCGGTGCCGATGATTGGGCGGTCAGCGGGAAGTAGGCCAAACCGATCAGCACGATCCCCAGCAGCAGTTCGCCCCGGAAGCGAATCGCCGGTGTCAGGTGAAAGTCGAGCACGTCGGTGATGAAGCCGATGCCGAGCACGGTGCACACTCCGAAGGTGGTCGTCACCGCGAACACGCCCGCGATGTAGCTCAGGGCGCCGGGAAGTGGTGACCGACGACCCAGTCGGCTGTCGAAGATGACGGCCGAGACCACTCCCAGGTTGAGCACATTCAGCGAGTCGAGAAACGCCAGTCCGGCAAGCGCCAGTGCCAGAGCCGCCACGCGTCTGTACCGGGCCTAGTGTGCGGATTCCCGGACTGCTGGCAGCCGAATGCGCGCTGACCACGGCGACAGGATCAATGCGGCGATCATGCTGCGAACAATACGAGTTCGGTTGAGAACTTGTCGGCTGAGGCTGCCCGTTCCACCGGTCATCGCGGTCTCACCACTGCCGCCGCGGGGGGCGATGGTGGTAGCACAAGTCATGAGCGGCATTATCGAGGCGTCGGCGG
>NZ_LZMB01000512.1 GCF_001673555.1 Mycobacterium sp. 1165178.9 | reverse complement strand
TTGGGGCGGTGAAATTCTCACCCTCGACACCCGAAGCCACCGTTTCGTTCGGGCCGGACATCTGGCGGCGGTGCCGCTGCCCGGTGGCGACGCGGCGGTGCGTAACCCGTGGCGGATGGCGCTGTCCCAGTTGTGGATGGCCGGCATCGACTGGACCCCCGACCTGGCACCGGTCTCCGCAGCGACCGCCGACGAGCTGCGGCTCACGCGTTCGCAATTGGAGACCGGGGCGGGTTGCGTGCCGTGTTCGAGCATGGGCCGCCTGTTCGACGCGGTAGCTTCCCTGCTCGGGGTGCGGCACCGCATCGACTACGAGGGGCAAGCCGCGATCGAGCTCGAGGCGCTGGCGCAGGTGGCCGGTCAAACGGACAAGCAGCCTGCGTTGCCGTTGGCGGTGCGCCCCGACGGGGTGATCGATCCGGCCCCGATGGTGCAGGCCATGGTTGCGGCGCTGCACGCCGGGGCGCCACCGTCGGCACTCGCCGCGGCGTTTCACCAGGCCGTCGCCGTCGCTGTCGCCGGGGTCGTCACCCAGTTGGCGGGCGGCGCCACGCTGGTGGGTCTCACCGGCGGGGTGTTCCAGAACGTCCTGTTGCTGGGCGCGTGCCGTTCGCTGCTGCGGCAGAATGGGTTTGAGGTTCTCACCCATCACACCGTGCCGCCGAACGACGGGGGGCTGGCCCTGGGCCAGGCCGCGGTCGCGGTGCTGATCGCGAAGGAGGAGGCGTCGACGCGATGATCACCACTGCCATCGATCGCGGGCTGAGCGCCGAACTGGCCGAAGACCTCGCCGCCACCGCTCTGACGCTGGCCAGGCGATTTGCCGCGGGCGCCACGATGTGGTCCATCGCGCCATCGTGGGAGCCCCACGCGCTGCACATTGCGGTCGAATTCGTCCATCCGGTCATCATGGGCAAGCGGGCCCTGCCGGCCGTCGCGCTGACCGGACCCAATCTGGTGGACCTGGTGCGGGTGTCGGTTCGGCCCGGCGACATCGTGGTAGCGATCTCCGGTGCGGACAATGCGGACGTGCGCTCGGTGATGCGACGGGGGCCGGCCTGGGGCGCCACGACTATCTGGATCGGCAGCGGCACGCCACCCGCGCCGGCCGCGGCCGATCACGTGCTGTGGCTGGATGATCCCGACCCGCGCGTGCCCGCCACCGGTGGCTTCGTGCTGTTCTACCACCTGTTGTGGGAGCTGACCCACGTATGTTTCGAGCATTCCGGGTTGCTCAAGCCCAAGGGTGAGGACGACAACGGGGTTTGTGTCACGTGCAGCGACGAAGGTCGGCCGGGTGAGGTGGTGAGCGCTGCGGTCGACGGTCAGGCCAGGGTACGCACCGCGCGGGGAATCGAGGATGTCGTCACCACACTGGTCGACCCCGTCACGCCCGGCGATCTGGTGCTGGTGCACGCCGGCACGGCGATCAGCCGCGTGGCCGATGACGAAGAGCAAGAAGGTGTTTCATGAGCCCCACCGACGAACCCACCAACTTCCTGTATCCGTTCATCGACGCCGAAGAGGACGACGCCTCCGCACTGCTCGCCGACCTGGCCGCGTCCGCACAGGCCAAGGCGTCCGAAAGCGTGGCGCTGCGACGCTCCACGCTGGAAGCCAACGACGGCCCGCTGGCGGCGGCCGCCGCCGAGTTGGCGCGTCGATTCGCCGCTGGCGGAAGGATGTTCACCTTCGGCAACGGCGGCAGTTGCACCGACTGCACCACGCTGGCGCGATTGTTCGCGCGGCCACCGCTCGGCAAGCCGCTTCCGGCGTGGTCGTTGACCGCCGATCAGGCGATCCTGACGGCACTGGGAAACGACGTCGGTTTCGAGCTGGTGTTCGCGCGGCAGCTGATCGCCCGCGCGAGGGATGGTGACATCGCGATCGCGATGTCGACCAGCGGCAATTCGCCGAACCTGCTGACCGCGCTGGCCGAGGCGCGCAAACGCGGCCTGTACACCATCGGGTTCGCCGGCTACGACGGCGGCGCCTTCGTGGACAACCCGAACGTGGACGCCTGCTTCGTCGTTCGGTCGCAAAGCGTGCACCGGATTCAGGAATCGCAGGCACTGCTGGGTTATCAGTTGTGGCTGGCGGTTCACGAATGTCTCGGCGGCGATCAAGGTTTGGGGGCGGCATGATGAACAAGCGCGCGGGTGACTACCTGTCGTCGGGACCGCGGTTCGGCGAAGGCGACGTGATCGAGCGGATCGAGTCGTTCCGCCGGCGTCGCCCCCGACTCCTCGACGACCATGTCACTCTGGCGCACGGGGCGGGCGGCAAGGCGTCGGCTGCGTTGGTGGACGCGGTGTTCGTGGAGGCGTTTCGCAATCCATTGCTCGAATCGCTGGGCGACGGCGCCGTTTTAGCCCTGCCCAGCGGCGAGCGGGTGGCGATGTCGACGGATTCGTTTGTGGTGCAGCCCCGCCGGTTTCCCGGCGGATCCATCGGTGAGCTGGCCGTCAACGGCACCTGCAACGACCTGGCGGTGGCCGGTGCCGTGCCGTCCTGGATCTCGGCGGCGTTCGTGCTCGAAGAGGGCTTCCCCGTCGCGGAATTGAGGGAGATCGTCGCCGACATGGCCGCCGCGGCGGCCGCGGCCGGTGTGCAGGTCGTCACCGGGGACACCAAGGTGGTGCCCAAGGGTGCGGCCGACGGGCTGTTCATCACCACCGCCGGAACCGGCGTCATCCCGGCGGGCCGCACGCTGTCGGCACAGTCGGTGCGCGCCGGGGACAAGGTGCTGCTGTCGGGATCGATGGGCGATCACGGCATGGCGGTGATGCTCGCACGGGGCGATCTGGCCATCGAGGCCGACATCGCCTCCGATACCGCGTCGGTCAGCCCGTTGGTGGAGTCCTTGATGGCGGCCGCCCCGTCCACCCGATGGATGCGTGACGCGACGCGGGGCGGCGTGGGAACGGTGTGCAACGAGTTGGCCCAGGCCTGCGGCCTCGGGGTGCTGCTCGAGGAGGAGCGACTTCCGGTGGCGCCCACGGTCAACGGCGCCTGCGAATTGCTCGGCATCGACCCGCTCTACGTCGCCAACGAGGGCAAATTCGTCGCCGTCGTCGCGCCGCAGGAGGCCGAGGCCGGGCTGGACGCGTTGCGGTCGCATCCGCTGGGCGCCGGTGCGGCCGAGGTCGGGGAAATCGTCACCGAACCGGCCGAAAGCGTGGTGCTGCGCACCGGGTTCGGCGGCACCCGGATCGTCGACATGCTCGTCGGGGATCCATTGCCGCGAATCTGTTGACGTGGCGGAAAGGAGCATGAAGATGTGTCTGGGAATTCCGGGCCGGATCGTGGAAATCACCGATCCCGCCAACTGTTTGGCCAAGGTCGACGTCAGTGGCGTGCAGCGGACGATCAGTGTCCGGCTGCTGGAGAACGACATGCCCGGCCCGGACGACTGGGTGCTGGTGCACGTCGGGTTCGCGATGGCCAAGATCGACGAGACCGAGGCGTTGCTGACCCTGGCCGCCATCAAGAAACTCGGCGACACCTACACGACCGAAATGCAGGCCTTCGATTCGTCGGCCATCGTTTGACGAGGAGCGGCAATGAAATTCGTTGACGAATTCCGCGACCCGGCCGCGGCGCGCAAGCTGCTGACGGCCATCGAGCACCTGGCCGGGTCGAGCGGTGAGGACTACAAGTTCATGGAGGTGTGCGGCGGGCACACGCACACCATCTACCGGCACGGCATCGAACACCTGCTGCCCGATAACGTCGAACTGGTGCACGGCCCGGGCTGCCCGGTCTGCGTGATCCCGATGGGACGCATCGACGACGCGATGTGGCTGGCCGGCCAGCCCGACGTGATCTTCACCTGTTTCGGGGACATGATGCGAGTGCCCGGCTCGCACGGCAGCCTGCTGGATGCCAAGGCCCGCGGGGCCGACGTGCGATTCGTCTACTCGCCGCTGGATGCGTTGAAGATCGCGGTCGACCATCCCGACAAGCAAGTGGTGTTCTTCGCCATCGGTTTCGAGACCACCGCACCGTCGACCGCGGTGACGCTCGTGCGGGCGCGCGAGCTGGGGCTGCCCAATTTCAGCGTCTTCTGCAACCACGTCACGATCGTGCCACCGATCAAGGCCATCCTGGAGTCGCCGGACCTGCGGCTGTCGGGGTTCATCGGACCCGGGCACGTGTCCACCGTGGTGGGCAACCGGCCGTACCGGTTCGTCCCCGAGGTATATCGAAAGCCTCTGGTGGTGGCCGGGTTCGAGCCGCTGGACATCCTGGCCTCGGTCGCGATGCTGCTGCGTCAGATCCGCGAGGGTCGCTGCGAAGTGGAGAACCAGTACAAGCGCGTGGTCCCCGAGCACGGCAACCCAGCCGCCCTGGCGCTGATGGGCAAGGTGTTCGCGCTGCGCCCGCACTTCGAATGGCGCGGACTCGGCTTCATCTCGCAAAGCGCGCTGCGGCTGCACGACGATTTCGCCGAGTTCGATGCCGAGTTGCGGTTCGCGATGCCCGGCGTGCGGGTCGCCGACCCGAAGGCATGCCAGTGCGGTGAGGTGCTCAAGGGCGTACTCAAGCCTTGGGAGTGCAAGGTTTTCGGCACGGCATGCACACCGGAGACCCCGATCGGGACGTGCATGGTGTCTCCGGAGGGGGCCTGCGCGGCGTACTACAACTTCGGCCGCATGCACCGCGACGCCGCCAAGCTGGTGGGGCGCACTTGACCCCTGACAAGGGCGCAGAGATGTTCGCCCGCTACGCCTATGCGCCCAACGCACTCGGCTATTGCGGTCCGCCGTTGGGAGCCACCCTGCGCGACGGTTCGGTCGATGAGGTGCGCAGGGCGGCGACGAGGTTCTCCGGGGCGTGGCCGTATCTGCGGGTGCTGTCAAAGCTGACCGGCATCGCCGACCCGCTGGATTATCGTCTGGTCGAGGCGTATTGGCTCGGCGGCGGCGTCGCCGCCGACCTGGACCCCCAGGCGTTCTTCGACGCGCTGCTCGCGATCATCGGCCCGCAGGCGGGCCACTACTGGTCACACCTCACCACGGATCTGGCGTATGAGGCCGCCGGCAACCACTGCTTCCACGTGTTCGGCGTGTATCCGTGGACGCGGTTCTTAGGCGGCGGAGGCCGCCAGATCAATGTCGAGCAGCCGCTGAACGTGCTCGACAACTGCCGGATCACCTCCGGCACAGTGCTTTCCCGCGACGGTGACCGTGTCGAGGTGTTGTGCCGAAGGCTGGCGTGGGATGGTCGGGCCCTCACCCTGTCGGCGCCGTCGACGCGCGTGCTCGAGGTGTGGGCCGACGAGTACAGCGCGGTGCCCGACGTGGCCGCCGGTGATGTGGTGGCGATGCACTGGGGCCGGTTGTGCGGGCGGCTGTCGCCGGCGCAGGTTCGCGCGCTGAGGGACAGCACCGATCGGCAGCTGCTGGTGACCGACCGGCGACTGGCGCGCGTCTGATTTCGCCGCCAGACTGGCCCGGTGCCCGGTTCTCTGTGCGACGTGCTGCCCGCCGCGGCCGCGCTGCTCGAAGTCGAGGGTGCCGTCGACAAGCTGGCGGTGGCGGACTGGGTTGGCCCCCGGGTAGACCGGGTCCTGGTCATGCTGGTGGACGGGCTGGGCTGGCATCTGCTGCCGCAGCTGGCCGGCAGCGCGCCGCTGCTGGCGTCCGTGCTGGGCGGCGGCGCCGGGCGGCTGACCCAGCTGGACTGCACATTCCCCTCGACCACGCCGACCAGTCTGGTGTCGTTGTGCACCGGTGCGCTGCCCGGTGAGCACGGCATCCTGGGTTTCACGCTCAGGGTGCCCGGCACCGATCGAGTGCTCACCCACGTCCGGTGGCGTGACGACCCGCCCCCCACCCTGTGGCAGCCGGTGCAGACCTGGTTCGAACGGCTCAAGAACGCCGGCGTGAGCGCCCGCGCGGTGCTGCCGGCGATTTTCATCGGCAGCGGCCTGACCGAGTCCGCGTACCGCGGCGCCGAATTCCATCCGGCCAACCCCACCGACGACTACGCGCGGCTGCTGGCCGACGAGCTGCGTGCGGCGCCCGGGCTGGTGTACGGCTACACCGCGGACCTCGACACCGCCGCCCATATCTTCGGTATCGGCTCTGACCAGTGGCACACCGCGGCGGCGAACGTTGATGCGCTCCTGTCCCGCCTGCTCGACGCGCTGCCCGCGAACACAGCGGTGCTGGTGACCGCCGATCACGGGGGCATCAACGTCCCACCCGAGTCCCGGATCGACCTCGACACCGACCCCAGGCTGGCCGACGGGATCCGGGTGGTGGCCGGCGAGGCGCGGGTCCGGTATCTGCACACCGAGCCGGGCCACGCCGGCGACGTGCAGGCCGTTTGGGCCGAGCTGCTGGACGGCCGCGCCACCGTCTACAGCCGCGAACAGGCCGTCGCCACCGGGATGTTCGGGCCGGTCACCGCGCGACACGCCGAGCGGCTCGGCGACGTGGTCGTCGTCTGTTCCGGCGACGCCGCGGTGCTGGCCAGCGCGCATGAGCCTCCGGAAATGTCTCGCTTGGTCGGCTTTCACGGTGGAGACACGGCGGCGGAGATGGCGATTCCGCTCATCGTCTTCCCGCCGTAGTGCTGTCGATGGCCGCGCCAACGCCCAACGGACTCGGATCAAGTTCACAGCTCGCTTGAACCGTTCATTGATCTTTGCGCGGTAGATTCGGCCCCACTGTGGTTTTCCCGGCTGTTGGCGAAACTCGGCGATGGCAGCGTGTCATCGCGATTGCCGCAGCCTTAGGGGCGTTCATCGCACTGGCCACGGGATCGGCGCTGCGACAGAGTTTCGCGACGGCGGCACCGCCGGAGCCTGCGGCTTGGTCGGCGCCAGCCGTCGATGCGCATGCCGCACAGATGCCCGGCCGGCACGCCGCCCTCAGCCGGCCCGCCCTGGCCGTCTCGCAGCCTACGGCGCCGGCGAACAAGACCAAGAAGGAGCCGTTCCGCCGCGCGTGGATGACGAAAGAACGGCCCCTGACCTGGAACCGCTTGTCAGCGCAATCGGTGCTGACGCCGGTGCCATTGTCCTTCACCCCGATAGGGTTTGCTCCCGGCGGGGCCCGATCCCGCGCGCCCGCGGCTAGTGCCTTTGACCGAGACACCTTGACCGAGCTCTGCGTCGCCCGCCGCTGATCGTTGCCCGGGCCGGGCGTGTCCTGCCGATGCAGTTTCGGCGGCACGTAAGCGCCCCGCGACTTGTAACCCTCGTGTCTATCTCGTGAAAGAAGACCCTCATGTTTTCGGGCACCACCGACACCGCCACGGGCAGGCGGAGGCCGTAATGGATTTTGCGACGCTACCTCCGGAGACCAACTCCGGGCTGATGTATTCCGGTCCCGGCGCGGGATCGATGACGCGGGCCGCGGCGGCGTGGGAAACGTTGGCAGCGCGGCTTTTCACCGCGGCGGCCGGCTACCGGGCGGTGACCGCACAGCTGGAAGCGGGCGGCGAGCGCCCGGCGCTCACCGAAGCCGCGACACGCTACGCGGACTGGCTCGACGCCGTCGCAGCCCGAAGCGAGCACGCGGCCACCCAGCTCAAGGCCGCGGCCCGCGCGCATCAGTCGGCCTTCGCGGCGACGGTGCCGCCCCCGGCGATCGCCGGCAACCGCACCCGGCGAATGTCGCTGGTGTCGACGAATTGTCTGGGCCAGCAGAGCGCGGTGATCGCGAACGTCGATGCCGAGTATGACGCGATGTGGGCCCAGGACGCCGACGCCATCCGCGCCTATGCCGAGTCCGCGGCCGGTGCCGCGACGATGGCTCCCTTCCCCGCTCCCCCCGGCAATGTCGCTGTGACGAAAGGAGATTGGGCCCTCGTGTCGGCGCCGGACGTCATCTCGGCCGGCTGCGAAGTGATGTCGGTGATACCCGAGGCGCTACGACGCCTGTCGTCCTCGCCGCTGACAACGTTCGAAGCGTCGCTGTCCACGATCACCCCGACCCTGTCAAAACTGAATTCGATGACCGCGCCGTCGGACTTCGCGATCGGCCACCTCAATTCGATGAACAAAACGGCGGCGCTGCACTCGCTGTTCCCCAAGCCGGCCGCCACCAACGGCGTCAGCGCGGGCGTGGGTCGCGCGACGCCGCTCGGCGGGCTGTCGGTGCCGCGCACCTGGACGGCCGCCGCGCCCGCGATGGAGCGGGTGCGCTGGGACCGGGTCGGCGAGCCCATCCACCTGGTCGCGGCCACCGACCCGCCCGGCTCCCGAGCGGCCGACAAATACGGCGGTTAAAGCGGGGTGACATAGGCCGCACTGATCCCACCGTCGACCATGAACGTCGAAGCGGTGATGAACGACGCGTCGTCGCTCGCCAAAAACGCCACCGCCGAGGCGATTTCGTCGGGATCGGCGAAGCGTCCGACCGGGACGTGCACCAGCCGGCGAGCGGCCCGCTCCGGGTCCTTGGCGAACAGCTCCTGCAGCAACGGGGTGTTCACCGGCCCGGGGCACAGCGCGTTCACCCGGATGCCCTGCCGGGCGAACTGCACACCCAGCTCGCGCGACATCGCGAGCACGCCGCCCTTGGAGGCGGTGTAAGAGATCTGCGAGGTCGCCGACCCCAGCACGGCCACGAACGACGCCGTGTTGATGATCGAGCCTTTCCCCGCGGGAACCATGTGCCGCAACGCCGCCCGACAGCACAGGTACACCGACTTCAGGTTGACATCTTGGACGCGCTGCCACGCCGGCAGTTCGGTGTTCTCGATGAGGTCGTCGTCGGGCGGTGAGATGCCGGCGTTGTTGAACGCGACGTCGATGCGCCCGTGGGCCCGTGCCGCGGCATCGAACAGCGCGTCGACGGCGACCTCGTCGGAAACATCGGTGGGCACGAACAATCCGGACAGTTCGTCGGCGGCAGCGCCGCCCGCGTCGCCGTCGATGTCACCGACCACGATTGTGGCGCCCTCGGCATGCATCCGTCGTGCCGCGGCCAGCCCGATGCCGCCGCCCGCGCCGGTGATGACGGCCACGCGGTCCGCCAATCGTTGGGTGAGATCGACCGCCACCACCTACTCCTCTTCGATCGCGATGAACACGTTCTTGGTCTCGGTGAAGTGCAGCGGCGCATCCGGGCCCAGCTCGCGCCCCAGCCCCGACTGCTTGAACCCGCCGAACGGCGTGTTGTACCGAACGGACGAGTGCGAATTCACCGATAGATTCCCGGCTTCGATCGCCCGGGAGACGCGCAGCGCGCGGGACAGGTCGTCGGTCCAGATCGATCCGGACAGTCCGTAGCTGGTGTCGTTGGCCAGGGTGATGGCGTCGTGCTCGTCATCGAAGGGCAGCACCGTGACGACCGGGCCGAAGATTTCGTCGGTGACGCATCGGTCGGTGCGCTGCGGCGTCAGAACGGTTGGCGGGAACCAGAATCCGCGGCCGACCGGTGCGGTGCCACGGAAGGCAACGGGGGCGTCGTCGGGCACATACGACGCCACCTTGTCGCGGTGGGCGGCCGACACCAGCGGCCCCATCTCGGTGTCACGCGATGCCGGGTCGCCGACGACCACCCTGGTGACGGCGGGCTCGAGCAGCTCCATGAACCGGTCATAGACGCTGCGCTGCACCAGGATTCGGCTGCGAGCGCAGCAGTCCTGTCCCGCGTTGTCGAACACCCCGGCCGGTGCGGTCGCTGCGGCGCGCTCGAGGTCGCAGTCGGCGAAAACGATGTTGGCGCTCTTGCCGCCCAATTCCAGGGTCACCCTCTTCACCTGGGCGGCCGCACCGGCCATCACCATCTTGCCGACGTCGGTGGACCCGGTGAACACGATCTTGCGGATGTCTGGATGGGTGACGAACCGCTCCCCGACCACCGCGCCGCGCCCCGGCAGCACCTGCAGCAGGTCCGCGTCGAGTCCGGCCTGCGCCGCCAGCTCACCGAGCCGGATCGTGGTCAGCGGCGTGGCTTCGGCGGGTTTGATCAGCACGGCGTTGCCCGCGGCCAGGGCGGGTGCGAAACCCCATGATGCGATGGGCATCGGAAAGTTCCACGGGGTGATGACGCCGACCACCCCCATCGGTTCGTTGAACGTGATATCCAGGCCGCCCGCCACGGGAATTTGCTTGCCAGCCAAGCGCTCCGGGCTTGCCGCGTAGAAGTTCAGCACGTCGCGGACGTGACCGGCTTCCCATTCGGCCGCCGCGACGGGGTGCCCCGAGTTGGCGACTTCGAGTGCGGCCAGGTCGCCGAGATGGGTGTCGACGGCGGCGGCGAAGGCCCTTAAGCCGGCGGCCCGCTCGGCCGGGGCCACCCGGGCCCACCGCCGCTGGGCGGCCCGCGCCCGCCCGACTGCGTCGTCGACCGCGGCGGCGTCGGCGTGCTCGACCGAGCGCAGCACCTCCTCGGTTGCCGGGTTGATCAGCTGCGCGGCGGTCACCTCAGCTCACGCGTCCCGCGTACGACCTGGCGGCGTCGACGATCGCGGCGAACAACCGCGCGTCTTCCAGCGACTGTTCCGGATGCCATTGCACCGCAAGCACAAATCGGTCACCGGGCAGCTCCAGCCCCTCGACTACGCCGTCGGCGTCCCGCGCGCTGACCACCAGGCCGTCCCCCACCCTGTCGACGGCCTGATGGTGATAGCTCGGCGCATCGGCGGATTCCCCGATCAGCGCGGCCAACCGGGTGCCCGCCACGGTGCGCACCGGCAGCCTGGCGAACACCCCATTGCCCGCCCGATGCCCGCTGTGTCCGAGCACGTCGGGCAGGTGCTGGTGCAGGGTGCCGCCCAGCGCGACGTTGAGCACCTGTGCGCCGCGACAGATTCCCAGCACCGGCAGGCCCCGCCGCAGCGCGCCGTGCAACAACGCGAACTCCCACGCGTCGCGTTCGGTGCGGGGCTGATCGGTGGTCGGGTGCGGTCGCTGGCCGTAGCTGGCGGGGTCCAGGTCATATCCCCCGGTGATCACCAACGCATGCAGCCCGTCCAGCACGGCGTCGACAATCTCGGTGTCCACCGGCTGCGGCGGCAGCAACACCGCGATCCCGCCGGCGAGGATGACGCCTTCGAAGTAATCGGCGGGCAGGAATCCGGCGCGGATATCCCAGATGCCGGTCTGCACCTGCTCCAGATAAGTCGTCAGTCCGACCACTGGGCGCGGCGGTTCGGACTTAGAGACGTTCAAACCCACGCATCCTCTCCCAATCGGTGACCGCCGCGTTGAACGCCGCCAACTCCACCCGGGCGTTGTTCAGGTAGTGGGCGACGACGTCGTCGCCGAACACATCGCGAGCGAACGTCGAACGTTCGAACGCCGAGGCCGCCTCGGCCAGCGTGCCGGGCAGCCGCTCGATGCCGGGGGTTCGGTAGGCGTTTCCGGCGCACGCATCCGGTAGCTCCAGGTCCCGTTCGATACCGTACAGCCCGCCGGCGATCATCGCCGCCACGGCCAGATACGGGTTGACGTCGCCCCCGGGAACTCGGCACTCGACCCGGGTATTGGGCCCGTGACCGACCACCCGCAGCGCGCAGGTGCGATTGTCCAGTCCCCACGCCAGCGCGGTGGGCGCGAAACTACCGTCCGCGAATCGCTTGTAGGAGTTGATGTTCGGCGCGTAGAACAGCGTGAGGTCACCCAGGGTGGCCAGGAGACCGGCCAGAAAGCTGCAGAACGCCGATGACATGCCGTGCGGTCGGCTGGGATCGGCGAACACCGCGCCGCCCTGCGAGTCACGCAGCGAGAGGTGAACATGGCAACTGTTTCCCTCTCGTTCATCGTATTTCGCCATGAACGTCAGGCTTTTGCCGTGCTGGTCGGCGATCTCCTTGGCGCCGTTCTTGTAGATGACGTGGTTGTCACAGGTGACCAGCGCGGTGGCGTACCGGAAACCGATTTCCTGCTGCCCCTTATTGCATTCGCCCTTGACGGCTTCGAATTGCAGGCCGGCGCCGATCATTCCCTGCCGGATGTCGCGCAGCAATGGCTCCATGCGCGACGAGGCCGAGATCGCGTAGTCGATGTTGTAATCGCTGGCCGGGGTCAGCCCGCGGTACCCGTTGGCCCACGCCTGACGATAGGGCTCGTCGAACACGATGAATTCCAGCTCGGTCGCGACGTCGGCGGCCTGGCCGCGTTCGGCCAGCCGGTCGAGCTGACGGCGCAGGATCGCACGCGGCGACACGGTGACGGGGCTGCCGTCGGCCCAGCCCACGTCGGCGATCACCAACGCCGTACCGGGCAGCCACGGGACACGCCGCAGGGTGGACAGGTCGGGCCTCATGACCGTGTCGCCGTAACCGGTGTCCCAGCTCGAGATCGCGTAGCCGCCGACGGTGTTCATGTCGACGTCGACAGCGAGCAGATAGCCGCAGCACTCGGCGCCGTGGGTGGCCACGTCGC
>NZ_LZMB01000511.1 GCF_001673555.1 Mycobacterium sp. 1165178.9 | reverse complement strand
GGCGAGTTCCTCCTCCGTCGGGGCGGTGACCACGTTGACCACCAGCGTCTCCGGGTCGGAGATCAGGTTGACGCCCTTGGGCAGGGCGACCTGTCCGGCAGAGAACTGGGTGCCTGGCTCGGCGCCCTCAACCGACACCGTCAATTGCTCGGGAATCGACAGGGCGTCGGCCTCGATCTCGATGGTGCTGGCGTCCTGGGTCACCAGGGTGCCGGGCACGGCGTCGCCCTCGATGACGACGCGGACCTCGACGACGACCTTCTCGCCACGACGCACGACCAGCAGGTCGGCGTGCTGGATGGTGCGGCGAATGGGGTGGATGTCGAGCGACTTGGTCAGGGCCAGCTGCTCCTTGCCCTCGATGTCGAGGGTCAGCACCGCGTTGGTGCCGGCGTGGCGGAGCACGGCGGCGAAGTCATGGCCGGGCAGTTCCAGGTGCTGCGGGGCGGCGCCATGGCCGTAGAGGACGGCAGGGATCTTGCCGTCGCGGCGGGCCCGCCGGGACGCACCCTTGCCGGTCTCGCCGCGGACCGCGACCTTCAACTGGTTGAGTGCTTGCTTGGCCATCGTGTCGCTCCTGTGTGCTCGCCTGTGTTTCGGGGCACGGCCGGGGTCGCGACGATTCGTCGGTCTCCGTCGATAACGGTGCTGGCCAGCCAGCCACCCTCGCCGTGACGCCCGGCCAGGTTAGCGCATCTGCACCTCAGAGGGGAAATTCGCGGCCGGTCGAGTGTCTTGTCACACCGTCACTCGCCGGGGGCATGTTGCAAAAGTCGTATCAGTCCGGCGAGGAATTTGTGTGGCCGCTGTGACCGAAGTGCTCAGAGGGGAAAGTGGGTCTTCGTGAGCTGCTCGGACAGCGACCACAGCGCCGCGGCCGTAGCCGTGTCCCGGGCACGCCGGCTGCGGGCAACCGGTTGCGTCCGGCCGATTTGACCGAATCGCGGGCCCACGAAGGTGTCGCCGGGCAGATCCTGGGACGCCGCGTACAGGGTTTGCCGCGCGCCGAAATCGGCGTCCGTCGCGACCACCCGCGTGACGGCCGACATCAACGTGTCACCCAGCTTGCGGCCGGAGGCGCCCTGCAGGTTGGTGTGCGAGTAGCCGGGATGGGCGGCGAGCGCGCGCAGCGGGGAACCGGCGGCGACGAGGCGGCGCTGCAGCTCGCTGGTGAACAGCAGGTTGGCGAGCTTGGACTGGCTGTAGGCCAGCCACGCCGAGTAGCGCCGGTTCTGCCAGTTCAGGTCGTCGAGGTTGATGGTCCCGGGCCAGTGCGCCATCGACGACACCGTCACCACCCGATCGGTCAGCTTGGGCAGCAACAAGTTGGTCAGCGCGAAATGCCCGAGGTGATTGGTGCCGATCTGGGTCTCGAAGCCGTCGACCGTCTGCCCGAAGGGAGCGGCCATGATGCCGGCGTTGTTGATCAGCACGTCGGCCTGGGTCACCCCGTCGGCGAACCGGCGGACCGACGACAGGTCCTGCAGGTCGAGCTCGTGCACCTCGACCTGACCGGCCATCTGACGCGCCGCGGTCTCGCCCTTGCGGATGTTGCGGACGGCCATGACGATCGTGGCCCCTCGTCGCGCCAGCTCGCGGGCGGTCACGGCGCCCAGCCCGCTGTTGGCACCGGTGATGATGACGGTTCGTTCGGCGAACGACGGTAGATCTGCGGCGGTCCAGCCAGTCATGGCAGACAACACTAATCGCGAAGCGCGCGCGACCGCCGAGCGCCGGCACGCCTGAATCACTTCGCCGCGACGACGAATCCGTGAATGATCTTGTCGATGTCGCTCGACTGCGCGGCCGCCTGAGTGGCGAAGGCGGTGATGGTCAGCTGCACCAGATAACGCTGGCGTGCGGGCGGCGATCCGGTCGCAATGACGATCCGGTTCCAGCTGTGCAGCCGCATACCAGCGTCGAGGTCGTAGCTGCCCTGGATCATCGACGAGGGAAAGCCGTTGTAGGGCGCGTCCGAGGCGTCCAGCTGCTTGAAGTTCGCGAACAGTTGCGCATCGTCGTTGCCGTGCTTGATCACCTGCGCCGGGTCGAAGTCGCCGTTGAGCTTGAACACCACCAGCCTTGCCGTCGGGAACTTGCCGCCCTGCGAGATGATGAGAGTCTGCGGGCTGATGTTCGGGCTGGTGAACGGCGACCAGCCGGGGGGAGTCGGGATCGACACCGTCAGGTCGGGCAGCGATCCCGGTGCCACCGGCTCTCCGGTCACCCCGATGCTTTGCAAATACTGCGACAGCGGAACCGGCTTCTCGGCCGGCTTGGTTGTGGTTGCCGTCGATGTCGTCGACAAGATCGATTGGTAGTCAGGTGGTTTCGGTGCACAGCCGGCGGCGAAGAAAGCCGCCGCAACCATCGCGGCAGCGGCCACGAGGCGGCCGAGCCGATTCACAGAATCTCGCGGACCGCGTCGATCGGGCGGGCCAGCCGAGTGCCCTTCGGTGTGACGACGAAGGGTCGTTCGATGAGG
>NZ_LZMB01000510.1 GCF_001673555.1 Mycobacterium sp. 1165178.9 | reverse complement strand
CTGGCCGGTCGGAGTTGACAGGTAGGTATTTGATTCCGTGCAACAGGGTGCTGTCGTTCGGATCGGGTTCGCCCGCAAGGTGAGGCGGAGGAAACGCTCGGAGAGTGCCTGCAGCCCGATGTTGAGTTCCACGCTAGTGAGCGGCACGCCGAGGCGAGCGTGAACACCGGTGCCAAAGCCGATGTGTTCGCGGGCGTTGACGTGAGCGGCATCGAAGTCGCCGGGGTGTTCGAAGACGGTAGAGCCTTCGAGCGCCGAAGGCGCCCGACACTCGTGCGCGCGATCAGGAATCCCTGTGGTATTCGTCGTTCATCAGGATCGAGACGCCACGCCAGCCCCAATAGACCCGGTGGGCCAGGATCAAGCCTTCCTCGATCTCCATCACCTCAACGAAATCCATTTGCTCGCCCTGCGGTGTCATGCGCGGATACTCCCAGGTCGCTCGCCGGCCGTCGGTGAAAAAGCCGGCCCGGTGATAGGTGCGCAGCTTTGGGGTCCGGGCTACCACCTCGGCGAGGAACGGCCGTAGTTGCGCGTGGCCTCGGCGAACTCCAACTCCGGTGATGTGGGCGGCTACGGGGCTCTCCAACGTTGCATCGGGCGCATAACAGGCGAGCAGGGCCTCCAGGTCATGGGCGGCCAGGGCGCTCTCCCACGCGTGCATCACTTCCTCGATCGCGCCAGGCGAGGCGGTCGCGTTCGCTGCGGTGTCGTAGGTGTCCATAGCCTCATCTTGACGCCAAATCACTTCGGCGCCGTCCGAAACGTCCGCCCCCTATCGTGGTGGCATGTCGGGCAATCCTGCTATCGCAATCGCCGCCGGGCACGGCGGTGACGCCGATATCTCCAGCGTTGCCGCACTGATCGGCGAGCGTGCTCGTGCCCGGGTGTTGATGGCGTTACTCGATGGCCGCGCGCTGCCGGCCAGCGTGCTGGCTGCCGAAGCTGGGGTGGCCGCTTCGACGGCTAGCGAACATCTTGCCCGGCTCGTTGACGCCGGCCTGCTGACCGTGACCCGTCAAGGCCGTGGCCGCTACTTTCGTCTGGCCGGCCCGCCCGTCGCCGAAGCTCTAGAGGCACTCGCCCGGATCTCTGCGCCCGAGCCGATCCGCTCCCTGCGGCAAGGAACGCGTGCCCACGCGCTGCGCCGCGCCCGCACTTGCTACAACCACCTGGCCGGGAGGCTGGGGGTTGCGATCATGAGTGCGATGCTCGACCGGGACCTGCTCGTGGGCGGCGACGGACGCCATCGCCCCGACGAAGCCGCCGCGGACCGACTGTCGGCTCCCGGAACCGACCTCACCTACCGGCTCACCGCAAAAGGGCGAGACACCCTGAGCGCCTGCGGTATAGACCTGGCCGCCCTGAGCGGCAGCAAGCCCATGATCCGGTACTGCGTGGACTGGTCCGAACAACGCCACCACCTCGCCGGGGCGCTCGGAGCCGCGCTTACCCGACGCCTGTTCGAGCTGGACTGGATCCGTCACATCAGTCAACGCCGCGCAGTTGTGCTCACCGACGCCGGACGGCAAGGGCTCAACGAAACCTTCGGAGTACCGGAAAACTGGGATTGACGAGAGCGGCGGCGAATTCACACGCAC
>NZ_LZMB01000509.1 GCF_001673555.1 Mycobacterium sp. 1165178.9 | reverse complement strand
GCAGCCGGGATACCCGCCCGTGCCTAATCAAACTGCGCCCGTCCCGAGCCACGCGGGGTCCCCAGGTTACGGCCCGGGACAACAGCAGCCGTACAACCAGCAGTACGACTGGCGCTACCGGTCGCAGCCCTCGTCGTCGCCGACGACCCAGTTCCGTCCGCCCTACGAGCCCTTCAGCAACACCGGGCCGGGCCGGATTCCCGGGGGAACCGGTGTAGGCCCGATACCGGGAGGCACCGGCGCGGGTCCGATTCCCGGCATGCCGCCGGGCATGCCCGTCCGGCCGGAGCCCCAAAAGCGTTCTCGCGCAGGGCTGTTTGTCGTCGGTGCGTTGGCGATCGCGGTGGTGTCGGCCGGCATCGGCGGTGCCGCGGCCACCGCTATCGAGCTCGGCACGCACTCGACGGGCAACGGCGGCGGCCGGGTCATCGGGGCGGCGCCCAGCGTCCCGGCCGCGAACATGCCACCCGGCAGCGTCGAACAAGTCGCCTCCAAGGTGGTTCCGAGCGTCGTGATGCTCGAGACCGACATAGGTCGGGCGTCCGAAGAGGGCTCCGGCATCGTCCTGTCCACCGACGGGCTCATCCTGACCAATAACCACGTGATCGCCGCGGCAGCGGGACCGCCCAAAGGGCCCGGAGGCCCGCCCGGGGCTCCCGTGCCTCCCGGCGGACCGGGTGGCCCGGGCGGCGCGGGTGCCGGCGCCCCGACGGCCAAGACGACGGTGACCTTCTCTGACGGCCGCACCGCACCGTTCACGGTGGTCGGCGCGGACCCCACCAGCGATATCGCCGTGATTCGCGTGCAGGGCATGTCCGGACTCACACCCATCTCGCTGGGCTCGTCGTCCGATCTGCACGTCGGCCAGCCGGTCGTCGCGATCGGGTCGCCGCTGGGTCTGTCGGGCACGGTAACCACGGGCATCGTCAGCGCGCTGAACCGGCCGGTGTCCACCACCGGTGAGTCGGGCAACCAGAACACCGTGCTGGACGCGATCCAGACCGACGCCGCGATCAACCCCGGTAACTCCGGGGGTGCGCTGGTCAACATGAGCGGCCAGCTGGTGGGCGTCAACTCCGCCATCGCCACCCTGGGCGCCGACTCGCCGGATGCCCAGAGCGGTTCCATTGGTCTGGGCTTCGCGATCCCGGTCGATCAGGCCAAGCGCATCGCCGACGAGCTGATCGCCAACGGCAAGGCGTCCCACGCCTCGCTCGGCGTGCAGGTGATGAACGACAAGGGCACCCCCGGCGCCAAGGTCGTCGACGTCGTCGCGGGCGGTGCCGCGGCATCCGCCGGCGTCCCCAAGAACGTGGTCGTCACCAAGGTTGACGACCGGCCGATCAACAGCGCCGACGCGTTGGTCGCGGCCGTGCGGTCCAAAGCACCCGGTGACAAGATCTCGCTGACGTTCCAGGATCCCGCTGGTGGCGGCAGCCGGAGCTTGCCGGTAACCCTCGGAAAGGCGGATCAGTAGTGAGAGTGGACGAACCCTCGGCGCCCGGATTGTCTGAGCTCGGATATACGGTTGCACCCATGGAGACGGGTGCGGAATTGGTAGTCGGCCGGGCTTTGGTCGTGGTGGTTGACGATCGCACCGCTCATGGGGACGAGGACCACAACGGTCCGCTGGTAACCGAACTGCTGACCGAGGCGGGATTCGTCGTCGACGGGGTGGTCGCAGTCGCCGCTGACGAGATCGAGATCCGCAACGCTCTGAACACCGCGGTGATCGGCGGGGTCGACCTGGTCGTCTCGGTCGGCGGGACGGGCGTCACCCCCCGCGACGTCACCCCGGAGGCCACGCGCGAAATCCTGGATCGCGAAATCCTCGGCATCGCAGAGGCGATCCGCGGCTCGGGCCTGTCGGCGGGGATCATCGACGCTGGACTGTCCCGCGGTCTGGCCGGGGTGTCCGGCAGCACGCTGGTGGTCAACCTCGCCGGCTCCCGTTACGCGGTCCGCGACGGAATGGCGACGCTGAACCCGTTGGCGGCCCAAATCATCGGGCAGTTGTCCAGCCTGGAGATCTAGACCTCGCGGCGGGGTGCGCGCTGCCTTCGACTCGACGCGACTATTTCTTTTCGGCTTCCGCGCGGGGCCCGTAGTCGGGTGGGGGCGTGGTGGTCACATTCCCGTGCTTGCCCGGCGATTCGCCGTTGGTCTGCGCGAGCAGGTCGCGGATCTCCTTGAGCAGGACGACCTGGGCGTCGTCGGCAGGCTCCACCTCATTGCGTTTGCGCAGGGTGGTGTATGGCAGCACGACCAAGAAGTAGACCACCGCGGCGATGATCACGAAGTTGATGGCGGCCGAGAGGACTTCGTTCAGGTCGATGGTCTGACCGCCGCCGATGCTGATCCGCAGGATGCCGAGATCGGACTTCTGGTTGACGCCGATCCGGTTGATCAACGGCTTGATGATGGCGTTGGTGAAAGTGGTGACCAGTGCGGTGAAAGCGGTACCGATGACCACCGCGGTGGACAGGTCGATGATGTTGCCCCGGGAGAGAAACTCCTTGAACCCTTTGAGCATTGGAGACGGCCTTTCTCGGACTGGACGGAGTTACCGCCGGCCAGCGAACCAACAACGGCCAGGCACTCAGTGCAGGGTGAGCGTCACGGTCTGGCCCAGCGCCGACCCTGCCACCGCGTTCGCCACACGAGCCGGCAGCGCAACTAACACTACGCGGTCGTCGGCGGCGGCCTGAATCTTTTCTTTGGCCGAAACCAGCACCACCACGGCGTCGGTGGCCACCACCTTGGGGGCGGCGTGGGATTCATCCGGCGCACTGGCGGCCGGCGCGGCCAGCACGTCGACCACATCGCCGACCCGCACGAGGTCGATCAGTGCGCCATCGGCCAGATGCAGCGGCACGATGCGGGCGCCCGGCCCCGCTTTTGACTCGACTGCGGCCTCCGCCAACCGGCTTCCCAGCAAGCGGACGTCGGTGATGACCTCGCCGCGTCGTGTGGGGCCGGCTAGCGTCGAACCCACCACCGTGCCCAGGTCGGCTCGTGCCCCGTCGGGAACGGTTGCAGTCAAACGCTTTTCGAGCCGAACATCGGCGGCTGTCAACCCGACACCGGGACGAAGGTCATGGTCGGCGACCACGACTTGTGCGTAATCACCGGCGGGATGGGAGCGCAGCGTGGCGATTCCGGCCAGAACGACCAGCGCGCCCGCGGCGACTCGGCGTGCCAGCACTGTGCGAGTCCAGTCCGGCCGCAGCCACAGCGACAGCCGGCTCAATAGGCTTGGGTTCAGCGATGATTCGCCCACTCCGCAACGGTAGGCGCAACCCGGCACTCGGGTTCACGGCCGACAAGGCCGGTGTGGATAACCGTCAGTTGGTGGCGGCGGCCGTCGACGTTTTCGAGGCGCTGCTCGACGTGTCGCTCGAGCTGGAGCTGGACTTCTCGCTCGAGCCGGAGCCGGACTTCTCGCTGGATGCCGAGCTGCTCGATCCCGAGTCGCCCGACGAGGAGCCGTTGCTCGAACTCGACGGCTTCTTGCCCGACTCGCGGCTGTCGGTGCGGTAGAAGCCGCTGCCCTTGAACACCACGCCAACGGAGTTGAAGCGCTTGCGCAGCCGCCCGGAGCAGCGTTCGCACGTGGTCAGGGCGTCGTCGGTGAAGGCTTGCACGATGTCGAAGCGATCGTCGCACTCGGTGCATTGATAGCTGTAAGTCGGCACAAAAACCTCCGGATGATCGCAAACCTGATTAGCACTCTAGCGTCTCAAGTGCTAGAACCGCCACGTGACATGTCTCATTCCCGATATGTCAGGGCCAGCGAGATCGATCAATCCCCGGCGCGGCGTGAGCGCGTGGGTCACCGGGACGTCGTGCGGATCCGCCGGTAATTCGTCGAGCACTTCCGCGTCCCGGACGACCGCGATCAGCGGCGCGAGCGGGTCCCGAGCTCCCAGCGAGCGGTCGTAGAAACCCCGGCCCCGGCCCAGCCGCACGCCCCGGCGGTCCACGGCGAGCGCCGGCACCAGCACCACGCCGGCTTGCGCGAGGGCCGACGCCGGCAGCCACGGCGGCGGCGGTTCCAGCAGCCCCCACCGCCCGGTGGTCAGGGTGCCGGGCCGGTATTCACCCCAGGACAGCGGTAGCGGCGCGTTGGCGGCGGCGGTGCGCGCAACCGGCAACAGGACCCGTCCGGCGCGCCGCAACAACATGTCGAGCATCTCGATTGACCCCGGCTCGGTGCCTACCGGCACATAGGCGCAGACCGTGCTGTCGCTGGTCACAATGCTTTCCAGGGCTTCCAGCCGCGCGCATACCTGCTGCGCCTCGGCGGCGCGAACGTCGTCGGCAACCTGACGCCGGGCGGCGAGCAGCTGTTCGCGCAACGCGGCTTTGCCGGTGGTCGCCATGCGTCAACCATGACAGCCGGGTCTTCGGACGCGCCACATCGACTCGGCGAAGGGGATGCGGGTTATCGTGTGAACAATGTCAAGGCCAAACGTGGTGGTGCCACGCACTGCAGTCGTGCCCGCCGCGGGTCTCGGTACCCGCTTCTTGCCGGCGACCAAAACTGTCCCCAAGGAGCTGCTGCCGGTTGTCGATACGCCGGGCATAGAGCTAGTGGCTGCCGAGGCGGCCGAGGCCGGTGCCGAGCGGCTGGTGATCATCACCTCGGAGGGCAAGGACGGCGTCGTCGCGCACTTCGTCGAAGACCTGGTGCTGGAAAGCACTTTGGAGGAGCGCGGCAAGACGGCGATGCTCGACAAGGTCCGCCGCGCGCCGCAGCTGATCAAGGTCGAGTCCGTGGTGCAGAGCGAGCCGCTGGGGCTGGGGCACGCGATCGGTTGCGTGCAGTCGCGGCTGGCCGACGACGAGCACGCCATCGCGGTGCTGCTGCCCGACGACCTGGTGCTGCCCACCGGCGTGCTGGGGACGATGTCGAAGGTGCGGGCGCACTACGGCGGCACGGTGTTGTGTGCCATCGAGGTAACACCGGAAGAGGTCAGCGCGTACGGCGTTTTCGACGTCGAGCCGATTGCCGACGACGACAATCCCGACGTGCTCAAGGTCAAGGGCATGGTCGAGAAGCCGAAGGCTGAAGACGCCCCGTCGCTGTTCGCCGCGGCCGGCCGTTACGTGCTCGACCGCGCCATCTTCGACGCCTTGCGCCGCATCGAGCGTGGGGCCGGCGGCGAAGTGCAGCTCACCGACGGCATCGCCTTGCTGATCGCCGAGGGCCACCCGGTGCACGTGGTCGTGCATCGCGGATCTCGACACGACTTGGGAAATCCTGGCGGCTACCTCAAGGCTGCGGTTGACTTTGCATTGGATCGTGACGACTACGGCCCCGATTTGCGGCAGTGGTTGGTGGCGCGATTAGGCCTGGCCGAGCAGTAGCCGGGCGGTAACCCGGCTGGCGGACGACGGCGGGCCGGCGGAACGCGTAGCGGTCCCGGGCGGGGATGCCCCGCCCGCGCAGTGAGCGGGTCGCCCGATGCGCGGCTCGACGGCAGAGAGGCGCGCTGTGCGTTCGGTGGAAGAGCAGCAGGCCCGGATCACGGCGGCCGCGGTGGCCCCGCGGCCGATACGTGTGGCGATCGCCGAAGCGCAGGGATTGATGTGCGCCGAGGAAGTGGTGACCGAGCGCCCGATGCCGGGGTTCGATCAGGCGGCGATCGATGGCTACGCGGTGCGCAGCGTCGACGTGCTCGGCGTCGGCGAGGTGGGCAGCGAAAGCCTGCCCGGGCCGTTCGACGATTCCGGCGAGGGAGACGCGCGCGAGGGCCTGGTGCTGCCGGTGATGGGCACCGTCGAGGCCGGTTCGCGCACCCCCAGCCGGTTGCAGCCGCGCCAGGCCGTGCGCGTGCAGACCGGGGCCCCGCTGCCGACCCTCGCCGACGCGGTCCTGCCGTTGCGGTGGACCGATGGTGGGACGCAGCGGGTGCGGATTCTGCGGGGAGCGCCGTCGGGCGCCTACGTGCGCCGCGCCGGCGACGACGTCCAGCCCGGCGACGTGGCGGTGCGGTCCGGGACGGTAATCGGCGCGGCGCAGGTCGGTTTGCTGGCCGCGGTCGGCCGCGAACGGGTGCTGGTGCACCCGCGGCCCCGGGTGACGA
>NZ_LZMB01000508.1 GCF_001673555.1 Mycobacterium sp. 1165178.9 | reverse complement strand
GTGCATCCAGGTGACATAGGGCAGCGTGGATGCGGTCATGGCCGTCGCTGATGGTCCCTGCCAGGGAATGCTCGCCACGACAGAGGCGTAGTTAACGGCTGTCTGTCCCAACTCGATCGCAAGCTGCCGCCAGGCGTTAGCGGCGGTGAGCAACGACGCGGGCCCCGGCCCTGAATGAATCAGCGCTGAAGTGATCTCGGGAGGAGCCCAGAAGTCCACGGCTATCCCGTCATCAAAATTCGGTGTCCATGGTGTGGACATTGGGCATACAGGCCTGCGCCACCTTGGCTGCCGCCCAAGGACGATTTTCGAGTCCCATTTGCTGTCCCCCTCGATGACGTTCGGGTTTGCCGCGTGGCCGATTCGTCGATTGGAGCGTATTCGCCCGCGCGGTTGCTCACATCGAAATTCGCGAAGATTCACCTGGTCAGCTCGTCGCGTTCATGAGGCGGTGCAACCGCGACTTCTCGGCGGCGGCCGACCGGGGTCCGGGGCCGCATAGCGGAGCGCCGCCACCAAAACGAGTTCTGCGGCTCGTTCGCCTTAACTAATGACCGGCTTTACGGACCGCTTTGGCGAGTTTGCGCAAGGTGTCGTCGAGCTCGTCGCGGCACTGGTCGGCCAGGTCGGCCTCGCGCTGATACAGCAGCCCGTAGGTGAAGGTGTCCTCGCCGGCGGCGTGGGCGGCCTCCGCCTCCTGTAGCAGGTGCTCGCGGCTGACCACGCTGTCTTGATGATCGCCGAGCAGCGACTGGACCGCCTTGGCCTGATCGGACACCCCGGCCGCGCCGGTTGCGGCGGCGGTATAGCGAAGTCGCTTGGCGCGCTTGCGGATTCGATGAATGGCCTCGTCGCGCATGTGTGGGTCGTCCGGGTGCTCGCGATCGACTTGGGCGGCGGCCTTCTGGGCCTTGCGGACCTTTTTGTAGGCGGTGTCGATGGTCACCGGGGCCTGTTCCTCGACCATAGCGGCACCGGGGGTCTCGGCCGCTATCAGGTCGAGGGAGTCCAGGAGGCGGAAATATCGCTGCGACCGCATCGCAATCAACGACCGGCGCAGGCCGATCTGGTAGCGCCGCTGGGCACCCCCGACCAGCCGTTCGCGCACCGGTCCGCGCACCAATTCCGGTGCGAGCGCGTCTAAATCGCGCTCGTAGCGCTCGGCGAGCACCTCGGCGTCGCGAGCCACACCCAAAATTCTGGCGAGCTCGCGCAGCTCGTCCAGGACCCACCCCTCGTCGGGCAATCCGAACGACTCTTGGTAGTCGCGCAGCAGGCTGCGCAACTTGCGGGTGGTCACCCGCATCTGGTGAATGGAGTCGTAGGCGTCGGCACGCACCGCGCGATCCCACACCACAAGCTCGCGAACTTGCTCGGCGATCGCGCGCTGCAGCGGATCCTCGGAAGGCTGCGCGCCGTCCGGCGGCGTGGCACCGAGCACCCGCGCCAGCTTGGAGCCGTGACCCGCCGGTACGGCGCCGGCGTCTAATAGCCGATTGCCCAACCGGTTAAGCAGCTCGACGCCGGCTGTTCCGCTGGCCAGCCCACCCGCTTCGAGGAGCTCCAATTCCCACTCGCGCCATTCCTGTTCGGTCGGCGCCGGGTCGGTGTCGTCGGATCCCCGGGTCGACCACGCGGTGACATGGTCGTTGCTGAACTCGGCCAGCGCGGTGCCCGCGGCGTCGTAGAGCACCTGGCTCTCGCGCTCGGTGGTGATGCGCGCGATCGGCTGCAGTGGGCGGTCGCGGACAATCGCCAGCACCACATCCGTCAATTCGTCGGGCACCGAATCGTTTTCACCCGAGGCCTCGAGCGGTAGGCGGACCTCGGTTCGGGAGTCCGGACCGGCCGGCAGCTTCAGGTGCCATCCCGCGTCGGAGCCACCGGTACGGCGCCGCAGGGTGATCTTGTTGCGTGCCAAATCGTGTATGGGGGTGTCGAAGTACGTCGCATCCAGGGTTTGCGTCGGCGACTTCTCGACGTGGGCAACCGCGGCGATCCCTTCGAACGAGGGTGACACGGTGGATTCGACGACGTCGAACTTGCGCTCGACCTCGAGATGACGCGAGGGCTGCGACGCTTTTGCAGGCATCTGTTCGGCTCCGTTGCGGGCGCGTC
>NZ_LZMB01000507.1 GCF_001673555.1 Mycobacterium sp. 1165178.9 | reverse complement strand
GCCCCTGTTCAGAGTCGGTTGATGGTTGACGTTTCTGTTTCGGTTGATCCTTGACACTCTGGTTTTGTGGTTAGGCCTGTTCGCGGCTGCGGAAGGCCCGTTTGTTTCGTACCTCGCCGTGGCTGGTCCGGGCGGCGGTTTTGACGAGCTCGTCGCCGATGAAAAACCGCAGCAGCTCACCATCGATGTGGACATCGCAGCGTGCGCCGGCACGATGGGCTCCCAGGCACACCTGCTGCCAGGCCACACTGACCACCCCGTTGCTGGTCACGCGACGGCTGACCCAGGCATCACCGGTGCGATCGATGCGCGGCATCACCGACGTCAGCCCCGGTGTGCGCACGGCGCCCGCGGCGAACTTCTCCGCAGGGGTAGTCATCTGCAGGGCTTGATGCGGACGAGTGGTGTTGTAGTAGTCGACCCACTCATCGAGGGCCTGCTGGGCGGTCTTGAGGTTAGGGAAAGGCTTATGCGCGCTGAGGAATTCAGCACGCAGACTGCGGTGGAAGCGCTCGATTTTGCCCGTCGTGGTCGGGCTTCTCGGTTGGGTCAGCAGATGCTCGATGCCCTGCTCGCGGCAGATCGCATCAAAGAGCACCTCCACCGGGGGATGCGAGAATCGGCCGGTGAACACCTTGCCGTTGTCGGTCAGGATCTGCTCAGGAACGCCATAAGCCGCTAGGGCCGCGCGCAGCCCATCGCAGACCGCGCGGGTGCGTTCACGTGCCATCAGCCGCGCACAGACACACATCCGGGAATGGTCGTCAATGCCGGTGAGGGCTTTGGCGCAGCTGCCATCGGCCAGCGGGAAACCGCCCACGACATCCATCTGCCACAACTCCATCGCGACGCCGCGTTCCCAGCGTTTCCACTTGCGCGAGCGCCGATCCCGCAAACTCGGATCGATCATCGCGGCCCGCACCAACGCCCGATAAGCCGCTGACTCCGAAGGCACCGGAACCACCTGACGTTTGGCCAGCTCGAACACCAGCCGCCGCGGCCCCCAATACGGCCGCGACCGACGCAACTCCAACAACATTGCTTCCACCGCGGCCGGCATCTGATGCGGACACGCCCTCGGCCGATGCGAACGATCCACCAGCCCCTCAAGGCCCGCGGCCTCATAGCGGGCCAACCAGGCGTGCACCGTCTGGCGCGACACCCCTACCTTCTCAGCGACCTGCGAAATCGATAACCCATCACTGATCACCGCCAACACGGCCTGATACCTCTGCTCGGCCACGCTCAACTCCCTCATCTAGGGAGTGTCAAGGATCAACCGAA
>NZ_LZMB01000506.1 GCF_001673555.1 Mycobacterium sp. 1165178.9 | reverse complement strand
GCACTCAGTTTCGCTGGCCAGTCGATGACCTATCGCGAGCTTGATGAAGCATCAAACCGGTTGGCGCACTTGTTGATTGGCTTGGGCGTGCGCCCCGGCGAGCGGGTGGCGTTGTTATTCTCCCGTTCGGCCGACGCGATCGTGGCCATCCTGGCGGTGCTCAAGACTGGCGCGACTTATGTGCCGATCGATCCGGCACAGCCCGCCGCGCGCATGGAGTTCATGCTCGGCGATGCCGCTCCGGTCGCGGCCGTAACCACCGCCGATCTGGCCGAGCGTCTGGAGAGCTACGAGCTGCCGGTCATCGATGTCAGCGATCCCCGCATCGGTGCTCAACCCAGCACCGGACTGCCGGCGCCGACAGAGGACGACATCGCCTACCTCATTTACACCTCGGGCACGACCGGCGTCCCCAAGGGCGTCGCCGTCAGTCACCGCAACGTCACCCGACTGCTGGAGACATTGGACGCCGAACTCGAGCTTTCGGGGCAGGTGTGGTCGCAGTGTCATTCCCTGGCGTTCGACTACTCGGTGTGGGAGATCTGGGGTGCGCTGTTGTACGGCGGCCGGCTGGTGGTCGTGCCCGAGCCGGTGGTCCGCTCACCGGAAGACCTGCTCGGAGTGCTCGTCCGTGAACAGGTCAGCGTGCTGAGTCAGACGCCGTCGGCGTTTTATGCGCTGCAGACCGCCGATGCGCTCGCACCCGAGCTCGCAGATCAACTCAAGCTCTCCACCGTCGTATTCGGCGGTGAAGCGCTCGAGCCCCAGCGCCTCGCGACCTGGCTGAACAATCACCCGGGGTTGGCCCGCCTCATCAATATGTATGGCATCACCGAGACGACGGTGCACGCCTCGTTCAGGGAGATCCTCAGCAGCGATGTCGAGCGCAACGCCAGCCCGATCGGCGTGCCGCTGGCTCACCTCGGCTTCTTTGTGCTCGACGGCTGGCTACGGCCGGTGCCCGCCGGCGTGGTCGGCGAGTTGTACGTCGCCGGTGCCGGACTGGCCTATGGCTATGTGGGCAGGGCGGGACTCACGGCATCGCGGTTTGTGGCCTGCCCGTTCGGTGGAGCGGTAGCCCCGGGCAGTCGCATGTATCGCACCGGGGACGTGGTGTCGTGGGGCACGGACGGTCAATTGCGGTATCTGGGACGTGCTGATGAGCAGGTCAAGATCCGCGGGTACCGCATCGAGCTCGGTGAGGTCCAGGCTGCGCTGGCCGCACAAGACGGCGTGCGCCAGGCGGTGGTGATCGCTCGCGAGGACGTCCCCGGCGACAAGCGCCTGGTCGGTTACGTCACCGGGACCGCAGAGCCGGCCGCCTTGCGGACGGCCCTGGCCGAGCGGCTCCCGGCCTACATGGTCCCCGCCGCGATAGTGCCGATCGACGCACTGCCGCTGACTCCCAACGGCAAACTCGATACCCGCGCACTTCCGGCACCCGGATACCAGGATGTCGGTGGCTACCGCGCCCCCACCAACGCCATCGAGGAGAAGCTGGCCGACATCTACGCGCAGATCCTTCGGCTGGACCGGGTTGGGGTCGACGACTCGTTCTTCGAACTGGGCGGCGACAGCATCCTCTCGATGCAGGTGGTCGCGCGGGCCCGCGCCGTCGGGGTGGCGTGCCGGCCGCGCGACATCTTTGTCGAGCAGACCGTCGCGAGGCTCGCCAGCGTCGCTACCTTGACCGACGGATCGGAAAACCTGGTCGATGAGGGCGTGGGGCAGGTACTGGCCACGCCGGTCATGCACTGGCTGCAGAGGCTGGATGGCGCGGTTGATCAGTTCAACCAGACGGTGGTGGTGCAGGCGCCAGCGGGGGTGAGCGAGGCCGACGTCGTCGTGATGCTGCAGGCCCTACTGGACCGGCATGCCATGCTGCGGGCTCGTGTCGAGGACGATGGTGCCGGCGGTTGGTCGTTGCAGGTTCCCGAGGCGGGCTCGGTGGACGCTGGCGAGTGCCTGCAATCGGTAGACGTCCTCTCCGAAGAGGCGCTGGTCAGCGCGCGATCGCGGTTGAGCCCGGGCACCGGGCTGATGCTGACTGCCGTGTGGGGGCGCTCCACCGGCCGATTGGTGGTGATCATTCACCATCTGGCCGTCGACGGGGTGTCCTGGCGGATTCTGCTGGAAGACCTCAACATCGCCTGGGCGCAGCACCACACGGGTCAGCCCGTGGCGTTGCCTGCCGGCGGGACGTCGTTCGCCCGCTGGGCGTCGCTGCTGGCCGAGCACGCGGGTCGTCCGGAAGTCCTGGAACAGGCCGGGGCTTGGCGACAGGTCGCGGAGTCTGCTCCCGCCGCGCTGCCCGCGGTGCAACCCGCGATGGACACGATTGCCACGGCAGGACTGTTGTCGGTCGAGCTGGATGCCGACACCACCGGCATGCTGCTCGGTCAGGTGCCGTCCGCGTTTCATGCTGGAGTCCAAGACATTCTGTTGATTGCGTTCGCGTTGGCGGTGTCGGAGTTTCTGGGAACCGGAGCCGCGCCGATCGGCATCGACGTCGAGAGCCACGGCCGTCACGAAGAACTGGCCCCGGATGTGGACCTCTCGCGCACCGTCGGGTGGTTCACGGCCATCTACCCGGTTTCACTTGCAGTGGGCGGACTTTCGTGGGCGCAGGTGGTTGGCGGCGAGGCTGAACTGGGAGCGGTGATCAAAAACGCCAAGGAACAACTCCGCGCGCTCCCCGACCCGCTGAGCTACGGGCTGCTGCGATACCTGAACACCGATGTTGACCTGGACGAGTTCGATCCGCCGATTGGGTTCAACTACCTGGGACGGTTGGGCGGCCCCGCAGCCCAGGTATCCGATGATCTGTGGCGGGTCAGCGAGAACGGCTTGTCCTTGACCGCCGCCGCCGCTGCGGTGCCAATGTCGTTGGCGCACACGGTCGAGCTGAACGCCAGCACCTTGGACACCGACGCCGGCCCGCGTCTGCACGCCAACTGGACGTGGGCGCCCTCCGCGCTGGATCGCGACCAGATCAGCCGCCTGGGCCAGTTGTGGTTCGACGCCCTCGCCGGTATCTGCGCCCATGTCAGCCGCGGCGGGGGAGGGATGACACCCTCCGACATCCCGTCCGCTCGCCTGACTCAGCGGCAGATCGACACGCTGCAGGCGAATTCCCGCATCGCTGACGTCTTGCCCCTGACCCCGCTGCAACGCGGACTGCTGTTCCATGCCAGAGCCGCTCAGGACAGCGACGACGATGTGTATGCGGTGCAGCTGGACGTCGCCGTGACCGGCCCCCTCGACCGCAACCGGTTGCGGCAGGCGGTGCAGGCGGTCGTCAACCGGCATCCGAACCTGGCGGCCCGATTCAGCGAACAGTTCGACGAGCCTGTGCAGATCGTCCCGGCCGATCCCGTCGTGCCGTGGCGATACGTCGAGCTCGACGGCGACGCCGACGCTGACGAGCACATCCGACGGGTATGTGAGGCCGAGCGCGCCGCGGTCGGCGACCTGGCCGACCAGCCGGCCATCCGCGCCGCTTTGGTCCGCACCGCAGCAGACCAACACCGGTTTGTGCTGACGAACCACCACATCGTGCTTGATGGCTGGTCGACGCCGATCCTGCTCGGAGAGATCTTTGCCAGCTACAACGGCCAGCGCCTGCCGGCGCCCGTACCGTATGGCAGGTTCTGTGCGTGGCTGGCCGATCGGGACCGTGCCGCCGCGCAGGATGCCTGGCGTGAGGTTCTCACCGGTTTCGAGGCGCCCACACTCGTGGGGCCGCCGGATCGGTTGGGGCTGGGACCGCGAGGCGCTGCGTCGTTCACGGTGCCCGAGGAGACCACGCGGGGCCTCACGGAGCTTGCGCGCTCACAGCAGACGACTGTCGGCACGCTGTTGCATGCCGCGTGGGCGCAGCTGCTGATGTGGATGACCGGCCAGCGCGATGTGGTTTTCGGCACGGTGGTTTCGGGTCGCCCGGCGGAACTGGCCGGCGCGGAGTCGATGGTGGGGCTATTGGTCAACACCGTGCCGGTGCGGGCCAGCATCACCGCGGCGAGCACCACCGCAGACCTGCTCGATCAGCTGCGGAGCGCGCGCAACGACACACTCGATCACGAGCACCTGGGGCTCAGCGACATTCACCGCGTCACCGGTCACCAACAAC
>NZ_LZMB01000505.1 GCF_001673555.1 Mycobacterium sp. 1165178.9 | reverse complement strand
GCTCGTCTTCGACCGCGCCGCGATGCCGGACGATGGCCCCGTCAATGCGGTCACCGAAACCGAGCATCGCGATGTCGTCTCGAAGTACTGGGTGGTCGACGAGATCCGGCCGGCGCGCATCCACGCCAACGTGCCCGAGAACTTCCTCGCAGGCTTTGCGGCCTTCGCCGGTGCCGACATCGCGAAGCTCGGTTTCGGTGACCGCATTGACGGGGCCATCGTCCGGCATCGCGGCGCGGTCGAAGACGAGCACGAAGTACGACGCCCCTGGCGCGGCGGCGCGCACGATCGACTGCTGATAGCCCTCGCGCAATTCGACGGGCATCGAGTGGAAAAGGGTGCTGTCGACGATCGTTCCGAAGCGGCCGTCGTAGCCGGTGAAGGCGCTGATATCCGCGACATCGAAGGTGGCGCTGGTCAGGCCTCGCCGCGCGGCTTTCTCGGTTGCCAGCGCGATGGCGGTGGGTGACTGGTCCAGGCCGACCGTGGTGAAGCCGCGTTCGGCGAGGTACAGCGACACCGCCGCCTCGCCACAACCGGCGTCGAGCACGTCGCCGTGGAACTTGCCGTCCTCGATGAGGGCCGCGATCTCGGGCTGTGGCTCACCGATGCTCCACGGTGGCCGGTTACCGTCGCCCATCTCGGGAGCCTCACCCCGGTAAGCGGATTCGAACATCTCTTGAGTCGGTTGAGTCATGCCACCCGTTATATCAAGGAAAATGATATATGTCAATTAGGCTGATATACCTTCTTGCCCACTTGCAACGCACATTTCCTCATCCGCTACCTACCCCAAATTAGATAGCTGATCTAATCGACCCCGGGACTGTACTGCTGCGCTCAGGCGCCAGGGGTTCGAGCGCGACGGCCGGCGCAGGCCAGGCCCGGGGAATGCGGCAGTGGTGGCCGGGTGTTCGCTGTGGGTATGGCTGACGAAATCGAATTGAGCCCCAGGGGCTGGGTGCGCGACCAAACCGAGCAGATCCTGAGTCGAGGCACGACCGACGGAGTCGAGGTCTTCGACAGGCCCATCGTTCTGCTGACCGTCACCGGGGCAAAGTCCGGCAAACAGCGCTACGTGCCGTTGATGCGGGTTGAGAAGGACGGCCGCTACGTCGTGGTCGCATCGCATGGCGGCGCCCCGGAACATCCGGTCTGGTACTTCAACCTGAAGGCGAATCCGGAGGTGACGCTGCAAGATGGTGACAGAATTATCACATTAACGGCTCGCGAGCTCGACGGTGCCGAGCGCGAGCAGTGGTGGCAGCGAGCTGTTGAGGCATTTCCTCCGTATGCGGAATACAAGGAAAAGGCAGCACGTCAGATCCCGGTTTTCGTTCTGGAGTAACGCTTTCCGTTATAGGGCCTTGCCGCCCCTGGTGGGTGCCAAAAAAATTTGCATTCGATATGCGCTCGGTCCGTCCGGTTGACCCTTTGCGCTCGCCCCGCATACCTTCGAATGCGTAGGCCAGGCATGTCCGCCGAACAAAGACGTTCGTGGTAGTTCTAACCGCCTGTGCTGCGCGGCTTTACGCAGTTATTACCTGCCGTGACCGGGTGGATGTCTAATCGCCGACGCTAGTGACCAACCCAGGGGAGGGTCGGTGCAACACGTAGAACAGCCAGTTCACCCGGTTCTGGAGGGCGCAGGGCCATCCCGGATCGACCGGATACGCGAGACGCTTCCGTACGACCTGCCGGCCTCGTTGGTGGTCTTCCTGGTGGCGCTTCCATTATCGCTCGGCATCGCGATTGCTTCGGACGCACCGGTTCTCGCCGGTTTGATTGCGGCGATCGTGGGCGGAGTGGTTGCGGGATGGATCGGCGGCTCACCCCTCCAGGTGAGCGGCCCGGCCGCGGGACTGACCGTCGTTGTCGCCGACCTGGTCTCTCAGTTTGGCTGGGCCATAACGTGTTTCATCACGGTGATCGCGGGGATTCTGCAAGTCCTGTTGGGGTTCAGCCGGATTGCGCGGGTGGCCCTGGCGATCTCGCCCGTTGTGGTGCACGCCATGCTGGCGGGCATCGGAATCACGATCGCCCTGCAGCAAGTGCACGTATTGCTGGGTGGCGCTTCGAAGAGTTCGGCCTGGAGCAATGTCATCGGCCTGCCCGCCCAGATTCTCGGTGCCCACCGGCCGGGACTTGTATTGGGCCTCCTGGTGATCGCCATTCTCATTGCCTGGCGCTGGGTTCCGGCCCGGGTGGCCAAGATTCCCGGCCCACTCGTCGCGATCGTCGTGGTCACCGCTATCTCGGTGGTTTTTCCGTTCAACGTATCGCGGATAGTCCTGGATGGCTCCGTCCTGGAGGCGCTGCGCCTTCCGGCGGTGCCGCACGGGAACTGGGGGGCCGTCGCCGTCGCCGTCATCACCGTCACCCTTATCACGAGCGTGCAGAGCCTACTGACCGCGGTATCGATCGATCGCATGCACACCGGCGCCCGAACCGACTTTAACCGCGAGCTGATTGGGCAAGGTGCGGCGAATATCGCGTCGGGCGCGATCGGTGGGCTTCCCATCGCGGGTGTCATCGTTCGCAGCGCGGCCAACGTGAATGCCGGCGCCAAAACGCGCGCCTCGACCATCCTGCATGGTATTTGGATACTGCTCTTCGCCGTTCCGTTCGCGGGACTCGTCGAAAAGATCCCCACGGCGGCACTTGCCGGCCTTCTCATCGTGATCGGCATCGAGCTGCTGAAGCCCGCACATATCGAAACCGCCATGCGAAACGGCGATCTCATTGTCTACCTGGTGACTGTGCTCGGGGTCGTCTTCCTCAATCTGCTGCACGGTGTGATGATCGGACTCGTGCTGGCCGTCGCCGTGACTGGATGGCGGGTGGTGCGGGCCAGGATCGAGGCCAAACCCGTTGGTGACGGATGGCACGTCGTTGTCGAAGGGGCGTGCACCTTCCTGGCATTGCCACGCCTGACCGGCGTCCTGGCGTCCGTTCCCGAACGCACTTCGGTCACCATCCACCTGCTCACGAACTATCTCGATCACGCAGCGCACCAGGCGATCAGCGACTGGCAACGACGGCACTGCGCTACCGGTGGGCAGGTGCACGTTCGTGACACGGCCGACACCCTGGCGACCAGTGGGCTCATGGGATCCGTTGGCCCCGAGAGGAAGTCACCGAAGGCAAACCGCCGCAACGTGCACCTGAGCCTGGTCGAGGAGTTATCGGCGTCAGGGAGCAAATAGGCCGACTATCGCGTCGGTGCCGCTAGGTCAGGTCGGTGGCGACCTGCTCCAAGGCGGCGAGGTGCTGGTCGACATTCGCGAAGCCGGCCTTCATGGTGTTCACCGACAAATGGCTGGCACCGGCGGCTTTCCATGCGGCGATGGTGGCGGCGAGTTCGGCGCGGTCTTCGGTCCAACTGACCCGGCCTTCCATCCCGATGCTCTTCGGGTCACGACCAGCCGACTCGGCCGCGCGGTTCACCTGCTGGAGCGCATAGTCCAGGCCGGGGTCGGGCCCCATCATGGGAAACCACCCGTCGCCGAGCCGGCCGGCGCGTTCGTATGCGCGATCCGAGGCCGCACCGAACCACACGGGTATCGGCCGCTGGGCGGGCAGCGGGGCCAGGCCCGCGGCGGTCACCGTGTGGTACTTGCCGGTATAGGTGACCGACCGTTCGGTCCACAGCTTGCGCATGACCTCGACCTGTTCTTCGGAGCGTCTGCCGCGGTTGCTGAACGATTCTCCGAGCGCCTCGTATTCAACGGCGTTCCAGCCCAATCCGATTCCGAGTCGAAAGCGGCCCCCGGTGAGCACATCGACCTCGGCGGCCTGCTTTGCCACCAATACAGATTGGCGTTGCGGCAAGATGATGACCCCGGTGACCAGTTCCAGTGAGGTAACCGCGGCCAGGTAGCCGAACATGACGAAAGGCTCATGGAACGTCGAGTCGATGTCGTAGGGGCCCTGAAAGCCGTGATGCACCGTCCGGTCGGCGCCGACGACGTGGTCATAGGCGAGGATGTGGGTAAACCCCAGCTTCTCGACGCGCTGACCGTACGCGCGAAGGACGGCGGGGTCCGAGCCGAGCTCGGTTTGCGGGAAGACGACTCCGATGCGCATTCGCTCTGCAACCACGGCGCATCGGGTTTGCTTCCCCGCGGGATCAACCACGATGGCCGGCGGGGTATCCCGCTGGCCGGCAGAGGCGAGAACCGGCGTCAAGCATGATGTAGTTGTGACGGCTAAGAAGGTCAGTGGGGTGCTACGGATCGGCGAGATGGAGCCGACGTTCGAACACGAGTTGGCCGCGCGCTACGCGATTCCGAAGCTTCCCGACGGAACCGCGCGAGCTGCGTTCCTGGCCGAGCATGGCGCCGATGTGCGCGTGCTGGTGACCTCCGGATCCCCCGGCGCTGATGCCGCCCTCATCGCCGCTTTGCCCAACCTGGCGGCGATTGTCAACAACGGGGCGGGGGTGGATCTGATCGATCTGGGTGCGGCGAAGCGCCGCGGCATCGGCGTGAGCAACACCCCCGACGTGTTGTCGGACACAGTCGCCGACACGGCGGTGGGCCTGATCTTGATGACGCTGCGCCGTTTCGGGGCCGCCGATCGCTACGTGCGCGCCGGTCGATGGGTTCGCGAAGGGGCGTTCCCGTATGCCAGAGACGTCAGCGGCCTGCAGGTCGGCATTCTGGGTTTGGGCCGGATCGGTTCGGCGATCGCGACCAGGCTCATCGGATTCGACTGCGCCATCGCCTATCACAACCGTCGCCGCATCGAGGGATCGCCATTCCACTACGCGGAGTCGCCGGTGGAACTCGCAGAGTCGGTCGACGTGCTGGTCATCGCCACGACGGGCGAGCGCAACACTCACAAGCTGGTCGACCGGGCCGTGCTGAACGCTCTGGGCCCCGAGGGTTACTTGATCAACATCGCGCGGGGCAGCATCGTCGATGAGGACGCGCTGGTGGAACTGCTGGCCGCCGGGCAACTGGCGGGCGCGGGGCTGGACGTCTTCGCCGACGAGCCGCGGGTACCGGCCGAGTTGTTCGACCTGGACAACGTGGTGCTTCTCCCGCATGTCGGCAGCGCCACCGCGCGAACCCGGCGGGCCATGGCGCTGCTGGCGATCCGAAATCTCGACAGCTACCTCGACACCGGCGAATTGGTCACACCCGTCTTATCGCCGCGCCGCTAGGAACTGCCATTGAGGCCGTTCGTCGCCATGACCTGGTGATTCCGGATGACTGTTGATCTGTGGCCGAAGCGATACTCGCAGAAGGTTATTGCTCCAACCGCATCTGGGTATGCCGCTCTTATGAGTCCACTACAGCCGGAGACTGCCACGCCCGTGCGGCTGACGCTCGCCGGGCCAGCCCGCCCCGATACGGTGGCGGAGTGGCGTCGTGTGCTGCAACGGTGGCTGCAGCAAGAGGTGCACGCGCCGCAGGAAATTCGTGAGGACGTCGTGCTGGGCGTCAACGAGGCGTTGGCGAATTGTGTTGAGCACGCGTATCGCTCGCATCACCAGGTCGGTGCGATGAAACTTCAGGCCAGCTACGACCCCGACGCCGAGTCGATTCGGGTCTGCATCAGTGACCGTGGAAGCTGGCGGAAGCCCTCGTCCAGGCACTCCAATGACCCTCGCGCGTCGCGCGGCATCATGCTGATGCACGGCCTTGCCGATCACTGCACCATCCATGCCCGCCCCAATGGCACCAGCGTTTATCTGGATTACGCGACCGACACAAAACTTGCCGCTAACCAACACTGTTGAAGCCCTCGGTCCAACCGAGATCAGACGCCTGACCTTGCCGACGGCGTGAACTTGACCGGCATCTTTTCCAGACCGCTGACGAAGTTCGCGGGTCGCAGCGGCAGCGGCTCATCGGACGCCAGCCGCATATCGGGAAGACGCTTCAGCAGCCGCTCGAGCATTATCGACAGCTCCAGGCGCGCCAGCTGATTGCCGAGACAGAAGTGAGTTCCGAACCCGAACGCCAAATGATTGTTGGGGTAGCGGTCAATGCGGAAGCTCTCCGGATCGCCGAACACCGCCTCGTCGAAGTTCGCCGATTCGAACAGCAGGATGATCTTCTCGCCCTGCTTGAGTTGTGCGCCGTGAAAGTCCAGGTCGGCGGTCATGGTGCGGGCCATGTTCTTGACCGGGGCGGTCCATCGCAGCATCTCCTCGATCGCGTTTGGTAGCAGCGCCACGTCGTCAACCAACTGCTGGTGCTGTTGGGGGTGGCGCAGAATCTGCGCGGTGCCACCGGAAAGCGTGTGCCGGGTGGTCTCGTCGCCGCCGATCAATAGCAACAAAACCTCGGTGACGATTTCGTGATCGGCCAGCTTCTCGCCGTCCACCTCCGCGCGCACCAGTACGCTGACCAGGTCATCGGCCGGATGTGCCTTGCGCGCCGCGATCATGCCCGTCATGTACTCGGTGTAGGCGGCGAATGCGTCCACCGAGACCTGAAAATCCTCCTGCGCGGTCGTACTGCTGAGCAGCGTCACCATGTCGTCGGACCAGCGAAGAAACATTTGGCGCTCCTCTGGAAGCACCCCGAGCATGTCGCCGATCACCGCCATGGGAAGCGGAGCGGCGAGGTCCCAGACGAAGTCGCACTCGCCCCGTTCGCAGACGTTGTCGATCAGCGCGTCGCACAGCTCGCCGATCGAGCGCTCCCTATCCTTGACGCGTTTGCGGGTAAAGCCCGCGTTGACCAGCTTGCGCCGCAGCAGATGCGTGGGGTCATCCATCGCGATCATCATCGGCGGCGCATCCTGGTCCGGCCGGATACCGCCGGCGTTGGAGAACAACTCCGGCGCACGCTCGGCGTCGATCACCGCCTGGTAGGTCGCGGCGGCCGCCAGCCCGTTGCGGTCCCGAAAGACCGGTTCGTTCTCGCGCATCCACCGATAGACCGGCCGCGAGTCGCCCGCATAGAAGGCACCGTCGGTCAGATCAACGTCGGGCCGCAGCTGGTTGCGCGTCTCGGCGGTGCCTGGCACGGTTCACCCCTCCGCCATGCGGTCAGTTACCGTGGACCCTACAGTAGGAGCTGTGGTATTCCCCACAAAAGGTTTCAACTGGTTGGCGGATTGCACGCCGAATGCTCGTGTGCGGTGGCCGGCCACGCCTGGCGGGGCCTCACCATCACGTGGCACGGCAAGCGATGCAACGCATCTCAGATGCCTGCGATGAGTTCCAGATCCTTCAGGGCCGCCTCGAGGTGGCCGAGCATCCGCTGCAGGTGAGGGACGCTGCGGCGGCACCCGACCAGACCGAAGTCGAGGTTGTCCGCGTTGTTCGTGACGGTGATGTTGACCGCCTGGCCGTCGAGCGGGATCGACAAGGGATAGTTCCCATCCAATCGCGCTCCGCGCCAATACAATTGGTCGCGGTTACCGGTCGATACGTTCGAAATGACGATGTTGAACGGCGGTGAGGCCGCGGACAGGTAGCCGGGGATCAGACCGAAGAACAACCCCCCGATGTTGAAGGCGGACAGTGCCAACTGCTGAAGCGGAGGGAGCTGCCAGAACACCTCTTTGGTCTCGCGGATGGACGCGCTGATCGTCTCGAGCCGCTTGGCCGGGTCGTCGAGGTCGGTTGCGAGATTGCACAGGAAGGTTCCGACGTTGTTCCCGCCGCGATCGTCGTCGTCCTTGCGCAAGTTGACGGGGACCATGGCGGTCAGGGGCGCGTCCGGGAGGGCGTTCTGATCGATGAGATAGGCGCGCAGGGCCCCGGCGGACATCGCGAGCACGACGTCGTTGATCGTCACACCGGTGGCCGACTTGACCGCCTTGATGCGCTCCAACGAGTAGGACTGGGCCGCAACCCGCCGGGCGCCGCCGATCCGCACGTTGAACATGGAGCGCGGCGCCCGAAACGGCAGGGTCAGCTGCTGTTCGAGCAGCGCCGCGCGCGCGAGCTTGAGCGTGGAGGGCGCCAAGGCGAGCGCCGACCCCGCGGTGCGGCCGACCCGGTCAAAGAGGGACGGCTGGTGCCCGTGCCCACTGCGCTTGCGCGGACCGAGGCTCCACGGCACGCGCACCTGGTCGTCGTGCGGATCCGACGTGAAGGCGCGCTGCATCAGGCGTAGCGCCGAGACGCCGTCCATGAGGGAGTGGTGATACTTCGTATAGACCGCATACCGCCCGTCCTGCAGCCCTTCGACGAGGTGCGCCTCCCACATCGGACGGTGCCGGTCGAGCAGGCTGCCGTGCAGCCGGGAGGCCAACTCGAGCAAGTCCCGGACCCGTCCGGGCTCGGGCAGAGCGGACCGGCGCAGGTGGTAGTCGAGCTCGACGTGCTTGTCGAGGGACCACGCCACATTCGTGATGCCGCCGAAGAAGGCGGGATGCTTACGGAACGACGGCTGTATGTCGGTGCACTCGAGCATCGCCTGATACGCCTCGCGCACGAAATGGGGACCCGCATCCTCCGGGGGCTCGAAGAGCTGCAGCGCACCCACGTGCATCGGATGTTCGCGCGACTCGCCGATGAGGAACAACGCATCCATCGGTGATATCGGTTCCATAGTCGTTCCCATTCGCTCCGCTGTGCCGCACGTCCGGCGCACGCCCCTTTCGTATTAGCCACAGGAAGCATCCGCTAATCCCCAATGAGGGTCCGGACTCGCGGGGGCTTGCGTGCGCGATCGTTTGGGTACTGACGCTCAAGGGGGTGACGATGCCGGCGGATTCGGGTTGTCCCAAGCGGATGGAGTTCGGGCCGTGCGGCGGGGTGCGGCCGGACGGACAGTGCGAGATGCGCCCGGGCCCGTGTGTGTTCGACGACGTGGTGCCTTGGTCGGGTCTGCGCCCCATCCCCCGTTTAGCGAGCGCGCCGCGGGTGCTCACCGACTTCAGTGCCACCCCATTCAATCCCGACGACATCGCCGCGACCGCGGCCATTCTGGCGCCCGGGTGCGACGCCGTCCTGGTCGGCGAGCATCAGAACAAGCCGGACTTTCCACCGACACTCATGGCGTCGCTGCTGCTCGACGTGGGTGTGACGCCGTGGATCACGTTGTCGTGCCGGGACCGCAACCGCGTGGTCCTCGAACAGGAGTTGAGGGGATTGCTCAGCATCGATGTCGAAACGGTGTTGTGCGTGACCGGTGACGGACGCGGATACGACGTGCGCCCAGACGTCACGCAGACCTTCGACCTCGACGGGCCCCGCCTGGTCTCGCTGGCCGCCTCGGTCGGCATTGCCGCAGCGGCACCCGAGACGCCCACCGCCCCACCCGTGCACCGTCGACCGGCTCGGTTGGTCGAGAAGCAGCGAGCCGGAGCGAGCCTGGCGGTCCTGAACCATGTGCCCTTTCCGGACATGGTCGCCGACTTCATGACGACAGCCCGATCAGCCGGCTTGACCATCCCGGTGATCGCGGCGGTAGCGGTCTTCACTGACAGCATCTCGGCGGCGGTGCTGGAGGGCTTGCCCGGACTGGAGCTTGACCCCGCTGTGACGCAACTGGTTTTGAGTGCGCCCGATCCGGTGGCCGCAGGGATCGAGGCGGCGGTGAACGAGGCTCGGGCGCTGTTGTCGATCGAGGGCATCGAGGGTGTCAACGTCTCGGGGCTGGCGTCGGCGTCGGGCCCTCGCGTGGGCGCCGAGATCAAGGCAGAGGTCGGTCGTCTGATCCGGGCGGAAACGCCATGACCCGCCCCGCCGGCGATGCAATGGGATGCAGCGATGGGGAGGAGCGGCGCCCATGACGGACGCGATGGAGGCCGAGTTCGACACCGTCGCCGAATGGACCGCGCAGGTCGCGGCGGAACTCGGCCCGGACTATTACCTCCCTGCCGGCTGCCGGGGAAGCGGGAGTCCGGCCGCGCTTGACTGGCTCGTCGAGCGGATGGAGTTGGCGCCTGGTGCCACGCTGTTGGATTCCGGCGCGGGGGTCGGGGGACCCGCCGCATACGCCGCCCAATACGGCGCGCTGCGGCCCGTGCTCGTCGAACCAGAAACGGGCGCCTGCCGCGCGGCGCGGAAACTGTTCGGCTTTCCGGCGGTGTGCGCGCTGGGATCGGCCCTGCCGATGCGGGACGCGAGTTTCGACGCCGCCTGGTCGTTGGGCGTGTTGTGCACGACGCCGGATCAACTCGCGTTGCTCACGGAGTTGCGCCGCGTCGTACGGCCGGGTGGGCGCATCGGCTTGCTGGTTTTCGTCGCGCGCCGGGAAATACCGTCAAACACTCTGGAAGGCAATCATTTTCCGACCCCAAACCGATTGCGCGAGCTACTTTCCGCAGCCTCACTCCGTGTCGAGCAGTGGCTCGGCACGGCGGCCCTGCCGCCGATCGACCGCACGTGGAACGAGCGCGTGGACACCGTGGAGCGCGTCCTCGGCGACCGGCACGGACACACCGAAGCCTGGCAGCTGGCGGAACGTCAGAGCTCGAGGATTGGGCGGCTGCTCGAGGACGGAACCCTCACCGGCGAGTTGTTGGTGCTGGGCCACGAGCCGGAGCGGCCCGGCTCGCGCCTGTGGCCTGGAAGATGACCCGCCGGGCGATCTCGACCGCATGGTCGGCGAAGCGTTCGTAGAAGCGGCCCAGCAGGGTGGCGTCCACGGCGGCGGCGACTCCTCGCGTCCAGGCGGGATTCATCAGCTCCGCCAGCAGCTGGTGGTGCAGCTCGTCCATCGCGTCGTCGTCGTGGCGAATCTGGGCGGCCCCGCGCGGGTCTTGCGACACCAGCACTTGCCGTGCCCCGTGGGCCAGTGCCTCGGCCGCCTCGCCCATGGCGGCGACGTATGGCCGCACCTCGACGGAAACGGCGGGATAGGGGTGACGGCGACGGGCGATCTCGGCGATGTGCACGGCCAGCTCGACCATCCGCCGCGCGTCCGCCGCGATCCGGAGGGCGCTGACGACCGCGCGCAGGTCCGTGGCCACCGGCGCCTGCAACGCCAACAACGCGAATGCGGTTTCCCCGACGTGAGCGTCGAGAGCGACGATGTCCCGGTGCCCGGCGATGACGTGTTCGGCCGTCGCCAGGTCGTTTTTTAGCAGCGCTTCGCTCGCCTGCTTAATCGCCTCGGCGGCCATCGCGCACATATCGGCGAGCTGTTCGGTCAGCATGTCCAGCTGCTGGTGGAAACCGGTTCTCACCTCCATGGGATTAGCCCGTCAGCGCCAAATAAACCTCCCAACGCAGAAAGGCAGAAGTCCTGCCCGGAATGCCCGCTAGCGGATTCCCTCGGCGAGCGCGCGGGCCTCCCGCTCGGTTTCGACGGCAGGCCCGGAGCCCGGCAACGGCTTGCGGGCGACCTCAGGAGTGAACAGCAACGTGATGGCTCCCACCACACCAGCGAAGATCAGCATGTAGGCCGGCACCATCACGTTGCCGGTGCCGGATACCAGCGCCTGGGCGATCAGCGGTGTGATGCCGCCGACGAGTGAAATCGAGATGTTGTACGAAATCGCCAGCGCCCCGTAGCGCACGTTGGTGGGAAACAATGCCGGCAGCATCGCCGGTCCGGTGCTGTCGAAGCACAGTTCCATCAGGCCGATCAACAGCACCCCGATGAAGATCACCGGGTACCACCCACCGAAGCGGATGAGCAGGAAAGCCGGGACGGAGGCCGCGATCAGCAACCCGCAACCCGTCCACATGATGGGTTTGACCCCTATGCGGTCGGACAAGCCGGCGACGAGCACCACGGTGACCATCAGGATCGCCAGCGTCGACACGATCATGACCAGTCCTGCGGTGTGCCCGACACGGACGAAGAGTCTGAAGTAGGTCGGCAGGTATCCGGTGAGCATGAAATCGGCGACCTGGGAGGTCAGCACCAGCGCCGCGCAAATCAGCATCGGGCGCCACTGGGCCGCCACCGTGCGCAGGATCTGCTGCCCGCCTTGGCCGGCGGGCGTCGGCCCGGCGTCGTTCGCGCTCTGGTAGGCGGAGGACTCCTTGAGCCGAAGCCGCAAATACAGGGCGACCAAGCCGAAGGGAAAGCCCAACAACAGCGGAATCCGCCAGCCGTACGTCAGCATGGCGTCGTCCGGCAGCCAGGTCTGCAAACCGGTCACCAGCAACCCGGCCAAAACAAATCCGACCAGGTTGCCCATCGGCAAGAAGCCGACCATCATGCCGCGTTTGTGGTCCGGGGCCTGCTCGACGAGATAGGTCATCGCGCCGACGTACTCGCCACCGGTCGACAGGCCCTGAAAAATCCGTGCGACGACGAGCAGGATCGGCGCCCAGATCCCGATGGTGCTGTAGGTGGGCAGCAGGCCGGTCATGGTGGTGCTCACCGTCATCATGAGGATGGTCACCACCAGCACCCGATGCCGTCCGATCCGGTCGCCCAGCGGACCGAAAATGAAACCACCGAGCGGGCGCACGACGAATGCCGCCGCCAGCGTCCCGAAGGTCGCGATGAGGTGAACCCCGCTGACGCTCTTGCCGGGATAAAACACCTGGGCGATCGTGGTGGCGATGTAGCCGTAGACCCCGAAGTCATACCACTCCATGAAGTTGCCGATCGCCGTGCCCATGATGGTTTGGCGCATAGCCGGATCGGCGACCCTGATGTCTTTACGCGCCCATTTCCTCCGGCGGCGGCGTGAATTTTCCATCGACTGATGGCTTACCCGAAACGTTCTTGGGACGAACCCGCGGGGTCCGGTGATCACGCGCACCGACGGGTTACCGGCAGGCCGCCGCGAGGACGCGGCGAGGCTGTGGGCGGATGCGATTGCATCTGGAATATGCCAGGTGGGCCCGCGTCGATGGCGCCGCCCTCGACCACATCAATACGCAAGCGCGAGCCGAGATTGGTAATTCGCGTCACGTCAGCTCGTGGCCGGTGGTGGCTTATCGGCCTTTCAGGCTTCCGATGCGCAGCGAGAAGTCGGCGGGTTTGGCCCGCGTCGGCTCCTCGAACTGTTCGACATAGCGCCGCGGGTCACGATCCGTGATCGACAGCCCCTCGGTGGTGGGGTGCTCGGCCATGAACTCGCTGTACTGACGACCGAGGGCTTCGCGAAGCCCGATAGGCGCGTTGCGCCGAAAATCCGACAGCCCCTCTCGTTCCTCCTCGCCCATGTGATCGTCGTTGGCCACCCGGGTCCGCCCGACGGCTGCCCACCACTCTTGGCTGCCGAGTGCCGCGGCGTCGGCGTCGCGCACGCCGTCGCGGATGTCGTTGTGATCTCCGATCGCGTCGAGAGTCTCGCCTTCGGCGTCCTCACCGCCGCGTTTGAGCAGCTGCGGATAAAAGATCTTCTCTTCGATGTAGGCGTGCACGTCCAGTTTGTCGGCGAGCGGGCGCCACACCCTTTTGAGGGCGACCTGGTCGTCGGAGCGCCGGGCTTGCAGCTCGTCCAGCTGCGCGAACTGTTCCCGAAACCACTCATGGTCGGCAAGGATCAACATGGTGATGTCTGCCATTGGAGAGTCCCGCCTCTCGGAACGCCGGTCAGCCGGGCTTACCCGGTTTACCAGCTGAGGTAACAACCCGGCGCGGGATCCGTCAACCCTGGCTTACGACGTCTGCTCGAGTTGGTCTGCGCCGCAGTCGGTTCACCTGTTTGACGCTCGCGCAAGTCGCCGGGTGACCGTGCGCTGCCAGCAGCCCCGTCGTCGCCGCTTTCCCCGGCGCTATGGCGCTGAACAGGAACTCGCCGGGAGGGCGCGGTCATCCGGGCGGATACACTGGTGCGTCAGTCAGGCGATCAGCTTCGATCGCACCCGAAATCAAGAATCAGTCAGAGGTTGTGCCTTGTCCGAAAAACCCGGCGATGCCGTCAGCTTGGAACCGCATTTCGAGGACGTACAAGCGCACTATGACCTGTCCGACGAGTTCTTCGCGCTCTTCCTAGACCCGACGCGCACCTACAGCTGCGCCTATTTCGAGCGCGACGATATGACGCTGGAAGAGGCGCAGTATGCCAAGGTCGACCTCTCCCTCGGCAAGCTTGGGCTGCAACCCGGTATGACCTTGCTCGACATCGGGTGCGGGTGGGGCACCACCATCGTCCGCGGCCTCGAGAACTACGACGTCAACGTGGTCGGCCTCACGCTCAGCCGCAATCAGCAGGCGCACGTGCAGCGCCGTCTTGACAGCCATCCCTCGCAGCGGTCCAAGCGGGTGCTGCTGCAGGGCTGGGAGCAGTTCGACGAGAAGGTCGACCGGATCGTGTCGATCGGCGCCTTCGAGCACTTCGGACGCGACCGTTACGACGAATTCTTCAAGAAGGCCTACGAGGCGCTACCGGCCGACGGCGTCATGATGCTGCACACCATCATCAAGCCCAGCGACGAGGAGTTCGCCGAGCGCGGGCTGCCCATCACCATGACCAAGCTGCGCTTCATGAAGTTCATCATGGACGAGATCTTTCCGGGCGGAGACCTGCCGCAGGCCAAGGGCGTCGTGGAGCACGCCGAGCGCGCGGGCTTCGGTGTGAAGCTGATCCAGCCGCTGCGCCTGCACTACGCGCGCACCCTCGACACCTGGTCGGCCGCGCTCGAGGCGCACCGGGACGAGGCCATCGCGATCCAATCCCAAGAGGTCTACGACCGGTACATGAAGTACCTGACGGGATGCGCGGATCTGTTCCGTGAGGGCTATACCGACGTCGCTCAGTTCACCCTGACCAAGGGCTGACGGCAACTCCCCCGCCGACCGACCGGGCTCCCCGGTTGGCCGGAGCGCGGTTTACCCGTCCAATTCTGCGGGTAATTCCACGGCAACAACCTGATTCGGTGCGCGCCGGTGTTATTCGGTGTCATGCCGCTGGAAGGACTGACCGTGAGTGCCAAACACCGCATGCCGGATTCACCGGAGCACAGGCCCATGTCGACCCGCGCTGGTGGTGGGCGTGGGCTGTCGGGCGCCGCCTCGGTATGCGAAATCGTCTCCGCTTCGTTGCTGGGTGCCGCCTGCGTGATGGCGTTGGTGCTCAACGGAGCTCAGCCCGAGAAGCGCGCCGTTGCCGCCAATCTCGAACCGCCGGCCACCTCGCAGCCGGTGAGTCAGGAAGGGACGGTGGTGGCCGTGTCGGCGGACTCGGTGACCATGCGCGGCGCCGACGGGCATATCCAGACCTACCGGTTCACCCCCGACACCACAGTTGTCACCCACGATGCGCGTCAACCCATCACCGCCGCACCGCAATTCACGGTCAATGACAAGGTCGTTGTGGTCGGGACGATTGAGGGCGGTAAGGCGCTGGCGACCGCGGTTGCCTACCGGGGTGCGGGGCATGGCGAGGCTCCGCCGATGGATTATCTTGACGGCCAACCGCTTCCATCCGACGCCGCCTGAGCCTCAACTTCGGAACGCGGATCCCTCGCTGTCATCTGTGCGGACTTCGCTCGCCGCGAGGATGTACCCGACCTAGGCTGGTAGCCATCCGGACTCAGGAGGCGCCGTGGGCGAGCACGAAGCGAAGATGATCATCTTGTCGACCGACGATCTGGACGAGTCGATCCGGTTCTACAGCGAGACCCTGGGCATGCCACTGAAGTTTCGCGACGGCGCGCATTTCGCGGCCCTCGACGCCGGCCCCGTCACGCTGGCGCTGGCCACCGCGGTCGACCATCCCATTCCCGGACAGATCGTGGTCGGCATCAAGACGTCCGACGTGGACGCCGCGGCGAAGGCTGTCGAGACCAGCGGCGGCGGCATCGTGACGGCCCCTCATGACGACGCCCATGAACGGCGCGCGGTGGTGTATGACAACAAGGGCAACGGCTTGGTGTTCTACCAGCCGTTGGCCCAATAAGACTCCGAGAAGGCAGGTGCGCGTTTACTTTCCGGTGCGCTCTCGGTGTTTGCATCCCGGCCAGCAGCAAGGCCTTCGCTTGCCCTCTTCCAACTCCTCCTGGGTCCTGCGGATGCGGCGCTCTCGAGTGGCCCGCTGCTTGGCATCCTCGACCCAACAGATGAACTCGTTTCGGGCGAGCGGCGTGATGTCCCTCCAGGCGGCGAGCGCGGTCGGGTTGCCGATCAGCGACTCGCGCAGGTCGGCCGGCAACTTGTGCACGACACCGCCGGGCACTCGCTGGCCGCTCATTGGGCCGCCAGATGCGCGCTGTCATCGTGTAGTTCGTCGCGGCGCAAAGTCATTGGGGTGAGAGCCGGAACATCACCCCCCGCGACAACGGCGCGGGTGATCGGGGTGAGCGCCTGGAACAGCGTCTCCACCTCGTCGTCGCTGAGGGCGTCGAGCGCGGACAGGGCCAACGTGTCGGTCGTCAACTCGATGTGGTCCTTCAATTCCCGTCCGGCGGCGGTCAGTGTTCCGTCGTCGTTGAGCACCCCCCGCTCGGCGAGCGCTTGTTCGTGTTGACGCCAGGATGTCTGGTCGTAATCACGGGTGCGGGCGATGTAGTCGCGAGAGACATTGCCCGCCGCGGCGTGTAAGACGTTGGATTCGCGGCCGGAGACGCCGGCCGCGGCCAGCACCGCCACGTGCGCGTCGCCACGCTGTTCCCGCAGCAGCGTGGTGGCGTGCCACAGGGCGGACAGCGGATCGTCCGGCCAGGGCAGCGCCACATTCGCGGCGAACAGCGGCCGTGCATCGAGGGGCGCGCGGCGGGCCGCCCGTCCCGCCAGTTCGGCTGCAACGCGGACGTTTTCGTTGTCTGAGTCCAGGCCGTAGCGGCGTAGCGCCGCGACCGCGGACTCTTGCCGAGCCCGCAACGCGGACTGCGGACCCGCGATCTCCCATGCCGCCGGCAGTGCCTTCGCGACCCGTTCGGGCGCGAAGTTGTAGAAGATCGCGGCGACCACCTCCCGGGGCGCCACACCCATCGGCGCCGAGCGCGCGGCGAAATAGCCCATCCAGAAGCCGCGGTAACCCAGAGCGTCCAATGCGGTCCGCGCCTCCGGTGCGAAGTAGGTCACCGCGTGCACCGGTTCGTAGCGGTCGAAAAAGCGTCGGGCCAGCACCGGTTGTCGTCGCATGCTCGCAGTTAACCACTGGCGCTGGCCACGACCAAGCACGGACCGGCGGCAGGAAAAGCGCCTCCGCTTAGGCTCGAGTGGTGACCATCCCCTATGACCAGCCCTTGCGTGCGCGGATTCGGAACAACCTGGCCGGCCACAACCGCCGCGCGGTCACCGATCCGACGAAGCGGCACGCCGCGGTCGCGGTGGTACTGGTCGATTCGGAGGTGGGGGAGGACCGGGTCGATCCGGTGTCGGTGGACGAGTGGAACGACGGACGTCCGATGCCCGCAGCACATCTGGACGGCCGCATGGTCGACGTGTCCGGTGGTGCGGCTTTTTTGCTGTGTCGCAGGGCATCTCGTCTGAGTTCGCATGCGGCGCAGTGGGCATTGCCGGGTGGCCGCCTCGATCCGGGCGAGACGGCGGTCGACGCGGCGTTGCGCGAACTGCGCGAGGAGGTCGGCGTCGAGCTGTCCGATTCGGCCGTGCTGGGTTTGCTCGACGATTACCCCACCCGATCCGGGTATGTGATCACCCCGGTGGTGGTGTGGGGAGGGGGCCGGCTGGAGCTGCGCCCCGCGCCCGACGAGGTTGTCGCCGTTTACCGGGTTGGGCTGCACGAACTCCAGCGTGACGACTCGCCACGGTTCATCAGCATCCCGGAAAGTCCGCGACCGGTCGTGCAGATCCCGCTGGGGAATGATCTCATCCACGCGCCGACCGGCGCGGTACTGCTGCAGCTGCGGTGGCTGTGTTTGGAAGGGCGCGCCGATCCGGTCGACGAGCTGGAACAGCCGGTATTCGCGTGGAAGTAGCTGTCGCGCAGCGCGTCCTGCCGGGGGTGCCCGCAGGCTTCTCGGTGCTTGCGCCCACTCCCAAAGCGTTCGGACGGTATCGCTGACCTCAGCGCTGGCCCGGCGCACCGAACATCACGTTCGCCAATTCGACCAGCGATGTGCCCGAGACATCGAACGCGCCCGTCGGTTCGGGGTATGGATCCCGGCCGGGCCCGTATTCCTGTGGCCGAGAAACGAAACCGGTCGCCAGGCCGCTGTTCTTGGCCGCCTCGAGGTCGGTGGGATGTGCCGCCACCAGCATCACTTCCCCGGGCTCCAGACCGAGCAGACGCGCGGGCGTTTGATACGCACGCGGATCGGGCTTGTAGGTTTTGCCGACGTCGGAACCGAGCACCACGTCCCACGGCAGGCCGGCGTACTTCGCCATGTCGACCAGCAGTCCGGTGTTGCCGTTGGACAGCGGCCCGACAATGACGTGCCGCTTCATTGCGGTGATGCCGTCGACGCTGTCCGGCCAGGGCGGCAGCCAACGCCACGCCCGCGCTAGTGCCGCCACCTCACCGTCGATCCCGGGGAGTTCGCGCTGGAATGGCGTAGCAGGTACCTGCCAGCGATGTCCGAAGTTCTTTCGGGCCGTCGCGAATTCGTGTCGCTGGACGTTCTGCACAAAGAAAACCTGCTTGCGTCGTTCGAGAAGTTCGGCATCGCCGTCGAAGTGCTGCCCGGCGACGAGGTGGCGGCACTAGCGCGGGCGTGGCGTTGGCTGCCGCCCTGGCCGGACAGCGTCGACGGCATCACCGCAATGAA
>NZ_LZMB01000504.1 GCF_001673555.1 Mycobacterium sp. 1165178.9 | reverse complement strand
ACCAGCGATGCCGAGGAACTTTTCACCAGGATCAGCCCGTGGGAGATCATGGTCACCAACCTGGGCGTGCAAAACCTCGATGGCGCAAGCCCTTTGCGTCCGACTGCGGTGTGGGGTCCGGTGGTGCTCAGCCAAACCGATGGGGAATACCTGACGGGAGTCACCACCTACGAGGGCAGGCTGAGGATGGTGACATGCGGGCACAGCGTGCCGGCCACCTTCCTGAAGAGTGTGGGTGAGGCGTTGATGACCGCTGCCGAGGAACTCTGACCGCCGGCGAGCCGATTGCTACCATCGCGCGGTGAGTGATCGCCCTGGTGGGCCGCGATCCATAACACGTCGCGACGTCCTGAGGATCGCCGGTGTGGTGCCGGCGATCGTCGCCGCCGGCGCGTTGTTGCCGGCCCCGCGCGCAAACGCCGGGGTGGCCGGGACGTCGGTCTTTCTCGACCCGGGCCACAACGCCGTCAACGACGCCTCGATCAACCAGCAGGTCCCCAACGGCCGCGGCGGCACCAAGCCCTGCCAGGCCTCGGGCGCCGTTGGCGACGACGGATATGCCGAGCACACATTCGTCTGGGCGGTGGTGGGGTTGATCAACGATTCGCTGAACCAGATGGGTGTGCGAACCCAGCTGTCGCGCGACAACGACAGCGGAGTCGGCCCCTGCATCGACCGACGCGCGGCCGCGGCCAACGCCATGCACCCCGACGCGATCGTGAGCATCCACGCCGACGGCGGGCCCGCATCCGGCAGCGGATTCCACGTCAACTACTCCAGCCCGCCGCTGGGCGATGTCCAAGCCGGGCCCGCCGTGCAGCTGGCGCACGCGATGCGGGATGCCTTGGTCCAGTCCGGTTTACAGCCGGCCAACTACATCGGCTCGGACGGCCTCTACGGCCGCGACGACCTCGCCGGGCTGAACCTGGCCCAGTACCCCGCGGTGCTGGTCGAACTGGGCAACATGAAAAACGCCGGTGACTTGGCGCGAATGGAAAGTCCGGACGGCCGCGCGAAATATGCCGCCGCGGTCACCCAGGGCATAGTCGCTTTTCTGAACTCCAAAGCCCCGACCGGTTAGCCCGGCGGGATTGAGCTAACTACCCGACGCAGCCTGCACGTTCGATAGCTAACTTCTGCGACGCACTGGAGTTAGCTGTATGACATTGCAGTTAACTTAGATACAGACGCAATAGCGAACATCGCGCCGCAGCCTAAATTGCGCGTGTGTGCGGCGCGCCACTATATATAGCAGTACCGAAAGGTGCTTCTCGTGGAAAAAGAGTGCGTCGTGCCTGCACCGACTATGTTGATTTGTTGCGGTGGGACGTCACGAGTTTCAAGGCACGTGGTGACGGTGAACGCCGCCGACTGGGCGCGTTGACGGGGAATGGGATGGCGATTTGATCAGGGGGATGGGTGACCAGCTCCGGCCCAGCATCGAGGGGCGCCGATGACGTATAGGGGTTATCAGGATCCGTTCGGTGGCGACCCATTCGGCGGGCAGGGGCCCGGGTTCGGCCAGAACCAGCCGGGTCATCCGCCCGCAGGATCCGGGGGCTTCCCGTCCGGGCCGAAGGTCAACACATTGGCCACGCTGTCAGCCATCTTCGCGTTCGTCTTCGCGCCGGCCGGTGCCGCGCTGGGGCACGTGGCCCTGTCTCAGATCCGCCAACGCCACGAGCGCGGCCGTGACCGCGCCATCTTCGGGCTGACCGCCTCGTACCTGTTCATCGTGCTGGCGGTGGGGGCACTGGCGGTGTGGCTGGTCACCAGCGGCGGATCCGGTTCGGACACCGTCAAGACGGCGGCTCCCAGCCCGTACGTGCCGCCGACCCCGCCGCGCACTACGGTGATCACAGCCCCGCCAGCGCAGCGCCCGAGCGTGTCCGTCGGCGACCTTCGCGTGGGTGACTGCATCGAGGTCCAGCAGAACAAGCCGGACCCGTCGGAGAAGGCGGACTTCATCACCATCTACCCGGTCAGGTGCGAGGTGCGCGAAGGCGTGCTGCAGGTGACACAGCTGCTTTCCAACGACTCCTGCAAGACCCCCACGACGCTGTGGAACAAGACCAAGACCGTGTACGCCTGCATCGTCGACTTCAAGGGTTGAGATGGGACCGCACAGCGTCGTATCGCGTCGCACAACACAGCGGTTCACCGCTACGGCCGGTGGGGTGAACTGATGTATCCCAGCGAAGACC
>NZ_LZMB01000503.1 GCF_001673555.1 Mycobacterium sp. 1165178.9 | reverse complement strand
CGGCCAGTTCTTCGCGGGCTGCGGCGACGGTGGACATGCCCAGATACACGCCCATTTCGTCGGCAAGCGTGTCGAGCACCTGATGGTCGGATTGGCTGGCCTGCTGGGCGGTGCCGCGCAGCGCCGCTTCGAACGGCCGGAAACGACCCTCCCAGTTGACGAATACACCGGCCTTCTGGGTCGTCGACGCGACCGGAAACACGACGTCGGCGCGTTCGGTTACGGCGCTGTGCCGCAGCTCTAGGCTGACCACGAAGCCGACACCGTCCAGCGCCGCCAGCACCGCCTGCGGATCGATGAAGTCGTTGGGCTCGACACCGCCTAGGAGCAGCGCGCCCAGCGTGCCGTCGGTGGCGGCGGCGACGATTGCGTCGGCGTCACGTCCACTGCCGGAGGGCAATTCGGAGACGTTCCACGCCTGGGCAACCTGCGCCCGGGCGGTCTCGTCGTCGACGGGCCGGCCGCCGGGCAGCAGCCCCGGCAGCGCACCGGCTTCCAGCGCGCCCCTCTCGCCGGCGCGACGCGGCACCCAGGCCAGGCGGGCGCCGGTGGCGTCGGCGAGCCGGGCCGCGGCCGACAATCCGCCCGGCACCGTGGCCAGCCGTTCGCCGACCATGATGACCGCCCCCGCGGTGGAGAGCAGATCGCCCACCTCACCGCTGGCCAACCCTTCCAACGCCGAAGCTTCTGCGCCGGGAACGGTTTTGATCAGCCGCCCGGACATCTTGGTCAGCGCGCGGGTGGCGAAGGGCGCGATGGCGTAGATCGGCAACCCGTGCTTGCGGGCCGCTTTGCGCAACCGCAGGAAGACGATGGGCGACTCGTCCTCGGGCTCGAATCCGGCCAGCACGACGACCGGCGCTGATTCCAGGTCGGCGTAGCTGACGGAAATCGGTTGGCCCGCGATCCGGGCGGCCAAAAAGTCAGCCTCCTCGGCCGAGCCCGGGCGGGCCCGAAAATCGATGTCGTTGCTATCCAACACGATTCGCGCGAACTTCGAGTAGGCATAGGCGTCCTCCAACGTCGCCCTGCCGCCGACCAGCACACCCGTGCGGCCGCGCGCCGCTTCGAGGCCCTTTGTTGCGACGGCGATCGCGTGCGACCACGACGCCGGTTGCAGCGAGCCGTCGGCGTCGCGGATCAGGGGGGTGTTGAGCACATCGGCCTGGGTCGCGTAGGTGAACGCCCACCGCCCCTTGTCGCAGTTCCACTCCTCGTTGACTTCGGGATCGTCGCCGGCCAACCGGCGCAGCACCTTGCCGCGGCGGTGGTCGGTGCGCTGCGCGCACCCGGAAGCGCAGTGCTCGCAGACGCTGGGGCTGGAGACCAAGTCGAACGGGCGGGCCCGGAACCGGTACGAGGACCCGGTGAGTGCGCCCACCGGGCAGATTTGCACGGTGTTGCCCGAGAAGTAGGAGTCGAACGGTTCGTTGGCGTAAATGCCGACCTGCTGCAGGGCGCCCCGTTCCTGCATGTCGATGAAGATGTCGCCGGCGATCTGCTCGGAGAACCGGGTGCAGCGTGCGCACAGGATGCAGCGCTCCCGGTCCAGTAAGACCTGTGACGAGATGTTGATCGGCTTGGCGAAGGTGCGCTTGACATCGGTGAAGCGAGAATCGGCGCGGCCGTTGGACATCGCCTGGTTCTGCAGCGGGCATTCCCCGCCCTTGTCGCACATCGGGCAGTCCAGCGGGTGGTTGATGAGCAGCAGCTCCATCACGCCGTGCTGAGCCTTGTCCGCGGCCTCCGAGGTGAGCTGGGTGCGCACTACCATGTCGTCGGTGGCGACGGTGGTGCACGACGCCATCGGCTTGCGCTGGCCTTCGACCTCGACCAGACACTGCCGGCAGGCGCCGACGGGTTCCAGCAGCGGGTGGTCGCAGAACCGCGGGATCTGGATGCCCATCAATTCGGCGGCACGGATCACCAAAGTTCCCTTGGGAACGCTGATCTCGTTGCCGTCGATGGTCAGCGTCACCAGCTCCGGCGGACGCACCTCGTCGCCGGTTTCGGTCTTGGCCGCGCTTGTCATCGAGTCTTACCCTTTCGCGCCGTCGCGCTCCGCCGTCAGCATGGAGTCTCGTGGATCGAAGGGGCATCCGCCGCCCTCGACGTGCGCGACGTATTCGTCGCGGAAGAACTTGATCGACGACATCACCGGGCTGGCGGCACCATCGCCCAAGGCGCAGAACGACTTCCCCAGAATGGTGTCGGAGATATCCAGGAGCTTCTGGATGTCCTCGTCGGTGCCCTTACCGGTTTCCAGCCGCTCGTAGATCTGATCCAGCCAGAAAGTGCCCTCGCGGCACGGCGTGCATTTTCCGCACGACTCGTGCTTGTAGAAGTAGGTCCAGCGCCACACGGCACGGACCACGCAGGTGGTCTCGTCGAAGATCTCCAGCGCCTTCGTGCCCAGCATCGAGCCCACGGCGCCGACACCCTCGTAGTCCAGCGGCACGTCGAGGTGCTCGTCGGTCAGCAGCGGGGTCGACGACCCGCCGGGTGTCCAGAATTTGAGCCGATGCCCGGACCGCACGCCGCCGGCGTAGGCGAGCAACTCCCGCAACGTGATTCCGAGCGGGGCCTCGTACTGGCCGGGCCGGGTGACGTGGCCCGAGAGCGAATACAGTGTGAAGCCCGGGGATTTCTCGCTGCCCATCGAGCGGAACCAGTCCACGCCGTTGCCGATGATCGCCGGCACGCTCGCGATGGTCTCGACATTGTTGATCACCGTCGGGCAGCCGTAGAGTCCGGCCACAGCCGGGAACGGCGGGCGCAGCCGCGGCTGGCCGCGGCGGCCTTCCAGCGAGTCCAGCAGCGCGGTTTCCTCGCCGCAGATGTAGGCGCCGGCACCGGCGTGCACCACCAGTTCCAGGTCGAAGCCCGAGCCGTTGATGTCGCGGCCCAGGTAGCCGGCGGCGTAGGCCTCCGCCACCGCGTTCTGCAGGCGGCGCAGGACCGGCAGCACCTCCCCGCGCACATAGATGAACGCGTGGCTGGCCCGGATCGCGTACGAGGCGATGATGACGCCCTCGACGAGGACATGAGGCGTCGCCAGCATCAGCGGAATGTCTTTGCACGTACCGGGTTCCGACTCGTCGGCGTTGACCACCAGGTAATGGGGTTTGGCGGCCGCGCCGGTGTCACCCTGCGGGATGAACGACCATTTCGTCCCCGTCGAGAATCCCGCGCCGCCGCGCCCGCGCAGCCCGGAATCCTTCACCATCCCGATCACCGCGTCGGGCTCCATCGCCAGCGCCTTCTTCATCGCCTCGTAACCGCCGTGGCGGTGGTAGGTCTCCAGCGTCCAGGATTCGGGGTCGTCCCAGAACCGGCTGATGACCGGCGTCAGCGGTGTCGCCTGATTGTCAGAAGTTGTTGTCATTACTGGCCTTCCGGCGCGCTGGGCGCCTCCATGCCGAGTTCCTGGGCAACCTTCAGGCCGGCCAGCGTGGCCGCGCCGGCGCCGCCCTGGCCCTGGTCAGGACGCTCGTCAGGCAGGCCGGCCAGGATGCGCGACGTCTCGCGAAAGACGCACAGCGGGGCACCACGAGTGGGCGACTTCGGCTCGCCGGAACGCAGGGAGTCGACGAGTTCGCGCGCCGACTCCGGCGTTTGGTTGTCGAAGAACTCCCAGTTCACCATCACCACCGGTGCGTAATCGCAGGCGGCGTTGCATTCGATGTGCTGCAGCGTGACCGATCCGTCGGCGGTGGTCTCGTCGTTGCCCACGCCCAGATGTTCCTTCAGGGCTTCGAAGATGGCATCGCCACCCATGATGGCGCACAACGTGTTTGTGCAGACACCCACCAGATATTCGCCGGTGGGGCCGCGCCGATACATGGTGTAAAAGCTCGCCACCGCGGACACCTCGGCCCCGGTGAGCCCCAGCTGCTCACCGCAGAAATCCAGGCCCGCCGGTGTGACATAGGAATCCTGGGCTTGCACCAGGTGCAGCAACGGCAACAGCGCCGAACGCTTGTCGGGGTAGCGGCCCATGATCTCCTTGGCGTCGACCTCGAGCCGGGCCCGCACCTCGGGTGGATACGTCTTGGGCGCACCCTCGACGACGAACGCGTTGGGCTCGTCGGGCGGTGGGCCGAGACGGATGAAGACCGGCTGCCCCTGTGGCCCCGTCACCGGTCCACCCCGCCCATCACCGGGTCGATGCTGGCGACCGCGGTGATCAGGTCGGCGACCATCCCGCCTTCGCACATCGCAGCCACCGCCTGCAGATTCGTGAACGAGGGGTCTCGGTAGTGCACCCGGTAGGGCCGGGTGCCGCCGTCGCTGACCATGTGCACGCCCAGCTCGCCGCGCGGCGATTCGACCGCCGTGTAGACCTGGCCCGCCGGAACTCTGATGCCCTCGGTGACCAGTTTGAAGTGGTGAATCAACGCCTCCATGGAGCCGCCCATGATCTTGGCGATATGTTCGGGTGAGTTGCCCAAGCCGTCGGGGCCCACCTTCAGGTCGGCCGGCCAGGCGATCTTGCGGTCCTCGACCATGGTCGGGCCGGGCTTCAGTTTGTCCAGACACTGCTCGACGATCTTGATCGACTCCCACATCTCGTTGACGCGAATCATGTAGCGCCCGTAAGCATCACATGTGTCTTCGGTGATTACGTCGAATTCGTAGTTTTCGTATCCGCAGTACGGTTCGCTCTTACGCAGATCGTGGGGAAGGCCGGTCGCACGCAGGATGGGGCCGGTGATGCCCAGCGCCATACAACCGGTCAGATCCAGATATCCGACGTCCTGGGTGCGGGCCTTCCAGATCGCGTTCTCGTTGAGCAGGCCACCCATGTCGCGCAGGACCTGCCTGAGTTCCTTGAGGCCTTCGACGATCTCGGCTTCCGCGTTAGGCGGTAGATCCTGCGCCACACCCCCTGGGCGGACGTAGGCGCTGTTCATTCGCAGGCCGGTGATCGACTCGAACAGGGTCAGGACGATCTCGCGTCCGCGGAATCCGACGAACATCGGGGTCATGGCGCCCAGTTCCATGCCGCCGGTGGCCAATGCCACCAGATGCGAGGAGATCCGGTTGAGCTCCATCATCATCACCCGGATCACGTTGACCCGCTCCGGAATCTGATCGGTGATGCCGAGCAGCTTCTCCACACCGAGGCAGTACGCCGTCTCGTTGAAAAACGGCGCGAGGTAATCCATCCGGGTCACGAAGGTGACACCCTGGGTCCAGTAGCGGTATTCGAGGTTCTTTTCGATTCCGGTATGCAAGTACCCGATGCCGCACCGGGCGTCGGTGACCGTCTCGCCCTCGATCTCCAGGATCAGCCGCAACACCCCGTGCGTGGACGGATGTTGGGGCCCCATGTTGACGATGATGCGTTCGCCGGGATCGACAGCGCGGGCTGCTTCGACGACCTTGTCCCAGTCCTGGCCGCCGGCGACCACAAAGGTCTCGCCGGCGCCGTCGTGCGTCGATTCAGTGGTAGTGCTCATCAGTTGTAAGCTCTCCGCTCGTCGGGCGGGGGTATCTGTGCGCCTTTGTATTCGACGGGAATTCCGCCGAGGGGGTAGTCCTTGCGCTGGGGGTGCCCGTGCCAGTCGTCCGGCATCTCGATGCGGGTCAGGGATGGGTGCCCGTCGAAGATGATGCCGAAGAAGTCGTAGGTCTCCCGTTCGTGCCAGTCGGTCGTCGGATAAATCCCGAACAGCGAGGGAATGTGCGGATCACCGTCGGGCGCAGACACTTCCAGGCGGACGCGGCGATTGTGCGTAATCGACTGCAACGGATATACCGCGTGAAGTTCGCGTCCCGTCTCGTGCGGGTAGTGCACCCCGCTGACGCCCAGGCACATTTCGAAGCGCAGCTGCGGGTCGTCGCGCAGCCGGCGAGCGACCTGCTCCAGCGCGTCGCGCCGAACGTGCAAGGTCAGTTCGTCGCGGTACACGACGACTTTCTCGATGGCGTCGGTGAATTCGACGTTGTCCTTGCTCAACGCCGCGGCCAGTCCGTCGACCACCTCGTCGAAGTAGCCGCCGTAGGGCCGCGGGCTGCTGCCCGGGAGCAGGACTTCGCGCACCAGTCGCCCGTAACCGGACGTGTCACCCGAGCCCTTGGCGCCGAACATCCCGCGGCGCACATCGATGACTTCTTCGTCGGCGCGGCTGATTGCTTCTTTAGGGTCTTGGTCCGGTGAGCTCATCGCAGCAGTCCGCGCATCTCGATGGTGGGCCGGGCCGACAGCGCCGCCTGCTCGGCTTCGGCGATGGCGGTCTCCCGGTTGACGCCCAGCGGCATCTCCTGAATCTTCTCGTGCAGCTTGAGGATTGCGTACAGCAGCATCTCCGGGCGCGGTGGGCAGCCGGGCAGGTAGATGTCCACCGGGACCACGTGATCGACGCCCTGCACCACCGCGTAGTTGTTGAACATCCCGCCGGATGACGCGCATACGCCCATGGCCAGCACCCATTTCGGTTCGGCCATCTGGTCGTAGATCTGTCGCAACACCGGAGCCATCTTCTGGCTCACCCGTCCGGCGACGATCATCAGATCGGCTTGCCGGGGGGTCGCCGAGAATCGCTCCATGCCGAACCGGGCGATGTCGAATCTTGGCCCGGCCGTTGCCATCATCTCGATGGCGCAGCAGGCCAACCCGAACGTCGCCGGCCACAGTGAGTTCTTGCGGACGTAGCCCGCGACCTTCTCGACTGTGGACAGCAGAATCCCGCCGGGCAGCTGTTCCTCAAGACCCACGTCTTACCTCAATCCCACGTCAGGCCGCCGCGGCGCCACACGTAGGCGTAGGCCACGAAAACCGTCAGCATGAAGATCACCATTTCGACCAGAGCGAAGGTGCCCAGCGCGTCATAGCTGACGGCCCAGGGGTACAGGAACACGATTTCGATGTCGAAGACGATGAAGAGCATCGCGGTGAGGTAGTACTTCACCGGAAAGCGCTGCCCGGCTGTCGCATGCGGGCCGCTCACCGATGTCTCGGTGGGTTCGATTCCACACTCGTACGCCGACATCTTCGACTTGTTGAAACGCGACGGGCCGGCCAGGCTCGCGATCGCCACCGAGCCCACGGCAAAGGCAGTGGCAATGGCGCCTAGCACCAAGATGGGTATGTAGACGTTCAACTCGCTCCATGATCCGTCGTACGAGCCGCCTGCGGCGGCCAGGCGGTAGCCGGGCTGCTGTGACGAACCGGGCCGCAGGCCCGCCACAGTGATTTACAACATAGCGTCGCGGCGTGCGGCGCGCTTGCCCGGGGTGGAGGTTTTGCCGTATCGGCGGTGCCGTGGGGCGCTGTGCTGCGCAAACTCGATAGTCGGTGAAACCAATGCTCGCCGTCGCACGCGATGTGCCGCACCAGCCGCCCGGGGAACACCAGCAAAGGCCCGGCTGCGCCGATCGCTGCGGCGGTCATGATCAACGGCATCGCGAGGGCGGATGGGTCGTCGTCAGCAACGTCGCGACCAGTGGCGGTCGCCTTGGCGAGACGGCCCAAAATGTCAGGGCTGCCGCCTTCGGCGGCCGGGAACGACGTCCGCGGCAAGGCGCGGCGTGAACCGGATCAGCGAACCGGCTCTCGCAGCAGGTTCAACACAGTGCGGCCGAGCAGGATGGGGTCGATGGGATGCGGCACCGCGCCCTCGGCGCGCGACCAGGAGGCCAACCACGCATCGTCGGGCCGCCCGGTCAGCACGACCAGGGGCGGGCAGGTCTCGAGTTCGTCTTTGAGCTGCTTTGCGATTCCCATCCCGCCGGTAGGGGTGGCCTCGCCGTCCAGGATGGCCAAGTCGATGCCGCCCTTGTCCATCGTCGCAATCACCATGGGCCCGGTCGCCACCTCGACGTAGCTCAGCTCGGGCAGGTCCGGATGCAGCTGCTTGCCCAGTGCCCGCATCACCCGTTCGCGGGTTTGGACATTGCTGCTGTAGACGAGGATCCGCAGGGTGATGGTGGAGTCGGACACGGTGCAGATGCTACTGGTGCCGGCCCGGGTTCAGCGGGGTGCCCGCAGAAATGTTTATTGCGATACCCGCACGAAGATTGCGTCCGCCGCGACCGTCGCCGTCGAGCCGATCATGCCGGCCCGGTTCCAACCCAGGTCGAACCGGTCCCGATCGAGCTTGGTTTCACCGGTGATTCGGATCGAGCCGTCGTCGAGCTCGGAGATCGTGACGGGCAGCGACACCTCCGCGGTGACGCCTTTGATCGTGAAGCTGGTGCGAAGGTCGGCGCCCTTGCCTTTCGTCGGGTGCACCGCGGTGACGACGACGCTGATCTCCCCGAAGCGTTCGACGTCGAAGAAGTCGGCGGAGCGCAGGTGCTTGTCGCGACGCCCGATGCCGGTGTTCAGCGAGCCGGCGCGGATGTCCACCCGGCCGAAAACCGCTCCCTTGCCGGTCAGTTGGCCATCGCCGGTGAAGTCGGTGAAGCGGCCCTTGACGTTCACCAGGCCCCACATGTTCCTGATCTTGAACGTGATGGCCGAGCGATCCGGGGCCAGGTTCCACACGCCGGCCATCTCGGGATCGTGAAGCAGTGTCTCCAACGTCGTCATCGTCACCCCCAATGTGTCGTGGCGAATGTAGCGCTAGTTCGTCAGCGGCGCGATCCCGGCGGGGTCGAAGTATTCGTCGATCCGCTCGATCAGGCCGTTCGTGCCCACCCGGATCACGATGCAGACTCGCAGCGAGATCGACTGCCCGGCATGCCCGGTGGCGTGCAGGATGTGCTGCTGGACGAAGCCCCGGACGGCGCCGTCATCGAACAGCTGCCGGTCCAGGATTTCGTAGCGACGCTGCGTGGTCGCGCCGATGAACCAATCGATGACCCGCATCGCGCGGGTCTTGTCGTCGTCGCGCCGCGAGCCGACGCGCCACACCGCGATGTCGTTGCTCCACATCGCGTCAACCGCGGCGACATCGCTTCGCTCGATCGCCGTGAACAGGCGGTTGGCCGCATCGAGAACCGTCTCGGCGCTGGAAGCGGGCATGTCTGGCTCCTATCTGGTCGCCGAGCTATTCGCTGTCGTATCCGGGGTGGGCGACGGCCAGTCGGCGTCGCACCAGGATGCGCAGGCAGGCGGTGACCTGGTCCGCTTGCCCGTCCATGTCGCCGGCCCGAATCGCGGCGGCCAGCTGCTTTTCATCTTCGAAGCCCAGGCCGTCCAGCGCCGCGCGGGATTCGGCCGCATTCTCGTCGAGTAGCTCGCGCTCGACGATGCGCAATGCATTGGCCGCGACCCGGGCATGGAAGTTGACCTGTCCCTCAGTCGCGCCGCGCACATCGGTTTCCAGGAATTCGGCGACCGCGGCAACCAGTTCGGCGGCCAGCGGGCGACCGTATGCGCCGTTCATCGCCGCGCCTCGAGCAGGTTGAGGAGGTCCCACTCGGTTTCGCAGACGCGACGGCCGATGGTGGCCAGCTCGACCGAGCGGTTGTGTCCGCTCAGGTGCCGTTCCGCCTGGAAACGGCAGATGACACCCCAGCGCAAGGTGGCCAGCACCAGCCACCAGTGAAACGCCACCCGGTCGACCGTAGTCGCGCTGGCCTCTTCGTAGGCACGCAGGAAGCTTTCGATGCTGCCCAGGCCGCCGGCGCCGAGGCCGGCCGGAGCGCCGAATCGCCACGCCCGGATGCAGAACCACGCGAGGTCTTCGTACGCCTGCCCGATGTGCACCAGCTCCCAGTCCAGTACCGCGGCGAGGTTCGACCCGTCGACGATGAGGTTGCCCATGCGAAAGTCGCCGTGTACCAATACCGCCGCCGACACGGGCATTCCAGACCTGACGCACGAAGACCAACTGGCCGAATGGCGTCAACGCCTCGACGATATGGGCG
>NZ_LZMB01000502.1 GCF_001673555.1 Mycobacterium sp. 1165178.9 | reverse complement strand
GCGACCTGGGCCTCGGCTCCGCCCATGACGGGCCCGCTCCGACCACCCAGTCGCTGTCGACCGCGCTCAAGGCGGCCCTGACCGCCCAGGTCCGCGCGCGGGCCAGTTCGGTGGCCGCAACGATCCGCACCGACGGCGTTTCGGTGGCCGCGACGCTGCTGATGACCGCGTTAACGCGGTAGCGCGGACGCGAACACCTCCGTCATCGCCTCCCAGTGCCGCTCGGCCGCGGCGGCGTCGTACGGCGCGTTATCCGGAACCGCGAATCCATGGCCGGCCGGATACCACTCGATGGTGTGCTCGACACCGGCCGCCGTGAGCGCCTTGTCGAGCTGCTCGGCATGATCGGCGGTGAACGACGCATCGTCCTTGGCGCCGCCCACGTACACCGTGGCGCTCATCCGGTCGGCGAGCAGGTGCGGGCTGTCCTCGGTGTCGGTCACCAGGCCGCCTCCGTGGAAGGACGCCGCCGCGGCCACCCGGTCCGGCAGCCGCCCCGCCACCATGAGCGACGTCCGTCCGCCCATGCAGTAGCCGCA
>NZ_LZMB01000501.1 GCF_001673555.1 Mycobacterium sp. 1165178.9 | reverse complement strand
GCGGTGCGGCGTGACGCGAGGGCGCTGGCTCTTGTGGCGTCAGCATTGACGATCCTGATCCCCGCGGCCGCGGGCTGCTCGGATTCCGGCGGCAACAAACCGGGTGCGACGGCGTCGTCGACGGCGCAGAACGGCCAGGGCAGCCATGGTGCGATGTTCCCGCAATGCGGCGGCATCAGCGACCAGACCGTAGCGGAGCTCACCAAGGTCACCGGACTGATCAACACCGCCCGCAACTCCGTCGGATGCCAGTGGCTCGCGGGCGGCGGCATCCTCGGGCCGCACTTCTCCTTCTCCTGGTATCGCGGTAGCCCCATCGGACGCGAACGCAAGACCGAAGAACTCTCGCGTGCCAGCGTCGATGACATCAACATCAACGGGCATGGCGGTTTCATCGCGGTGGGCAACGAGCCCAACCTGGGTGACTCTCTGTGCGAGGTGGGCATTCAGTTCCAGGATGACTTCATCGAATGGTCAATCAGTTTCAGTCAGAAGCCGTTCCCGCCGCCATGCGACATAGCGAAAGAATTGGCTCGTCAATCGATTGCGAACTCGAAATGATGGCCGCCACGCGTTCCCGGGCCGGCAGGACCACGGTTGCCGCCGCGATCGTGGTGATCGCCACGCTGTTGGTGTTGACGGGGTGTTCCCGCTCGATCGGCGGCAACGCGGTCAAGGCGGGGGGCAACGTGCCCCGCAACAACAACTCCCAGCAGCAGTATCCGAACCTGCTCAAGGAATGTGAGGTCTTGACCAGCGACATCCTGGCCAAGACCGTGGGCGCCGACCCGCTCGACATTCAGAGCACGTTCGTCGGTGCGATCTGTCGCTGGCAGGCGGCCAATCCGGCCGGCCTGATCGACATCACCCGGTTCTGGTTCGAGCAGGGCAGCTTGAGCAACGAGCGCAAGGTCGCCGAATTCTTGAAGTACAAGATCGAGACGCGTTCGATCGCCGGCATCGACTCGATCGTGATGCGGCCCGACGATGCGAACGGTGCGTGCGGCGTGGCCAGCGACGCGGCCGGGGTGGTCGGATGGTGGATCAACCCCCAGGCGCCGGGCATCGATGCGTGCGGACAGGCCATCAAGCTGATGGAGCTGACGCTGGCCACCAACTCGTAGCTGCGATCGAGCCTAGCGCGGCACCTCGAAGTCGATCAGTGTCGCCATCCCGAGTCCCAGCTCTTTCCAGGCGCACGGCACGGTGAGCACCGCGATCGCCGACGTCGGGAACTTGGCTGAAATGCGTTCGCCTGCAGAGGTATTCGCGCCCTCGGCGCCGCCGAGGCCCAGCGCCAGGGTCGACATTGTCGGCTCGTGCCCGATGACCAGCAGCGTGCCGACGCCGTCGTCCATGGTGTTGATCTCGTCGATCAGCGTGCCCGGCGTGGTCGCATAGAGGCGCTCGCTGTAGCGCACCGGCGCATCGATGCGGGCGTTCAGCAGGGTCTCACGGGTGCGCGTCGCCGTGGAGCACAGCACTCGGTCGATGGTGGGTGCGTGGGCACGCAGCCAGTCGCCGGCCAGGCCTGCCTGCCGGATGCCGCGCGGCGCCAACGGCCGATCATGGTCGGCGACATCGAGCGGGTAGTCGGACTTCGCATGCCGCATCAACAGCAAGGTGCGCTGGCCAGTCACGAGAAATGAGATTAATCAGTGCGGCGGCCAGTTGTCGTCATCCCCAATGGGGACGAATCCTAATTCCTCTGCGATTTTGTCCCGGTCGTTGTAGAACTTGGAATAGCAGTCCCCGCTCGAGGCACGCGCTACCGTTGCCGAAGCCAGAAGGCGTTTACAGTGAAAGAGTCGTTGCGCACGGGAATTAGATTACTTGCGGCACTGGGGGTTGGCCTGTGGGCAATCCTCAATTCGCCGGTCGCCTGGGCCGGACCGGGCGGCAACCTTCCGGGCCCCGGCGTGTGCGACTATCCCGGTGTTGGCGGAAGCACTTTCGAGGCGGGGGCCACGACGTACTACTGTGATTTTCCCGTCGAAGAGAACAGCACGCACTGGCACTGCGAATATGGCGGATGGAACCTGGGTGGTCCAGGTGGCAATGCCCCCATCGGTGGAAGTTTCATGGGCTTCGGGTTAACCATTCCTGCAGGCGATTTCGGGGGTGCTTCCGGTAGCTGTTCATGGCGCTGGCCGGATAACACTATCGGCCCTGCACCGAATCCACCGGGCGCCTGGAAGAACTATTTGGTGCCCAGGCCGCCACCGCCCGAACATCGGGCACCCCCGCCTCCATCAGCTGAGCCTGAGTCCGGACCACCACCGGTAATGAGCCCGAATCCCGGCGATGAGCCACAGACACCGGCCTACACTAACCCGGCATTTCCGAATCCCGGCAGGCCTCAGAACCCGCCAAGTTAGCTTGTCGGAGCCACCTCGGCCTCAAGCTCGTTGGTTTTCGCGCGATCGTATCGGAAGTGTTGTTTGCCAATGTGGTTCGAGTCGGAGCCGCGGATGCTGAGCTTGGCTGAGCGCAGCGGCTTGTACATGCCTTGACGTAGATTCCTACTCGCGCAACTCATTTGAAGCATGGTCGCGAGCAGATCCTGAATGGTGTCTTGAGCCGGTGTTGCCGGGTTCGGCGCGTTGATCAGGAGCCGGCCGATGTCGCTAGATTTCTCAGACCAAGACCTGCCGACCGAGGTCCCGCGTCTTGTCGGTGCGCAGACCTAAACTCGCGATGCCCTGGTAACACGCACTTCGAAGGGGGGTCAAGCGGGCATGCGATTTTTGCATACAGCCGACTGGCAGCTGGGCATGACCAGGCACTTCCTCGCTGGTGACGCGCAGCCACGCTATTCGGCGGCCCGCCGCGACGCGGTTGCCGGGCTGGGCGCCCTGGCCGCGGAAGTTGGCGCCGAGTTCGTTGTCGTGGCCGGCGATGTCTTCGAACACAACCAGCTTGCGCCCAAGGTGATCGGGCAGTCACTGGAAGCCATGCGCGGCATTGGAATTCCGGTGTACCTGTTGCCGGGCAACCATGATCCCCTGGATGCCTCATCGGTGTACACCAGCGCGCTGTTCGCCGCCGAGCGTCCCGACAACGTCGTGGTGCTCGATCGGGGCGGAGTGCATCAGGTGCGTCCCGGAGTGGAGATCGTCGCCGCGCCGTGGCGGTCGAAGGTGCCGACCACCGACCTGGTCGCCGACGTCCTCGAGGGCCTGCCCGCCGGTGGCGGCACCCGGATCCTCGTCGCGCACGGCGGTGTCGACGTCCTGGATCCCGATCGGGACAAGCCGTCGCTGATCCGGCTGGCCGAGGTCGACGACGCGCTGACCCGCGGCGCGGTGCACTACGTGGCGCTGGGGGACAAGCACTCACTGACCCAGGTCGGCGGCAGCGGCCGGGTGTGGTACTCCGGCTCCCCCGAAGTCACCAACTTCGACGATGTCGAATCCGATCCCGGCCATGTCCTGATCGTCGACATCGACGAGGCCGACCCGCAGCGGGCGGTCGCCGTCACGCCGCGGCACCTCGGATGCTGGCGGTTCGTCACGATCCACCGGCAGGTCGACACCAGCCGCGATATCGCCGACCTCGACATGAACCTCGACCTGATGACCGAGAAGGAGCGAACGGTCGTACGCCTGGGGCTGACCGGTTCGCTGACAGTCACCGACCGCGCCGCACTGGACGCGTGCCTGGACAAATACGCGCGATTGTTCGCCTGGCTAGGCCTGTGGGAACGTCGCACCGACCTGGCGGTGATCCCGGCCGACGGCGAATTCAGCGACCTCGGTATCGGAGGTTTCGCCGCCGCGGCGGTCGAGGAGCTGGTGACCACGGCGCGGGAGGACTCGGCGACCGCAGCTGATGCGCAGGCGGCGCTGGCGTTATTGCTGCGCCTTACCGACCGGGGCGCGGCGTGAAGCTGCACCGGCTGACCCTGACCAACTACCGCGGCATCTCGCACCGCGAAATCGAATTTCCCGACCACGGCGTCGTGGTGGTCTGCGGCGCCAACGAGATCGGCAAGTCGTCGATGATCGAAGCCCTGGATCTGCTGCTGGAAGCCCGGGACCGTTCGACGAAGAGGGAAGTCAAGCAGGTCAAGCCCACCCACAGCGATGTGGGCTCCGAGGTATCCGCAGAAATCAGTTGCGGCCCTTACCGTTTCGTCTATCGCAAGCGCTTTCACAAGAAGTGCGAGACGGAACTGACGATTGTCCGGCCGTGTCGCGAACAATTAACGGGCGACGAAGCCCACGAACGGGTCCGGGCGATGCTGGCCGAGACAGTAGACAGCGACCTGTGGCACGCCCAGCGGGTGCTGCAGTCGGCTTCGACGGCCGCGGTGGACCTGTCCGGGTGCGACGCGCTCTCGCGGGCGCTTGATGTGGCCGCCGGTGACAGCGGGGGGCTCTGCGGCACAGAGCCTTTGCTCATCGAACGCATCGACGCCGAGTACGGGCGTTACTTCACTCCGACCGGACGGCCGACGGGCGAATGGGCCGCCGCAATCACCCGGCTGGCCGACGCCGAGGCCGCGGTCGCCCAGTGTGCGGCGGCCGTCGCCGAGGTCGACGACCGGGTGGCTCGCCATGCCGTGTTGACCGAGCAGGTGGCCGACTTCTCGCAGCGCCGAATCGCGGTCGGGCCGCGGGTTGCCGCCGCGCAGGAAGCCGCCGACAAAATCGCGGCGCTGACGGCGCAGCGGCGTGAAGCTGAGCTTGTCGCCGAGGCCGCGGCCGCCACCGCCGCGGCGGCGAACGGCGCCCACGCTGCACGCCGGCAACTGCTCACCGAAATCGACACCCGAGCCCGCGCAGTCGCCGAAATACAAACGCAGGCAGCGGAAGCCGCGGAAGCCCAAGCCGCGGCCCGTGCCGAGGCCGAAGCGGCCGGCGCCGCTCTGCAACAGGCCACCGAGGCCCTTGCCGAGCTGCAACGCCGGACCGAATCTGCGCGGTGCACGGTCGACCAACTCGCCAACCGCGAAGAGGCCGACCGGTTGACCGCCCGGTTAGCCAAGATCGACGCCATCGAGCGGGATCGCGAGCGGATCGGCGCCGAACTCAGCACCATCGCCGTCACCGAGGTGGTGCTGCGACGAATCGAGCACGCCGCGGCCGCCGTCGATCGCGTCGGTGACCAACTGGCGCTCACCTCGGCGGCCATCGAATTCAGCGCTGCCGCGGACATTCAACTGGTCGTCGGTGGCCAGCAGATCTCGCTGCCTGCGGGGCAAAGCTGGTCGATCACCGCCGCCGGACCTACCGCGGTGGAGGTTCCGGGCGTCCTGACCGCCAGGGTCACTCCGGGCGCTACCACACTGGATATCCACGCCAAACATGCCGCGACACACGAGGAGTTGGCGGCGGCGCTGGCGGCCGGTGAAGTGACCGACCTCGCCGCGGCGCGCTCCGCCGATCAGCGTCGCCGCGAGCTGCAGAGCACCCGTGATCAGCTCACCGCGACGCTGGCCGGCCTGTGCGGTGACGAACAGGTTGACGCGCTGCGGTCGCGGCTGGTGCAGCTGCGTGACGACCTCGCCGGGACCGAACTCGTTCCCACGGACATCGGCGCCGCCCGCGCCGAACTCGCCGCGATCCTGCAGGCCCAGGCGGGCGCATCGAGCGAATGCGAGGCCCACCGCCAGGCCGCCACCGCAGCCGCGAACGGTCTGGCTGAGTTGTCAACGCGGGCAACGGTTCTACAGAACACATTGGATACTCAGCGCGCGGAGCTGGACGCCGCTGCCGAGCGGCTGGCGGCCGAGCGCGCGTCGGCCGGTGACGACGAACTCGCGGCCTCTTCCGCTACGGCGCTGGACGCTGCGCAGGCCGCGCAACAACGAGCCACCGAACTCGCCGGTGCGCGTCCCGCGGCCGCGCCCGATGCGGTCGCCATTGAATTGGCCGATGCCAAAAAAGAGGCCGACTCGGTCGGCGAGCGCTACGAAGAAGCCGCCCGTGCGTTGCGTGAGGTCACCATCGAACTCTCGGTGTTCGGCAGTGAGGGGCGCCAAGGCAAGCTCGACGCAGCCGAAACAGAACGCCAGCACGCCGCCACCGAACACAGCCAGGTGGGCGGCCGCGCGCGGGCGGCGCAGCTGCTGCGCTCGGTCATGACGCGCCACCGTGACACCACCCGGCAGCGGTACGTTGAGCCCTACCGCGCGGAACTGCAGAGGCTCGGCCGCCCGGTGTTCGGCCCGAGCTTCGAGGTCGACATCGACAGCGACTTGTGCATCCGCAGCCGCACCCTGAACGGCATCACGGTGCCATACGAATCCTTATCGGGCGGCGCGAAGGAGCAACTCGGCATCTTGGCGCGGCTGGCCGGCGCGGCCCTGGTCGCCAAGGAGGACGCCGTCCCGGTGGTGGTCGACGACGCGCTCGGCTTCACCGACCCGGACCGATTGATCAAGATGGGGGAGTTGTTCGACACCGTGGGAGCCCACGGACAGGTAATCGTGCTCACCTGTAGCCCTGATCGCTACGACGGTGTCAAGGGCGCACACCGCATCGTGCTCAGCGCTTAGCCCTGGCGGCCGCCCGCGGCCGGTACCGCTGGTCAGAGCGATTCAGTGCCGGGCGCTGTCGCTTTGCCTGCAGAATGGGCTCATGGTGGACCCGCACTGATGACGATGAACGCGAAGCGCAGCCGGATACAGGAGAAGCTGGCGGAACTGCCGGGCGTACGGCCCGTGCGCCGGCCCATCTCACCGCACAGCGCCGAAGAGTTCGATCTGTACTACGTTCGCGCGGGCCGCAAGTCCGCCCATCCACTGGTCATCATCCCCGGCGGGCCGGGAGTCGCCTCGGTGCAGATGTACAAAGGGCTGCGACGGCGGGCCGCCGCGGCCGGTCTCGACGTCATCATGATCGAGCATCGCGGGGTCGGGATGTCGCGCCACGACGATTCGGGCGCCGATCTGCCGCCGCAATCGATGACCGTGAACCAGGTGGTCGACGATGTGACCGCCGTGCTCGACGATGCCCAAGCCGAGTCGGCCGTGGTCTACGGGGCCTCGTACGGCACCTACATCGCGGCCGGCGTCGGGGTGCGTCATCCGGACCGGGTTCGCGGCATGGTGCTCGATTCACCCCTGTTGTCCCGGCACGACATCGTCATCGTGCGCCGCGCGATCCGCCGGCTGCTGTTGAAGGGCGACAGCCCCGAGACCGCTTCGGTGGCACCGAAGATGCGCAAACTCGTCGACGCCGGCGTCATGGATGCGACGGCGACCCAGGTCGTCGCGACAATCTACGGCTACGGCGGAACCGACCTGCTCGAGCGTCAACTCGACCTGCTGCTCGACGGGCGAAAGTTGCTGTGGTGGGCGCTATCCCGGTTCACCCACCTGAGCAACCTGCCGTTCCGCTACGAAGAAGACTTGGTGAGCCGCATCGCGTTCCGCGAACTGGACTACGCTGCAGAACCCGACGGCCTGCCGCTCGATCCCGCGGTCGCCGAGAGTAGAACACGCACGCACCGAGTTACTTTCGAGGACGAGCCGTACGACCTGCCGGCAGAGATGCCGAAATTCGACTGGCCCACCGCGGTGGTCTCCGGGGGCCGTGATCTGATCACCCCCCCGGCCGTCGCCCAACGTATCGCGTCGCTGCTGCCCCATGCGGTGCTCCTGCGCTTGCCGAGCATGGCGCACAGCGCGCTGGACTTCCGTGAGCCCGTGGCGCTTGCCAGTGCCGATGCGGTTCGGCGCGGCGACCTGAAAGGCCTTGCGGCACAAGCATCGGCGTTGGACGCGCTCCCGCCGCGTCCTGAGGTGCGGCTGCTGTGGAAGGCGCTCGGAGCGGCGGCCATCGCCGAGGGCGCCCTGCCGATTCCGAACCGGCTGCGGCGGCGGTCAATTCCGCGTGAAACCGATGGCGGTGTAGTCGACGTCGGCGAGACCGGCCGCGCCGAAATTGGCGAGGGAGCTGCGGACCGCGACATCACCGGGTGACTGGGTCAGCGGAAGGCTGAATCCCTCCGCCCAGATTAGCTTGTCGAGATTGTTGGCCAACGCTCGTGCCCTGGCCGGGTCGAGCTCTTCCAACGTGTCTTCGATGGCGGCGTCGATCTGGTCACTGCCGATCTTCCCAAAATTGCTTTCCCCGTCGGACTTGTAGATCTGAGTCAGCGCCGAGAGTGGGAAAGCGTCTCCGAGCCAACCGAATCGGGCCATATCAAAGTCTCCGACGTTGATGTAGTTGGTGAAGAAGCCGCTGCCCGAGCGCGAAACGAGCTCGAGTTTGACGCCGATCTGGCCGAGACTGTGCTGGGCGATCTGGGCGAACTGCCGGCTGCCCTGGGCGTCGTAGAACAAATCGCGGATGACCAGCCGCCGGCCGTCCTTTTCCCTGAACTGTCCGGTGCGCTTCCAGCCCAACGCGTCGAGCTCTCGGCTGGCCGCCGCCGGGTCGTAGGGCAAGACCGAGCTGTTGTCCTGATAGCCCTGCTGCCCGGCCACATAGATGTGGTTGCCCAACGCAACCGGATCGCTGGTGAGGCCGTACTGGACGACCTTGGCGATGGTCTGCCGATCGATCCCCTTGGCTACCGCGACGCGCAGCGCCTTGTCGGCCAGGATCGAGCCCGGGGCGCCGTTGAACGTGAAGTGAGACCAGGCCGGAGCGGGCGCGCGCCGGATCGAGATCCCCTTGGTGCGCTGCGCGATGGTCAGTTGGTCGATCGTGCCGACCCCGGTGGCATCGATCGTGTTGTTCTGTAACGCGGGGAGCCGCGCGGCGTCGTCGAGCACCAGATAGGTGACGCTGTCCAGGCGAGGCCGCGTGCCCCACCATTTCGGGTTGCGGCTCAACACGATCCGCTGGGTGGTCCGATCCAGCGACGAGACGACGAACGGTCCGGCCGACGGACCGGGCCCCTCGAGCTGGCCCTTGTTGAACGCCTCCGGGGTGGCCGTCATGCTCTTGGGCAGCAGCATTCCGTTGCCGGCGAACATGCCTCGCCATTCGGCGTAAGGCTTGGCAAAGGTCATGATGGCCTGCCGGTCGTCCACACCACGGGTCACCGACGCGACGCGGTCGGCGCCGCTGGGTCCGGCGATCTCGAAGGTCTTGTCGGCCCCACTCAGGGCGTGGATTTGGCTGGCAATGTCCTCCCAGGTGATCGGCGTGCCGTCGGACCACACGGCCCGGGGGTTGATTGTGTACGTAACCACCTGCGGCGCAGTGCCGGTGAGCTCGATGCTGGTGAAGTAGTCGGTGTCGACCGTCGTCGAGCCGTCCGGCCCGATGATGAAAGCCCGCGGCAGGGTGGCCTTCATCATCGCGGAGACGTCGGCCGAATTGCCGTCGATGTGCAAGATGTTGAAGTTCGGCGGAAAGTCCGTCAGCGCGAGCCGCAGGTTGCCGCCCTCTTGCAGGGTGGCCGGGTCGTGCGGGTTGATGTCGCTTGTGGAGCCGATCTGCGCGTTGTGACCGGTTTCGGGGATCAGGTTGACGGCCGGCGAGCAGCCCGCGAGCGCAAGGGCGATCGCGAGAAGCATCGCGGCGACCCGGGTAGTCCGGCCCGGCTTGACAACCCGTCTAGACACGTCTGCCCGGATCCGGTTGCGGCACCGCGTTCAGCAGCCGCCTGGTGTATTCATGTTGCGGATCGGCGAAGACCTGGCGGCTGTCACCCTGCTCGACGATGGCGCCGGCATACATCACGACGACCTCGTGCGCTAGGTGCTTGACCACCGAAAGGTCGTGAGAGACAAATAGATAGGATAGGTCCAATCGCTCTTGCAGGTCGAGCAGCAGGTTGATGATCCCGGCCTGGATGGACACATCGAGCGCGGAGACCGGTTCGTCCAGCGCCAGGATCTTCGGTTGCAATGCCAGCGCGCGGGCGATACCAATGCGCTGCTTTTGCCCGCCGGAGAATTCGGCGGGGTAACGGACTGCGTCGGCGCGACGCAGTCCCACGATGTCGAGCAGCTCGGCGACTCGCGAATCGGCGCGACCCTTGTCGAATCCGTTGGCCCGCAGGGGCTCCGCGAGCAGTTCGAATACCGGTAGCCGCGGGTCGAGCGAGGCGACCGGGTCCTGGAACACGACCTGAATGTCGCGCCGCAGCGCTCGCCTGCTCGCGGCGGTCAGCGCGGTGACATCGGTGCCCAGCACTTCGATCGAACCCGATTGGGGTCCGGTGAGTTCCAAGATCTCGTGCAGGGTGGTCGACTTGCCCGAACCGGATTCGCCGACGATGCCCAGGGTGCGGCCCTGCCGCAATTCGAAACTGACGCCGTCGACGGCGCGAACCTCACCGGCGCTGCGCCGGAACACCCCCTTGGTCAGCCGGTAGGTCTTGGCCAGGTCACGCACCCGCACGACGACCGATGTGTCGGCGGATTCGGCGTGGGGGGCTTCGGTCCTCACCCCGTAGATGTCGGCGGCACTTCGCCCGTCGACCTCATCGGTGCGGATGCACGCCGCCCGGTGATCGGTGCCCACGGAAAGCAATTTCGGCTCCTTGACCCGGCATTCGTCGATGACCAGCGGGCAACGCGGAGCGAAGGGGCACCCCGGGTCCAGGGCCGCCAGCGACGGCGGCGCTCCGGGGATCGGCACCAACCGGGTGCCTTGGGCGGCGTCGAGCCGCGGGACCGAGCCCAGCAGCCCGACGGTGTAGGGCATTCGGCGATCCCGGTAAAGCGTTAGCACGTCGGCGGATTCGACGACCCGCCCGGCATACATCACCAGGGCGCGGTCGGCGAACTCGGCGACCACGCCGAGGTCGTGCGTGATGATGAGCACCCCGGCACCGGTGATGTCGCGCGCCGTTTTGAGCACCTCGAGGATCTGCGCCTGCACCGTGACATCCAGCGCGGTGGTGGGTTCGTCGCAGATCAACAGGTCGGGGTCGTTGGCGATCGCGATCGCGATGACCACCCGTTGTCGTTCGCCGCCGGATAGCTCATGCGGAAACGCGCGGGCGCGTCGCTGCGGCTGGGCTATCCCGACCAGCTCGAGCAATTCCACCGCTCGCCGGCGCGCGGCCTTCTTGCCCACCCGCGGCTGGTGGATCTCGATCGCCTCGGCGATCTGGTCACCGACGGTGTAGACGGGTGTCAGTGCCGACATCGGATCCTGGAATACCATGCCGACCGTCTTGCCGCGGAGCCGCGACATCGCGTCGTCGCCAAGGCCCAGCAACTCGGTGTCGTGCAACCGCACCGAGCCGCGGACCTGCGCGTACTCGGGCAACAGACCGATGGCCGCCATCGCCGAAACGGACTTCCCCGAACCGGATTCGCCGACCATCGCCACGACTTCGCCGGGTCCGATGCTGTAGCTGACACCGCGCACCGCGGCCACCGGCGCATCACCCGTCGGGAAGGTGACCGCCAGGTCGGTCACCTCGAGCAGCGCGCTCATCGGCCACCACCGCCCAGCACCGCGCTGCCCGGATCGAGCGCATCCCGCAGGCCGTCGCCGGTGAGGTTCGCGCACACCAGGATCAGCACCAGCACGCCCGCGGGAAACAGAAACACCCAGGGAAAGGTGGTCGCCGATTGGGTGCCGTTGGCGATCAAAGTTCCCAGCGACACGTCCGGCGGCTGGATGCCGAAACCGAGGAAGCTCAGGCCGGTTTCGGCCAGGATGGCCGAGGCGACGTTGAGAGCGGCGTCGATGATCAAGATGGATGCCACGTTGGGCACCACGTGACCGACGATGATGCGACGGCTGGAGACCCCCATATATCTTGCGGCCCGGATGAATTCGCGCTCCCGCAGACTCATGGTCATGCCGCGCACCATGCGCGAGCTGACCATCCACCCGAACCCGGCGAGCAACAGGACCAGCATCAAGACATTGGCCGAGTTCTTGATCCGGGGCGTCACGATGGCGATGAGGATGAAGCTGGGCACCACCAGCAGCAGGTCGACCACCCACATCAGCGCGCGATCGCGCCAGCCACCGAAGTAGCCTGCGACCGACCCGACGGTGGCCGCGATGCCGGTGGAGATGACAGCCACGCAGACACCGATCAGCATCGACTTCTGCATCCCGCGCAGGATTTGCGCCAGCAGGTCTTGACCCAACGCGTTGGTGCCCAGCCAGTGGCGCGAGCTCGGCGGCTGCAGTAAGGCGGTGAAATCGAGGTCTTCGTAGGAATAGGGCAGCACCGCGGGCAGGGTGTAGCAGCCGACGAACAGCAATACCAAGATCGTCAGCGATGCCACAGCGAACCTGTTGCGGGCAAACCTCCGAAGCACCAGGGTGCGGCGTGAGGTGAAGCCTGCGACTTCGTGACCCGAAAACCCGTGGGCGGCATCGACGTTCGCCTGCGAAGTCATGACACCCGCACCCGTGGATCGAGGGCCGCGTAAAACACGTCCGACAGCAGGCCGGCCAGCAGCACCACCGCGCCGGAGAACAAGGTGATCGCAGCGATGATGTTGGTGTCCTGAGTCGCGATGCCCTGCACCAGCCATTCGCCCATGCCGTGCCAGCCGAAGATCTTCTCCACGAACACCGCTCCGGTGACCAGGCCGGCCACGCCATAGGCGAACAGGGTGGCCAGCGGGATCAGCGCGGTGCGCAGCCCGTGCTTGACCATCGCCCGCCGGCGCGTTAGCCCCTTGGCGCGCGCCGTGCGAATGAAATCCTGGCCGAGGACGTCGAGCATCGCGTTGCGCTGGTAACGGCTGTATCCCGCCGCGGCGGCCAGCGCCAGGGTCAGTGACGGCAAGACCAAATGCCGTAGCCGGTCGAGCAGGTGTGCGCCGGTCCCACCGCTCACCCCCGGTGAGGTCTCTCCGGTGTAGTCGAAGATGTGGATGCCGACGGCCCAGTTCACCCGCAGCGCGCCAAGGATCAGCAGACTGGCGATCACGAATGTCGGCGTGCTGAGAACCAGCAGCGCCACCATGGTGACCACGCGATCGCTGAGTCGATACTGGCGGATGGCGCCCCACGCCCCGGCCGCTATGCCCAGCACGGTGCCCACCAGCGAACCGATGACCAGCAGACGCAGGGTGACCCCGATGCGACGCCACAGCGTCGTTCCGACGGGCTGGCCGGTGACGGTCTTGCCGAAGTCCCCGCGCACTGCGTGCGACGCCCAGTGCGCATAGCGGATCGGAATGGGCTCATCCAGACCCAGCGTGTGGGCCTTGGCGTTGATCACGGCCTGCGGCGGGCGCGGATTGCGCTGCAACAGGCTGTCCAGTGGCCTGAAGGCCACCGACGTCAGGCAAAACGTCAGAAACGATGCCAGCGCCAGCAGCACAAGGTAGTTGAGCAACCGGCGTGCCAGGAACCGAGTCATGCCGCTCCGCACACCCCACGTCGCATTGGGACAGGCTATCGAGCCGGCGGCGCAGCGTCGTCCTGCGGAGCCTTGCGCGTTGATTTCGCCTTCGGATCCGGTTGATTCTCATGCGTGAATCGCGTGTGATCGGTTGTTAGGATCCACCGCGGTGCGGGCCACGCAGCAAGCGCCGCACGGCCCGGGCCGCGACACACCTCGAGGAGGCTTGCGTGACGGTTACCGATGAATACCTGGCCAACAACGCCGATTATGCGAGCACCTTCGAGGGTCCGCTGCCGATGCCGCCGGGCAAACATGTCGCGGTCGTCGCATGCATGGATGCCCGGCTCGACGTCTATCGCATCCTCGGGCTCAACGAGGGAGAGGCCCACGTCATCCGCAACGCCGGTGGGGTCGTCACCGACGACGTCGTCCGCTCGCTGGCCATCAGCCAGCGCTTGTTGGGGACGCGGGAGATCATCCTGATTCACCACACCGATTGCGGCATGCTCACCTTCACCGACGACGACTTCAAGCGCAGCATCCAGGAGGAGACCGGGGTCAAACCGCCTTGGGCGGCAGAGGCTTTCGGCGACCTCGCCGAGGACGTCCGGCAATCGCTGCGCCGCATCGAGGGCAGCCCCTTCGTCACCAAGCACGTCTCCGCACGCGGATTCGTCTTCGACGTGGCCACCGGCAAGCTCAACGAGGTCACGCTCTAGGACTCAACCCACCTTGTAGGTTGCCAGCGCTTTGGCGACCAGCGTGCCCTGTGGGTCGACGATCTCGGCCTCGCAATTGACCAGGGACCGGCCGCGCCGCAGCACCCGACCCACGCCGATCAGGTCGGTGGCCCGCGCCGGTGCCATGAAGTCCAAAGTGATCGACACCGTCACGCCCCGCAGTGCGGGCGGTGCCTGCGCGCCGCACCACGCCGCCGCCATGACGGTGAGATCGGCGAGCGTGGCGATGGCACCGCCGTGGACCATGTCGCCGATGGTCACGTTGGAAGGGTCCCAGGGCAGCCGCAGCCGCACTTCTTCCTCATCCAGGCGGTCGGCGAGGATGCCCAGCTTGACGACGAACGGGGATTCGGGGAGGAACTGCGCGATGACGTCGCGACCGCTCGACGCGGACGGGACAGATTCGGGGGAGGCAGACATCCGTCCATGTTTTCGCACGCCCATCTGCGGTAGAAGGGCGGCCGCGACTCGTGGCGCGATGTGTCCAGTTTCTGGCGTGCGCGCCACGCCGGTCGCTGGCCGCGGGCCTGAGGTTGACAGCGCCGGGCCGAGCTGGTCTTATAGCTTGCTAAGCTACTTAATCTGGTCAGTTCTGCCAGGTTTTTTCGAAGGAAGCCATGACCGGTGATCTGAAGGTGGCCCCCGCCGCCGGCCAGTACGAATTGAGTCATCTGCGCTCGCTGGAGGCAGAGGCGATTCACATCATCCGTGAGGTGGCCGCGGAGTTCGAGCGGCCGGTGCTGCTGTTCTCCGGCGGCAAGGATTCGATCGTCATGCTGCACCTGGCGCTGCGGGCGTTCCGTCCCGGCCGGCTGCCCTTCCCGGTGATGCACGTCGACACCGGGCACAACTTCGACGAGGTGATCGCGACCCGCGACGAGTTGGTGGCCGAGCACGGCGTGCGCCTGGTGATCGCCTCGGTCCAGGAGGACATCGACGCCGGACGCGTCGTCGAGCCGCGCCAGGGACGTAACTCGATTCAGACCGTGACACTGCTGCGGGCAATCGGGGAGAACAAGTTCGACGCCGCGTTCGGGGGAGCGCGCCGCGACGAAGAGAAGGCTCGCGCCAAGGAACGCGTGTTCAGCTTCCGTGACGAATTCGGTCCAGTTGGACAGCGGGAAGACCCGGATGTGCTCGCCCTTGTGATGGCGGCCGTTGTACAGGTTCCACAGCTCGGGGCGCTGGGCCTTCGGATCCCACTGACCGAATTCGACATCTGGTCCTACATCGGCGCGGAGAACATCGCACTGCCCGCGATCTATTATGCGCACCGGCGCA
>NZ_LZMB01000500.1 GCF_001673555.1 Mycobacterium sp. 1165178.9 | reverse complement strand
GGTCAGCGTCAGCGCGTTGGGCAAGCGCCGTTCGCGGATGTCATAGCAACTCAACGCCGCCAACCAGGCCAGCACCAGACACGCCGCTGCAATCCGCATGCGCGGCAGGCTAATCCGGTGCGCGCACCGCGCAAGTCATGGCCTCGCGCGGTGCGGGCAGCCCGGTGAACTGCTCCACCTGCGCGAAGGCCTGATGCAGCAGCATCTGCAGGCCGCTGACCACGCGGCCGCCCGCGCCGCTCACCGCGGCGGCCAGCGGGGTGGGCCACGGATCGTAGACCGCGTCCAGCAGCACACCGATGCGTTCGAAGGTGCCGACGTAGCGTTGCGCCACGTCCGCCGGGATGGTGCTGACCAGCACCTCGGCGCCCGCCACCTCGTCGACCAGCCCGCCGCCGTCCAGGTCGCAGAACCGGGTCGGCACGCCCAATTGCTCGCCGAGGTCCACCAACCGGGCCGCCTTGTCGGGGTTGCGCGCCACCACGGTGATGCCGGCGACGCCCAGCTGGGCCAGGCCTGCGACGGCGGCCGG
>NZ_LZMB01000499.1 GCF_001673555.1 Mycobacterium sp. 1165178.9 | reverse complement strand
CCGTTGGTTCAGGTGATGTTGGCGTGGCAGAACTGGCAAGACGGTGATGCGGCCGGGGCGATGTTGGGGGATTTGCAGGTCACGCCGTTGCGGGCCGATACCCATACTGCGCGTATGGATTTGACGTGGTCGTTGGCTGAGCGTTGGACCGATGCTGGTGAGCCCGCCGGGATTGGTGGGGAGGTGGAGTTTCGCACTGATGTGTTCGATGCGGCCAGCATTGAGGTGTTGATCGAGCGGTTGCAGCGGGTGGTGCTGGCGATGACCGTTGATCCGGCGGCGCGGTTGTCGTCGGTGGATGTGTTGGGTGCTGGTGAGCTTGCCCAGTTGGAGGGTTGGGGTAATCGGGCGGCGTTGGCTCGGCCGGCGGGCTTGGGGGTGTCGATTCCGGCGGTGTTCGCCGCGCAGGTGGCCCGGGCCCCAGAGGCGGTAGCGCTCAGTTTCGCTGGCCAGTCGATGACCTATCGCGAGCTTGATGAAGCATCAAACCGGTTGGCGCACTTGTTGAT
>NZ_LZMB01000498.1 GCF_001673555.1 Mycobacterium sp. 1165178.9 | reverse complement strand
GCATCGGGCACTCGGGCGGCGGCGAGCGGGCGGCGCTTCTCCTCCCACGAGACAGCGCGGTACTGGAAGGGGGCGCCGAGCTCGCGATGACCCGCGGCTTCCACGCGTTCTTCCGGCAGTACTACAACCTGCGCGCCCTGCTGAGCCGAATCGACCCGCAACTGCGGATGCTCACTCCCGTCGAGGATTACCCGCTGATCGACGGGGCGGGCCGGCGCGACAGCTTCCGCGGGCTGCCGCGCACCCCACCGTGGAACGCCGTGGTGTTCGCGGCGCGCAGCCCCACGTTCCGGCTGCGTGACTTCACCCGCATCGACGCCCGGGCGGCCGCACCACTGGCCGCCGTATCGGTGCCCGGCACCTACAAGCGCCTGGACCACACCGACGCCGCGACGTTCCTCGAAGACATCCGTTTCCCCGAGGCCGCACGGCATCCGGCAATCCTGTTGGCGCGTCGAACGTTCGGCGACGCCGGTCGGCGGTCATCGCGGCGCATCCGCCAGAAAAGTGTGCACGATGTTGGCTTCCCAGCCGGGCATCGTCTCGCTGTGCACCGCGGTGAAACCGGCGTCGGCAAGGCGAATCCGAAACCGGGCAGCGCCGTCGAACGCCAGCACACTGCGCCACAAGTAGCGATACAACCCCGCGTCCCGGGTGCGCCACCAGCCGGCGGGGATGATGATGCCCCAGCACACCGCGTGCCAGATGCGGGTCGCCGCGGGGGAGTCTCGCACCGAGTATTCGTGCACCGCCAGCGTGCCGCCCGGGCGCAACAGCTCGCGGAACTTGCGCAGCTGTGCGTCGCGGTCGGCGACGTTGCGGATCAGGTAGGCGGCCAGGATGCCGTCGAAGGGGCCGGTGATCCCGTGTTCTGCCAGCTGTTCGACGGGGGTGTGCACGAAGCGCACCGAGTCGGGCCAGCGCTTCGCGAGCGCCGCGTCGAGCATTCCCCGCGATGCGTCGACCGCGACGATGTCCGCCTCCGGCGCGACGGCCAGCAGTGCGGCCGTCGAGGCGCCCGTGCCGCATCCGGCATCGAGCAAGCGTAACCCCTTGCCGCGGGCCGGAATCCGCATCCGTCGAGCCGACAAAGCGAGCTGCGCGTGGTAGCCGGGGCTGGCACCGACTAGGCGGTCGTAGGCCGCCGCTCCCGCGTCGAACGCGGCCGCCAACTCACCGGGGCCCGCATCACCGACGCGCACGTTGCCGCTCCCACAGCAACAGCACCGCGGTGACCAGCGCGAAGCCGAACAGAAAATCCTCGATCGGGATGTCGAAGGGAAAACGCACGCCACTGAGCTGCCTGTCGTCATAGATCACGATTGGGGAGCTGAGTTTGGTCAGCCAGCCGTCCACCGGGATCTGGAATCCCAGCACAATCAGCATCGACAGCCAGTACGCCGGCCGCCGGAAGAGTCCGGTCCGCAGCACCGCCAATTCCATTGCGCAGACCAGCAATACCGCCAGCGCGGCTGGCAGGGTATAGCCCAGGCCGGTCATCGGCGGTGCACCTTCGCCAGGATGGTGGTCACCGCGTTGTACGTCAGCAACGCGCACACCGGAATGACGAGGAAGAACAGCACCTCTTCGATCGGCACCCGGAACGGGATGCTCAGGCCGCACAGGTACGCGCGGTCGTACGTCCACACGTGCACGGCGACCGCGATCGCATCCCAGATCAGGAACACGACAGCCACCGGCACGACCGCCTTGATGAGCCGGCGCCACTGCCGGTAGACGCCGGGGCCGAACATCTCCAGCGGCGCGGTGATCACCAGGCATGCGGCGAGCACAGCCAGGTATTGCCACCGATCGCTCATCCGGCCCCCGATTGACGAACGCCCCGCGCGCCGTTCCGCGCCCGCCACGACCGTATCAGTCCCGCACCGGCGACCCGGAGTCGTCGCGCCTTGCCGACGGTGGCGCGGTGATCGAACACCGCGAAGTCGCTTCTTTCGATGCAGTCCAAGATCTCTGAGTAGAGTGCGGCCGCGGTCGCCACGCACGGCCGCGAGCGGGCGGCCAGCGTGGCAATCCCTTCCGACGCGAATCGATAGGTCTGCCTGGCGATTTCATGCTGGGCGACCAGGGCCCGGCGCACCCGCGGATCGGTGCGGCGGTGCGCGTGGCACCAGAGCAACAGCTCTCGGTCGACGCCCTCGGCGGCCAGTTCGTCGGCCGGCAGGTATACCCGGCCGCGCTGCAGGTCCTCGTCGACGTCGCGCAGGAAATTGGTCAGCTGGAACGCCCGACCCAGTGCCGCGGCGTACGGGGCGGCCTCCTGCGTGGGCGTCACCGTGCCCAATATGGGAAGCACTTGCAAACCAATGGCTTCCGCGGAACCCCGCATGTACAGGTTGAGGGCGTGGCGGTCGGGATATTCGGTGACGGTGAGATCCATCCGCATCGAAGCCAGAAAGTCCTCGAACAGCCCGGCGCTGATCCGATAGCGCCGCACGGTGTCCGTGACCGCGGCGACCAGCGGATCCTCCAGGTGAGCACCGCCGGAGAAGAATCGCTCCGACAGCTGCTGCAGCCGGCGGCCGCGGACGTCGGAACCCACGTGCGGGTCAAGATCGTCGAGGATGTCGTCGGCGTATCGCGCGAAGCCGTACAGCGCGTGCACGGGCGGCCGCTGGTCGGGCGCGAGCAGTCGGGTGGCCAGAAAGAAGGTGCGGCCATGGGCGGCATTGAGTTCGCGGCATTGCCGGTATCCGTCGCGCAGCCGCGGATCGTCGATTCCGGCTGCGGCCAACTCGCTGCGCATCATCGCGACCCGGCCTTCATGTCGAAGTGCGCGCTCGATCGGGTGGGGATGCCGGTGACGCGGTCGGCGGCGAGCCGCCCGGAGATCAGCGTGGTCGGAACTCCGACGCCGGGCACGGTGGAGGACCCGGCGAGCACCGCATTGTCGATGCCACGCACCATGTTGCCGGGACGAAACGGTCCCGTCTGACCGAACGTGTGGGCGAGCGCGAACGGGCTGCCGGCCGCCATACCCTGCCGCGCCCAGTCGGCCGGCGTGACGACATCTAAAAGCGTTGCGTCGTGCGGCAATCCGGGCAGCATCCGGTCGGCGACGTGCGAGATCATGTCCTCGACGTAGGCGCCGCCGGTGCTGGCCCAATCGATGGTTCCGCGATCCAGGTTCGGCGCCGGGGCGAGCACGTAGAGCAGGTCGCGTCCCTCGGGAGCCAGGGTCGGGTCGCTGGCGGTCGGCCGGGTGACCAGCAAGGACGGGTCCCGCATGAGTTGTCCGTCGTCGACGATGTCGGTGAACGTCTGATCCCATGCCTCGCCGAACAGGATGGTGTGGTGGGCCGTCTCGGGTGCGACCGCCGGACAGCCCAGGTGCGCCACGACGGCCGAGGGCGACGGACGCAGCCGCACCGCGCGACGCGGTGTGCGGCCCAGCAACGCGTAGGTCTGAGGTAGCTCGGTGGTCAGCACCACCGCGTCGCAGGCGATGCGTACGGACTGCTCGGTCACCACCGCGCTGACCCGGCCACCCGTGCGTTCGAGCGCGGTAACGGTTGCGCCGTAACAGAATCGAACGCCGGCATCGGCGGCGGCCGCGGCCAGTGCGTCGGGCAGCGCGCGTACGCCCCCGCGTGGAAACACCACACCGGAAATGGTGTCCATGTAGGCGATCACCGCGTACACCGCCAGGGCGTCGCGTGGGGAAACCCCGGCGTACAGCGATTGGAAGGTGAAGATCCGCCGCAGCCGCGGGTCGCTGATGTACCGCCCGACCATCCGGTCCCACTTGCGGAAGCCGCCGATCGCGGTCAGTTGCGCCAACTGCGGGGTGAGCAGCGACAGCGGCGAATCGAAGTTCGCGGCGATGAAGCCGTCGAATTCGGTGCGGTACAACCGTGTCAGCCACTTCCGGAGCCGTCGGTAGCCCGCTGCCTGCCCGAAGCCAGCGAACTCCGCGACGGCGTCGGCCATCCGATCGGCGTCACTGTGCACGTCGAGCGCGCTGCCGTCGGCGAACACGGCGCGGTACGCCGGGTCGACCGTCAACAACTCCATGCGGTCGGCGAGCCGTTCGCCCACCGCCGCGAACGTCTCGTCGATGATGTCCGGCATGGTGAGCACCGTCGGTCCGGTGTCGATCCGGTACCCGTCGATGTCGAGGCGGCCGGCCCGCCCGCCAGGCCACGGCTCGCGCTCCACCACAGTGACCGCGCGCCCGCGGCCGGCCAGGTGCAGGGCTGCCGAAAGGCCGGCCAGCCCGGCACCGATCACCACCACGTGATCTCCGCGCCCTTCGATGGTCCGCATGATCAACAGGCTCCCCGGTCGGTGCTACTCATTCAACGCGATCCGTGCAGACGGCCGCCATTTCGGCCAGCGCGGTGCGAACGGGTTCGTCGATCGGCAGGTCGCTGATGTGCTCGCACGCGGAAGCGACACGGTCGCCGATCATCTGCTCGATCAGCTGCACCGCTCCCGTCTCGACGATCAGCGCTTTCCACCGGTCGATCGCATTGTCGTCGAGGGCTTCACGATTCGCGAGCTCGACGAGTTCATGGCGGGTGGGCGTATCGGCCAGTTGGTGGGCGGCCACCACCACGCTTGTCGCCTTGCGCTCGAGCAGGTCGCCGGCACTTGGCTTGCCCGTTACCGCCGGCGAGCCGAAGACGCCGAGCACGTCGTCGCGAAGTTGGAATGCCTCGCCGACGACCGCGCCGTAGCGGCCGAGTTCGCACAACGTTCGTTCGTCGCACTCGCCCATGGCCGCGCCGATTTCCAACGGCCGGCGCACGGTGTAGTTGCCTGACTTTCGCCGTGCTACGTCGAGGACGACATCCAGGCCGGGGGTATGACGCGCGTCGTTCGTCAAGTCGGCGAATTGCCCGACGGCGAGCTCGGTGCGCATGGCGTCATAGCGCGGCCACGCGCGTTGCAGACGCGCTGGTTCGACGCCGCTCTCGCGCAGCATCTGTTCGGCCCAGATGAGACAGAGGTCGCCCAGCAGGATGGCCGCCGATTCACCGAATCTCCGCGATGAGCCGGACAATCCGCGCTCGCGATGCCATTTGCCGAATTGCCGATGCGCCGAGGGACGGCCGCGCCGTTCGTCGGAACCATCCATGACGTCGTCTTGGAGCAGGGCGAAGGCGTGCAGCAACTCGAAGCTGGCCGCCGCTCGCAGGGCTGCGTCGTCGGGCGCCGCGCCGCACAGCCAGCCCAGGTATACGAAGGTGGACCGCAGGCATTTGCCGCCTGAGACGAACTGAACCAGAATGTCGCCGCTCGCGTCGACGCGCACCTGCTCCAGCTCGCCGGCACGCCGTGCGGCAACGAAATCGGCGACATTGCCCAACACCATCCGCCGCAGGTTCGACCGCCATGATCCGAAGCCGTCAGCGCTGCGCCAACCGATCGCCACCGGCGGACTCGCGGGTGAAAACGACACAGCTCTCATACTGCCCAAGCGCTCCCTTCCGGACGGCTTGGCGTGCCCAGCCTGCGCGGGCCAAACACACGCGTCATACCCGCCGACGAGGCGGGCAAAACCACAGCGCTGACCGTCAGACGCGCCCACGCGCCGCCCGCTACCACATACCACCTTGTTCAATAACTTAAACATTAATTTAATGAAATTCACCGGCATGCGCCAGCGGACGACCAATTTTGCGTGGTGTCCGTCATGTGCCGACAACAGCACGGCTCTGTCGAAAATTTAAGAAACTGAAATGTCACCCGGATCGGCGATATGCTCACAGCGTTATGGACGCTGATGCGCAGCGCTTCGGCCGCGATGAGTTGGAGTCGCTGATATCGGCCGATCTGCGGGAACTGTCAACCGGGTCCGATCAGATCGGTCAATTGTTCGCGTTGATACATAGCCTGCGGCCCAATGATTTTCGTGCCCTGCTATACATCATGGTGGCGGAGATGGGCGGGTGGCCGATGACCTCGAGCGACCTCAGCCAGCGGATGGGTCTGTCGGGGTCGGCGATTACCTATCTGGTCGACCGGCTGATCGACGCCGGTCACATTCGTCGCGACAACGACCCGGCCGACCGCCGAAAGGTCGTCCTGCGTAACGATGAATTCGGTTTGGCCACCGCCCGGTCGTTTTTCAGTCCGCTCGACGCGCACACCCGACTCGCGCTAGCCGACCTACCCGATGCGGACCTGACGGCAGCACATCGAGTATTCGCCGCGCTCATCGACGCCTTGCGCTGCTTTCAGGACGAACTGGGCGGCGGGTCGAAACCCTAAGCGCCACAGCAGGTTAACCGGCCTTTAGGACGCAGCGCTGTGCGCGGCTTGGGGCGGCGCCGGTTTCGGCCGCGCCAGTCCGGACAGGAGCTGTCGCCGGTCCCGCAGGATGTCGTCGATGTTCTGAAAGGCCTCGGGCACCGAACCGGCGATCGGCAACCCGTTGTGATGCACAATCCTTAACAGCGGGCGCACCGCCGTGCCGCCGACCACGCTGCAGTACACGCGCGCCTTGCGAAGCTCGTCGTTGAGTAACAGCAGCGCGCGGAAACCCTCCACGCTGACAAATCCAAGATGACTGAGGTCAAGCACCAGGGGAGTCTTGAGCCGGGCGAAGTTTCGGATCGCCTGGGTCAGATCCTTCGCGTTCGAGGCGTCGATCTCGCCGTCGACGCGCAGGACCGTGCCGAGATTGCGCGCATAGACGAACAGGTGTGCCCGGTCGAAGTGAGCCATGTACCGGCACCGTGCGGGGTCGTGTTGGTCCGCCGAGTTTGCGGAGCGAATAGCAGCCATGAGACCGCCTATCGAATGTCGTGAACGAGGGAGTGAACAGTGTTTTGCACACCGCTCCCGTAGAGACGCAGCTGTGAACTCAACCTGTTTGGCAGCTTACCGCCGAGGTGAGCGCTCAGATATCGATTCGCCGAAATGCCCCAGGTCGCGCGGCGAACACGCGGGAACCCGGACCAGCGCTTTCCAGCGCAGGTCGGCGGGCGTGCACCCGCGAAGTGTTCGTTTACCGGCCTTTCGGCAAACCGGCGCTCATTCGCTTGTGGGCCGATTTGAAGGCGGTTTGACCAGGTAGGCGGGGGGTATACGCGTGTCAAGTAGTAAACGCGGAGGACCCCGGACTTAAGGGGTGATGCGTCCAATGAAGGAGCTCGGCCACCGGCTACGCCGGCTAGCGGTTGCATCGGCATTCACGACGATGCTTCTCACCGCGCCGGGTCAGGTGGCTGCCGATCCCGGCAGCACCGTTTTCCCCGGAATGGAGATTCACCAAGGCAGCACGGTCTGCATGGTGGGATTGGTTGAGACGCGGTTGCGGGTCGCCATGACCAGTGGCCAATGCGACGGCGGGCAGTCCGTGGTGACCGACCGCGACCGCAAGCCGATTGGCAACGTGGTCCTGGGCCGGCGCCAAGTCGACGCGGACTCCACCGCCGATACCTCGATGCTGCCCGTGGAATACGAAGTCATTGCGATCGCGCCGGATGTGACGGCCACCGATGTGTTGCCGACGGGGCGTCATTTGGGATCCTCGCCGGACATGCGCGCGCAACCCGGGCTGCCCGTATGCCAGCTGAGGAGCGCCACCGGCCAGCGATGCGGCTCGGTCAGTTCGGTGAATAACGGACGCTTCGTCATCACCGACATGGCCCTCGACAGCCGCGACTTCGGCGGTCCGGTCTACACCCTGACCGACGAACACAATGCCCTGATCGTGGGATTGGTCGAGGGCACCTGGAAGTCCCTACCCCAGATCGAGTCGTGGCAGGCGGTCATGGCACAGGTCTATGTCGACAGCCACACCTACAGTCCGCAACAACATCCGCCGGCACTGCGAATGATCGGCCGGCACACAGGCGCTGCCGCGTCGTCGTAATCTTGACGCCCCAACCGGAGGGACGCCGGTGTCGAATGGCCTGTTTCCCCCGCCGCAGAATGGGAATCCGCCGCCGGTGAATGTTTTCGATCTGGTCGCGCTGCCCTTTCAGTGGGGCTCGGCGATCCGGGGTAAGCGGTTCTTCCATCCGATCGGGGTACTCGCCGGGGGCTTCATCGAGCGCGTCGCCCCTGCGGCCCAGGGCTTACCGATCGCGTCTTCGGAAATTGTTGCGCGCGTGTCGAAGGCCAGCGGCACGCCTGGGGCGTTGCCCGACTTCATCGGGTTGGCATTCCGGCTACCCGTGCCGAAGCCGGCCGACAAGCCGTGGGACATCCTGCTCGTCTCGTCCGGGTCGGGGGTGCTGTCACGTGCGGTGGCCCTACGGCCCGCCACGTCGTGGAACGGGCAAACACTGACCACGCTGATGCCGTTGCATTACCGAGGCAACAACTGGTGGCTTCGGGCCCGAACCTCGAGCGAGATCGGCGGCACCGGGTTGTCCCTGGACAGCATCCGGTCCAAGCTCGAGCGCAGCAACATCGAGGTGGCACTCGATCAAGCCTGCGGCACAGCCGATTTCACTCCCGTCGCCCGCATCACTCTGACCACCGCCATCGATCCCGGTGACGACCGGGACGTGTCGTTCGACCCCGTCCTCAACACGGCACCCGGCTTGAGCCTGCACCCCCGTTGGCTCGCGGACCTGCGCGCCCGCGCCTATCAGCACAGCCGCGACGGCAGAGACGCCGAAGAGTAGCCGCTCGTTGGCAAGGAGGTAGCCGTGTCCAAGCGGATCGTCATCACCGGGGCCAGTGGCAACGTCGGCACCGCGCTGCTGCGCCGGCTCGCCGAAGACGGCACCGACTACGAGATCGTCGGCGTCACCCGCAGACGGCCGCCACCGGACGGCGTGTATCGATCGGTCCAATGGCATGAGCTGGACCTCGCAGATCCGGGCGTGGAAATCCAGTTGCTCAACGTCTTTCGCGGCGCGCAGTGTGTGATCCATCTGGCGTGGGGGTTCCAACCCACCCGCAACAGGCGATACCTGGACGCGGTCGCCGTCAATGGAAGCGCGGCGGTGTTGAGCGCGGCGCACAACGCCAAGGTGCCTCACCTGTTGCACATGTCGTCGGTGGGCGCCTACGCCGCCGGACGCTACGGAGAACAGGTCGACGAGTCGTGGTCGACCGCGGGCATCAGATCATCGGCCTACAGCAGGGCGAAATCCACGGTGGAACACATGCTCGACGACTACGAGCGCGGCAACCCCGAGGGCGTCGGCATCACCCGGATGCGGCCCGGATTCATCATGCAGCGCGACGCCGCACCCGGCCTGCGGCGCTACACCCTGCCCGCGTACCTGGATCCGCACTGGCTGCGCTGGCTGCCCGTGCTTCCGCTGGACCGCTCGCTGTGTGTGTCCATCGTGCACGCCGACGACGTCGCGGACGCCTGCGTGAAAGCGCTCGAGCGCTGTGCGCTGGGCCCGTTCAACCTCGCCGCCGAACCGCCGGTATCCCGCGACGACATCGCAAAGGCATTGCGGGCCCACCCGATACATGTGCCCTCGGCCGTACTCGGGGTGGCGGTGGAGGCCTCATGGCGGGCGAGATTACAGCCCATCGACCGGGGCTGGCTCGACATGGCCTTCTCGCTGCCGCTGCTCGACACGGGCCGCGCGCGCGACGTGCTCGGGTGGTCGCCCCGGTGGGAGTCGGTGGCAGCCCTGAGCGACCTCATCGACGGGTTCCTTCATGACTCGGGGACACCGAGCCCGGTGCTGCATTCCAGGACGTTCGTCGAGGCGCTCACCCGTGACGTCACCGACGGGCCGCTCACCACGCGGCGGGTGCCCTGAGAGTCCCGGCGCATCGTCAACCCGTGCGCCCCAACAGGTGACGCAGCGCCTGATCCAGGTCCGGTTGGCGGAACCGATGCCCGGCGGCGGCGAGTTTGGCGGGCGCCACTCGCTGGCTCGCGCACGCCAGCTCGCGGGCGCCCTGCCCGCCCAGTAGCAGCCGCGGAGCCAGCGACGGCACCGGCAGCACCGCCGGTCGATGCAAGACCGTCGCAAGGGTGGCGGTGTACTCGCTGTTGCGAACCGGTTGCGGTGCAACGGCATTGACCGGCCCAGACAGCGTCAGGTCCCACAGGGCACGGTGGTAGACGTCCACCAGATCGTCGAGCCCGATCCAGGACAGCCATTGTCGACCGTTACCAAGGCGGCCACCCAAGCCGGCGCTGAACAGCGGACGCATCAGCTTCAACGTGCCGCCGGCGGGCGACTGCACGATCCCGGTTCGCACATGTACGATCCGCACTCCAGAATCCTGAGCAGGCGTGGTCGCCTCCTCCCAGTCGGTCACCACGTCGGCCAGAAATCCGTCGCCGCGAGCGCTGTCCTCGGTGAGAGTTTCATCGCCCCGGTCGTATCCGTAGTAGCCGATCGCCGACGCCGAAATCAGCACGCCGGGCCGGGGCTCGCCGCGGCCCAGTAGTTCGGCCAGCCGCCGTGTCGGCCCAATCCTGCTGTCCCGGATCGCCTGCCGGTGTGTGTCGGTGAACCGGCCGGCGATCGAGGCGCCCGCGAGATGGATCACCGCATCGATCCCATCGAACAGCGCCGGATCGGGGTCGTCGGGGTTCCACCGTCGCTCATCGTCGCCGCGTGCGGAGTGGCGGACCAGCTGTATCACCCGATGCCCACCGGTGCGCAGGAAGGCGGTCAATGCCGAACCGACCAGTCCCGACGATCCGGTGATGGCGATCGTGAGCGGCCGCAGCCCGTTCTCGGCGGCCAGCCGGTGGGCGGCCAAGTCGTCGGCCAGCTGCCGGTGCCGGTAGTCGAACATGGGCCGCAACAGCGGCCCGGGCACTGGCGTGTCGACCCTGTCGATCACCCTGGTGCGGTTGTCTGGAAGATCTTCGAATTCGTGGATGTGCCGCCAGCGCACCGCAATTCGCGCCGGAAGCGTTGCGAGGCCGTCGCCGCCGATGGCGTCGACGAAGCGCCGCGGCGGGTCATAGCCGTCGGGTTGATGGACGGCAACCCAGCGCAGGCCCCCGGGCAGCGCCAGCGTGGCGCGCCCGTCCTCGAGCGAGGTGGCCTCGGTGACCAGCCGCATCGGCTGCCACGGCGGCGAAAGCCGGGCGAACGCCCCCGGCCTGGCATACCAATCGAAAACGTCGGTGATTCCAGCGTCCACGACGCTCGAATAGTCCAGCCCCATGCCTGAAACGTTAGGAACGGGCTACCGGTTCGGCAAGGCGTGTTCGATGATGGGCAGCCGCGCGTGTGGCTGCCGCACTCCTCGCTTGGCCGACAGATACACCTGCGCGGTCTTGTCGGCGACCGTGCGCCAATCGAAATCCGACGTGAGCCGTTTGCGGGCGGCGTGGGCGCGCCGCTGCGCGGCCTGTGGGTCGTCGAGCACGGTGCGCACCGCCTCGGCCAGCCGGGCCACGTCACGAGGTGGGCAGGACACACCGGTCTGGCCGTTGATGACCGCCTCGCCCAGGCCGCCGATGTCCGACGTCACCAGGGGAGTGCCCGCCGCGGCCGCCTCCAGCGCCACGATCCCGAACGGCTCGTAGTGACTGGGCAGCACCGCGGCGTCGGCGCGATGCAGGACGGCGAGCAGCTCGGCACGTTCCAGGTGGCCGGCGAACCGAATCGCTTTGAGCACCCGGTGTTTACGGGCCTGCTCGATGAGCCAGCCCTGCTGGGTGCCCTCACCGGCGATGGTCAGCGTGGTGCCGGGGTGACTGCGCCTGATCCGGGGCAACGCGGCGATCACGTCGTGTACCCCCTTCTCGTATTCCAACCGGCCCAGGAAGAGCAGCTCAGCCGGCCCGGTGCGCGGGCGGCGCTCCGCGAACGGCCATCGTGCCGTCTCGATGCCGTTGCAGATCACCGTGATCTCTGCTAGGCCGGGACCGAACAGTTCGGTGATTTCGTCGGCCATCGACGCCGAACATGTGATCAGCGAGTCGGATTCGCGCACCAGCCACGATTCGACCGCGTGCACCTGACGGCTGATCGCGCCGCTGACCCAGCCGGAATGCCGACCGGCTTCGGTGGCGTGGATCGTGGAAACGATTGGCGCATCGTAGAACTGGGCGAGCGCGATCGCCGGGTGGGCCACCAGCCAGTCGTGCGCGTGCACCACGTCGGGGCGCCAGGCGCGATTGGTGCCCGGCTTCGTCAGGGACAGACCGGCGCGGATCATGGCGTGGCCCATTGCCAGCGTCCACGCCATCATGTCGGTGCCGAAGGTGAATTCGTGCGGGTCCTGGGCGGCCGCGATCACCCGGACGCCCTCGCTGATGTGGTCGGACGACGGATGGCTGCGGGGATCGGTTCCGGTGGGACGCCGCGACAGCACGACGACGTCGTGACCGGCGGCGGCCAGTGCGGTCGACAGATGATGTACGTGCCGGCCGAGCCCGCCGATCACCACCGGCGGGTATTCCCACGACACCATCAGGATCTTCACGCCGCGGCCCGCCTCATCGGGGCAACCTGCGGGCATCGAGGGCGCCGAACAGGCCGTCGGCGCGGTTCCATCCCTCCGCGAGCCGCTGCGCGGTCTCGCGCCGTCCGGAAGCCAGCGCGTCGGCGATTTCGCGGGTGGCGTGCGCATGCAGGTGGGCGCGGTAGCGGGCGTAGTCGGCGGCCGAATCCTTGCTGACCATGAAGGGCCAGTCACTGGAGACGGTGAGCAGCGTTTCGCGCAGGATCTGATCGGCGACGTGGTCGCGGGGGATGGGCCCGTCCAACGAGGCCGTCTGGGACAGCGCCTTGTCGACGGTGCTCAGCGCCACGTCGACCACTTCGCTGTTCAGCGCGACCAGATCGGCGACCTGATCGCCGGCCCAGACCTGCCAGTCCTTGCCCGAGCCCCACGAGCTGGGCGGCAGAGCCACCGGGTGCCCGACGAAGCCGTCGGCGAGCGCGTCGGTCAGCGTGCCCACCCGGACGCCGGCTTCGGGCAGGGCCCGCAGCACCCGCTCCAGCCACGCGGGGCCCTCGTACCACCAGTGGCCGAACAGCTCGGTGTCGAAGGCGGCGACCACATGAGCCGGTCGCCCGATGCGGTCGGACTCCGAGAGCAGGCGGTTGCGGACGACGTCGACGAAATCGGCAACGTGAAGGTCGACCGCGCGGTCGGCTCGTTCGGGATCGTAGGGCGCCTTGTCCTCCGAGGACACGTTGCGGCCCGTCACCCTGGCCGGCTTGAGGCCCGTCAGGTGGTCATAGGTGTGAAAGTCGCGATACGCGGCGTGCCCGGGGTAGCCGGATTTCGGTGACCAGACCCGGTAACTGACCTGCAGGTCACGCCCGAACGCGACCACATCGGTGTCGCCGACGGGCCGGCCCAGGGCCGTGTCGCCGTGCAGCGACGGGCCGTCGACCATGAAGTGGGTGACGCCCGCGGCGGAATAGTCGTGCTCCATGCCGGGCGCGTAGGCGCATTCGGGCGCCCAGATGCCGCCCGGGCGGTGTCTTAGGCGCGCCTGCGCGTCGGCCAGGCCCTCGCGCAGGGCGAACTCACGCAGCCGCGGCGCCAGCAGCGGTTGGAACGGATGGGCGAGCGGGCCGCCGAGCAGCTCCACCGCGCCGGCGTCGAGCAGGTTGCGCAGCAGCGGGCTCCCGCCGTGCCGCCACAGCGTGGCGAAGTCGTCCAGCGCCCGCTGCCCCTCGGCGGATTCGCGAATTCCTAAGAGGCGCAATGCTTCCGGTGTGCACGACTGGTAGCCGACCGACTTCGACCGGGGAGCGGACCGCACGCTGGTGGCCTCCAGGCCACGAAGCCGCCAGTTGGCCAGCCAATGATGCATGCCGTCCAGGCAGTACGGGTCGTCGAGCTGGGCGTTCACCACCGGAGTGACGCCCAGCGTGACCACGCCCCGCCGCTCTTCGCCGGCCAATGTGTTCAGCACGCGCATCAGCGGCAGGTAGGCCGCAGCCCAGGATTGATACAGCCATTCCTCGCCGACCGGCCAGCGACCATGGTGGGCGAGCCACGGCAGGTGGGTGTGCAAAACCAGGGTGAATAGGCCGGGAACCCGATTCTGCGGCGTGCTCACGGGGCTACCGCAATCGCGATCAGGTCGAGGCTGTCGTCGATGTGGTAGCCGGAGCCCGCACCCGCGTCGGCCTCGACCAGTTCGAAGTCCCCGATGGTGACGGCGGCGACGTCGGCCGCCAGCTCGGGCGGCCACGGCGCATCTTGGTCAGCGGCCATTGCCCGCTGGATCTGGGCGTCGATGATCGATCCGCCGTGCCGGGCGTCCATCTCGCGAAGCGTCGGGCCGTGGAACAGGCCGGTGATCGAGACGTCGGTGAAGCCCCCGTCAATGAGGAGCTGGGTCAGTTCGGCGGCGTTGAGTTCGCGGGTGTGGAACGGGTTGATCGGGGTGTCGCGGCCCGGGGAGAAGGTGATCCGGTTCGGTGTGGACACCATCAACAGCCCCGACGGCCGCAGCACCCGGGCGCACTCGATGACGAACTGTGTTTGGTCCCACAGGTGTTCGATCACCTGGAAGTTGACCACAATATCCACCGACGAATCGGGCAGCGGCAGCCGCGCGAGGTTCGCCTGCATGACGTCCACCCGTGGGTAGCGGCTTTGGACATGGGCCACCGCGGCCTCGTCATAGTCCACCGCGATGACGCGGCGGGCGACACCGGCGATCAGATCGGCGCCGTAGCCCTCGCCGCAGCCGGCCTCGAGTACGTCGGCGCCCGCACAACGCGCGGCGAGCCGCTGGTAAACGACCTCGTGGCGGCGAAACCAGTAGTTCTCGATGTCCAAACCCGGGATCGTGCGCTCGCCCGTCAGCATCATCACGGCGTCACCCGCCGAGGCGGTGTCGCCAGGGGTGTGCCGCGGGACGTCAGGGACCGGTGCGCTCATTGCATAGGCAGGCTAACGCGAAGTGTCGGATTCGCGAACCGGGGATGTGAGCCCCCGCTTCTCAGGCGGCGGACGGGCTGCGAGAACGTGCACTACGACCAGCTATGGTGTGAATGCATACCGCACAAAGTTACCGGGTAGTAACACGGCCGTGCGTTGCGAAAACGCGTACCGAGGTTTCGCAGTCGATTGCTGCGAGCCCCCTTCTAGGAGGACGAACCACACTCATGACGAACATCGTGGTCCTGATCAAGCAGGTCCCAGACACGTGGTCGGAGCGCAAGCTTTCTGACGGCGATTACACGTTGGACCGTGAGGCCGCCGACGCGGTGCTGGACGAGATCAACGAGCGCGCGGTGGAAGAGGCGCTGCAGATCCGTGAGCGCGAGGGCGGCGAAGGCTCGGTGACCGTGCTGACCGCGGGTCCCGAGCGCGCCACCGAAGCCATCCGTAAGGCGCTGTCGATGGGCGCCGACAAGGCCGTCCATCTCAAGGACGACGGCCTGCACGGCTCGGACGTTGTCCAGACCGGATGGGCCCTGGCGCGTGCGCTGGGCACCATCGAGGGCACCGAGCTGGTCATCGCCGGCAACGAGGCCACCGACGGGACCGGCGGCGCGGTGCCGGCGGTCATCGCCGAGTACCTGGGCCTGCCGCAGCTGACCCACGTGCGCAAGCTCTCGATCGAGGGCGACAAGGTCACCGGCGAGCGGGAGACCGACGAGGGCGTGTTCACGCTCGAGGCCACCCTGCCGGCGGTGGTCAGCGTCACCGAGAAGATCAACGAGCCGCGCTTCCCCTCCTTCAAGGGCATCATGGCCGCCAAGAAGAAAGAGGTCACGGTGCTGACCCTGGCGGAGATCGGGGTGGAGAGCGACGAGGTCGGGCTGGAAAACGCCGGCTCGACCGTGCTGTCGTCGACGCCCAAGCCGCCGAAGACCGCGGGCGAGAAGGTCACCGACGAGGGCGAGGGCGGTAACGACGTCGCCAAGTACCTGGTTGCCCAGAAGATCATCTGACCCGAGTAGACGAGAAGAGCGAAATAACCCATGGCTGAAGTACTGGTGCTCGTCGAGCACGCAGAAGGTGCGCTGAAGAAGGTCACCTCCGAACTGATCACCGCCGCCCGCGCGCTGGGCGAGCCCGCCGCCGTCGTGGTCGGGGCTCCCGGGACCGCAGCGCCGTTGGTCGACGGGCTCAAGGAGGCCGGCGCCGCGAAGATCTATGTCGCCGAGTCCGACGACGTCGACAAGTATCTGATCACCCCGGTGGTCGACGTGCTGGCCTCGCTCGCCGAGTCCAACTCGCCCGCCGCGGTGATCCTGTCGGCCAACGCCGACGGCAAGGAGATCGCCGGCCGGCTCGCGGCCCGGATCGGATCCGGCCTGCTGGTCGACGTGGTCGAGGTCAAGGAAGGCAACAAAGCGACGTACTCCATCTTCGGTGGCGCGTTCACCGTGGAGGCGCAGGCCAACGGCGACACCCCGGTGATCACCGTGCGCGCCGGCGCCGTCGACGCCGAACCGCAGGCCGGTGCCGGCGAAGAGGTCAAGGTCGAGGTCCCGGCCCAGGCCGAGAACGCCACAAAGATCACCGCCCGCGAGCCCGCGGTGGCCGGTGACCGTCCGGAACTGACCGAGGCCACCATCGTCGTCTCCGGTGGTCGCGGTGTCGGCAGCGCGGAGAACTTCAGCGTCGTCGAGGAGCTGGCCGACTCGCTGGGGGCGGCCGTCGGTGCGTCGCGCGCCGCCGTCGACTCCGGCTACTACCCGGGCCAGTTCCAGGTGGGCCAGACCGGTAAGACCGTCTCGCCGCAGCTCTACATCGCGCTGGGCATCTCGGGTGCCATCCAGCACCGCGCCGGCATGCAGACGTCCAAGACGATCATCGCGGTCAACAAGGACGAAGAGGCGCCCATCTTCGAGATCGCCGACTACGGTGTGGTGGGCGACCTGTTCAAGGTCGCGCCGCAGCTGACCGAGGCGATCAAGACACGTAAGGGCTGAGTCTCTCGGCCGCACAGCCCCCGGCACTTCGGTGCCGGGGGCTTTTGCGTTCGGACGCGTCCGTGTCTACACCATGAACCGAACTCCAAATCCGCTAGCGCCCGCGCTAGCCAATGACGTTATCGCACAACGGTTCTCGGACCCGCCCGTCGACGTCCGCTAGGCGCCTGTCAGCATCGCATCGATGCGGCGCACTGCGACGGAGCACACCGTCAGATAGGGCGCGGACCACCACGGCACCGAAATACTCACCCGCGCACCGCCGCCCACCGGGTCCACCCGGTGCCGGGTCGCCGGCACACCGGCCACCTTCCACGCCCATTGGCGCCCCGGCTCAAACTCGGTGACTTCGAACGGCACCGCGACGAGAAGGGGGGTCTGCACCGAGCCGGTGGCATGCAAAGCCAGCTCGGCGTGCGGCGCGTCCAGCCGGGCGCGCCGGATCGTCGGACCCCACTTCGGCCACGCGTCCAGGTCGACCAGCAATTCCCACACCGCGGCCGGCGGCGCCGCGATCCTGCGATCGGCGGTCAGCATCATGGCGCGGCCTGCCCGAACCGGCGCTGTTGTTCGACTACGTCGTCGAGATCGGTGAGCCGCCGCAGGCCCGCCAACGGTTGCGTCATGCGCCGGTTTCCCTCCAGTGAATTCTTGCTGCGGTTCAGGAACGACCAGTAGCCGCCCGTGAAGGGGCAGGCGCGCTCACCGACTCGCTCGGTGGGGCGATATGTGCAGTGTCCGCAATAGTCGCTCATGCGGTTGATGTAGGCACCTCCCGCGGCGTAGGGCTTCGTCGCCATCAGCCCGCCGTCGGCGTGCTGCGACATGCCCACGACATTGGCGACCATCACCCACTCGTAGCCGTCGACGAAGCACCGGTGGAACCAGTCGGTGACGGCGGCGGGATTCCACCCTCGCTGCAGCGCGTAGTTGGACAACACCATCAGCCGCGGGATGTGGTGCGCCCAGCCGTGGTCGCGCACCTGCGCCAGCACGTCTTTGAGGCAGCGCGCCTCGACCGCGTCGGCGTCGAGGTCGGCGAACCAGTCCGGTATCCCGGCGCGCGCCGCGAGCGCGTTGCGGTGCCGATAGTCGGGCCCGAAATGCCAATAGACGTGCCAGATGTAGTCACGCCACCCGATCAGCTGGCGGATGTAACCCTCGACGCTGCTCAGTGCCGCGTCGCCCGCCCGGTAGGCGTCCTCGGCCGCGTACGCGCAATCCAGCGGGTGCAGCAGGCCCAGGTTCATCGGCGCCGACAACAGGCTGTGCGCCATGAACCGATCACCGGAGAGCATGGCGTCCTCGTGAGGTCCGAAGTGCGGCAACCGATCCCGCAGGAACACCTGCAGGGCGGACTGCGCTTCGGTTGCGGTGACGGGGAATTCCCGCGGCCCGTCGCGGCCGACGAAGGCGACGGCGCCGTCGCGTTCCCAGCGGTCCAGGTCGGCGCGCACCCGCTCGTCGATGTCGTCCTCGTCGGGACCCCAAGGCGCGGGCACGTCGAGCGTTGTGGTGCCCTTCGGCGCCGGCTCGCGGTTGTCGGCGTCGAAATTCCACCGACCGCCCGCGGGCTGGTCGCCGTCCATCAGCAGCTCGAACCGGCGGCGCGCGTCGCGATAGAAGTTCTCCAGCAGCAGCGTGCGCTGCCGCTTGGCCCACGTGTCGAAATCGCCGCGATCGGTACAAAACCCGCGCGCCGGCAACACCTCAATGGCCGGCTTCGACCGCACGAACTGGTCCGCCGCCCAGGTGGTGGGCTGACATACGCTGATGCGCTCCTGCACCCGTTCCAGGGCTGCGCCGTAGGTGCGGGTCTGCAGGAATTGCGCCTGGTCGCCGAGTTCGGCCGCGCGATGGCGCAGCGCGGACAGCACAAGGTGGGCCTTGCGGCGGTGGAATCGACGGCGTTCGAAGACAGCGCGGGACTCGATGAGCAGCACCGGCTGGTCGGGGTGGTCCAGGAAGTGCGGGCCGAGTTGATCGGCAAAGCACCAGCGGCGTGCGTCCGCGCTCATACCGCGTCCGAGGCGTGGTTCACCAGAGAAGTCCGAATCCACCGCGACTTAGTCACCCTGCACGTCCTACCCGGTGCGGTACAGGCTCAACCACGGCAATCGGCAACGCAATGTTCAACCCGCCGTTGTGCGCTCGTGTGAGCTGCGTCGCACAACGGCCTTCCCGCGCACAGTTCGTCATCTGACGTGCACCGACACGTCACAGCGGCGATGCCGACTAGCTCATCGACTACGCCACGTTGGGGGTCATGAGCATTGCTTCGGTCCTCATACCCAGCGAAAAGCCCACTGGTAACGCCACCGGCTCGTCGGCCGCACCCCGCTACTCCCTGTTGCTGTCTACCGACCCCGGCATGATCGAGGCGGCGCAGCGACTGCGGTACGACGTGTTCACCAGCACGCCGGGCTTCGCACTGCCGGCGGCCGGCCAGGATGGCCGGGACCTCGACGGGTTCGACGAGTTCTGCGACCACCTGCTGGTGCGCGATGACGCCACCGGTGAGCTGGTCGGTTGCTACCGCATGCTGGCCCCGGCGGGGGCCATCGCGGCCGGCGGGCTCTACACCGCCACCGAGTTCGACATCCGCGCGCTCGACCCGCTGAGGCCGTCGCTGGTGGAGATGGGACGCGCCGTGGTGCGCGACGGGCATCGCAACGGCGGCGTCGTGCTGTTGATGTGGGCGGGCATCCTGGCCTACCTGGACCGCTACGGCTACGACCACGTGACCGGGTGCGTGTCGGTGCCCATCGCCGGCGAATCCGACGTAGCCCCGGGCAGCCAACTGCGCGGTGTCCGCGACTTCATCCTCAGCCGGCATGGGGCACCGCCGGAGTACCGGGTGTACCCGCACCGGCCGGTGGTCGTCGACGGGAAGGGCATCGACGACATCGCGCCGCCCGCGCGGCCCTCGGTGCCGGCGTTGATGCGCGGTTACCTGCGACTGGGCGCCCAGGTATGCGGCGAACCGGCGCACGACCCAGACTTCGGCGTGGGCGATTTCTGCGTCCTGCTGGGCAAAGCGCACGCCGACACCCGATATCTGAAGCGACTCCGATCGGTGTCCGTCGCTGCCGAGATGCGATCGGCGGGCGGCCGGCGATGAACGCCACCGGGCACTCCTGGTTTCCGCGCGCATCGTGCGATGCGAGCTGTGTGGGCGCGGGCGGCATGGTGACGTCGGGGCCGCTGCGCAGGGCGCTGCGCATTACCCTTCGGTTGTCGCTGGCGCTGCTGCTGGCGCCGGGGCTGCCGCTGCTGGCGGTCCCGCTGCCGGGGCACACCCGCGTGCAGCGCATCTATTGCAGGTTGGTCCTGCGCTGCCTGGGCGTGCGAATCACCGTGACGGGCAACCCGATTCGCAACCTGAGGGGGGTGCTGGTGGTGAGCCCGCACATGTCCTGGGTCGACGTCTTCGCCATCGGGTCGGTGCTGCCCGGATCGTTCGTCGCGCGCGCCGACATGTTCACCGGCCCGACAACCGGGATCCTGGCCCGCTTCCTGAAGATCATCCCGATCGAGCGGTCCAGTCTGCGCCGCCTGCCCGGCGTCGTGGACGCCGTCGCCCGCAGGCTGCGCGCCGGACAGACGGTGGTGGCGTTCCCGGAGGGCACGACCTGGTGTGGTCGCGATCGTGGCGCCTTCTATCCGGCGATGTTTCAGGCCGCCATCGACGCCGGCCGGCCGGTGCAGCCGCTGCGGCTGACCTACCACCACGTCGACGGCCGCCCCTCGACTTTGCCGGCCTTCGTCGGTGACGAGACCCTGCTGAGCTCGATCCGTCGGCTGCTCGTCGTGCCGCGCACGCTGGCGCGGGTGCATGTCGAGTCTCTGCAGCTCCCGGGGACGGACCGGCGCGCCCTGGCCGGCCGGTGCCAATCCGCGGTGAGTGCCGGGACTACCCGGCGCGCTGGTCACGGGCACGTGCTGGTGGCCTGAGCAAACCGGCGGGCCGGTATCGTGGGTCGCGTCATGGTCTACCTGGATCACGCCGCCACCACCCCGATGCACCCCGCCGCCGTCGAGGCGATGACGGCTGTGCTCGGCACGGTCGGCAACGCGTCGTCGCTGCACACCAGCGGCCGGGCGGCGCGGCGCCGCATCGAGGAATCCCGTGAGCTGATCGCCGACAGCCTGGGCGCGCGCCCCTCGGAGGTCATCTTCACCGCCGGCGGCACCGAGAGCGACAACTTGGCGGTCAAGGGCATCTACTGGGCGCGCCGCGACGCCGAGCCCCGCCGGCGGCGCATCGTCACGAGCGAGGTGGAACATCACGCCGTGCTGGACTCGGTGAACTGGCTCGTCGAACACGAGGGTGCCGAGGTCACCTGGCTTCCGACCGCCGCCGATGGATCGGTGTCGGCGGGGGCGCTGCGCGAGGTGCTCACTCGCCACGACGATGTCGCGCTGGTCTCGGTAATGTGGGCCAACAACGAGGTCGGCACGGTCATGCCCGCCGCCGAACTCGCCGCCGTCGCCGCGGAATTCGGCGTGCCGATGCACAGCGACGCCATTCAGGCGGTGGGGCAGTTGCCGGTCGACTTCGGCGCCAGCGGATTGGCGGCGATGAGCGTGGCGGCCCACAAGTTCGGTGGACCGCCGGCCGTGGGCGCGCTGCTGCTGCGTCGCGACGTCGCGTGCGTGCCGCTGGCACACGGAGGTGGGCAGGAGCGCGACATCCGTTCGGGCACCGCCGATGTCGCCGGCGCGGTCGGAATGGCAGCGGCGGCCCGGATCTCGGTTGACGCGCTCGAGGCCAACAGTGGCCGGCTGCGGGCGTTGCGCGACCGGCTGGTCGACGGTGTATTGGGCGGTATCGAGGACGTCTCCCTCAACGGCGCCCGCGATCCGTCCCCCGCAAGCGGGAGGTACCCCCAGCGTCTTCCCGGCAATGCGCATTTCACGTTCCGCGGCTGCGAGGGCGATGCGCTGTTGATGCTGTTGGACGCCAACGGAATCGAGTGCTCGACAGGCTCGGCCTGCACCGCCGGTGTCGCACAGCCCTCGCACGTGCTGATCGCGATGGGCGCCGACGCGACCAGCGCTCGCGGATCTCTTCGACTCTCGTTGGGGCACACCAGTATTGACGCGGACGTCGACGCGGTGCTGGGGGTACTACCCGGGGCGGTGGACCGCGCCCGTCGCGCCGCACTGGCCGCCGCGGGGGCGTCCTGAGTGAAAGTGCTTGCTGCCATGAGCGGTGGCGTCGACTCGTCGGTCGCCGCCGCCCGAATGGTCGACGCCGGACATGACGTGGTCGGGGTGCACCTGGCCCTGTCCAGCGCACCAGGCACGCTGCGCACCGGTTCGCGCGGGTGCTGCTCGAAGGAAGACGCCTCCGACGCGCGCCGCGTAGCCGACGTGCTCGGAATACCGTTCTACGTATGGGATTTCGCGGAGAGGTTCGCCTCGGACGTCATCGACGAATTCGTGTCGTCGTATGCGCGCGGCGAGACCCCCAACCCGTGCGTGGTGTGCAATCAGAAGATCAAGTTCTCTGCGCTGTCGGCGAAAGCCATTGCGCTCGGCTTCGACACGGTGGCCACCGGCCACTATGCCCGGCTGCAGAACGGCAGGCTGCGTCGCGCCGTCGATCACGACAAGGACCAGTCCTACGTGCTGGCCGTCCTGAGCGCCGACCAGTTGCGCCACGCGGCATTCCCGATCGGGGACACCCGCAAGCCGCAGATCCGGGCCGAAGCCGCCCGGCGTGGTCTGACGGTCGCCGAAAAGCCGGACAGCCATGACATCTGCTTCATCCCCTCGGGAAACACCCGCGCCTTTTTGGGCGAGCGCATCGGGGTGCGCCGCGGCCCGGTGGTCAATGCGGACGGCACGGTGCTCGCAGAGCACGACGGCGTGCACGGTTTCACCGTCGGCCAGCGCAAGGGGCTCGGCATCGCCGGGCCGGGGCCCGACGGGCGCCCGCGCTACGTCACGTCGATCGACGCCGAGACGGGCACCGTGCAGGTGGGCGAGGCGGCCGATCTGGAGATACGCGAAATAGTCGGCCGGACACCGATTTTCACCTCGGGCGTCGCCCCGGTTGGACCGGTGGAGTGCGCGGTCCAGGTGCGCGCGCACGGCGAACCGGCCGACGCCATAGCCGAACTGGTCGACGACGAGCTCGTCGTGCGGTTGCGAGCGCCGATGCGCGGAGTGGCCCGGGGCCAGACGCTGGTGCTGTATCGGCCCGATCCCGACGGTGACGAGGTGCTTGGCAGCGCCACCATCGCCGGCACCACCCGCTGAATCTCCGGCTACCGCGGCATGTTCGCCGAGATGTTCGTCATCACGATGTCGGACACCGATTGGGCGAACCCGCAGAAGGTGACCTCCAGCAGGGCCACCGACAGGATCCGGTAGTCGCGGCCGCATCCGCCGGGCCGCAGACGCAGCGAGGTGGCGTCGGCGTTCCAGTCGCCGACGTAGAGCTGCCCGCTGGACCCGTTCGCGCAGTCGCCGACGGTTCTCACCAGGGCGCCGAAGGCACGGCGGGCTGTATCCGCATCGCGATAGGCCGCGGCGCCCTCGGAGATCAACGCTCCATCGGGTGGGTCCTGAAACGTCGTCTTGTGGAACGCCTCGAGATCGCGCCCGAACGTTGCCGTCTCGGCGTAGATGAACCGGCACTCGCGCGGCGCGTTATCGGCCAGCGCGTCGATGTCCACCGGGCTGGTGCCGTCCATCGAGGGGATGATGGTCAGATGCTCACCGGCGCCGGTGATCGCCCGCATCCGCGACTGATCCAGCAGGATCATGTCGACGTCGACGCCTTGTACCACCCTGCGGCCGGCGCCGGATCCCGCCACTGCCGCACCGTCCACAACCCGGGTGCACGACGCCACCAGTGCCACCACCGCGCACAGCAGCGGTAGCCACGCTGATTTCGCCTTCTGCGACACGTTTTCGCACCCCTTTTGCGTTGAACCTACCCGCGCTGCCCGGCGGCACACAGACCCCTGCCAAGCGGCGGGTGGTGCGACGTCGAATACGGTTGTCCGGTGAGTGTTTTCACCCATCCCTTCGCCAACGCCAGCGGTGTCGGATCGATGCCCGGCATCGCCGCGCGCCAAGCCACCGAAGTCGTCGTGGGTGAACTGGCGGGCGCGCTGGCGCACATCGTCGAGCTGCCCGCGCGCGGAGTGGGCGCCGACGTGATCGGCCGGGCCGGTGCGCTGCTGGTCGACGTGGCCATCGACACGGTGCCGCGCGGCTACCGGCTTGCCGCCCGCCCCGGGGCGGTCACCCGCCGCGCCATCAGCCTGCTCGACGAGGACATGGACGCGCTCGAAGAGGCCTGGGAAGCGGCCGGCCTGCGCAACGACGGCCGGGTGGTGAAGGTGCAGGCGCCGGGGCCGATCACCCTGGCTGCCGAGGTCGAGCTGGCGAGCGGCCATCGGGCGATCACCGATGCTGGGGCGTTGCGCGACCTGGCGGCGTCGCTGGCCGAGGGCGTGTCGGCGCATCGCGCGGGGCTGGCCCGGCGGCTCGAGGCGGAAGTGGTGGTGCAGTTCGATGAGCCGTCGCTGCCCAAAGCCCTGGGCGGCGGGCTGAGTGGGGTGACCGCGCTGAGCCCGGTGGCGCCAGTCGACGAGGAGGTGGCCGCCACGCTGCTGGACACCTGCGCCCGAACCGTGGGCGGCGAGGTGCTGCTGCACTGCTGTGCCCCCGATTTGCCGTGGGACCTGTTGCAGCGCAGTGCCTTTCGGGCCGTCTCGGTCGACGCCGGCGCGCTGAATGCGGCGGGTCTGGACGGTGCCGCCGAGTTCGTGGAGTCCGGCCGCACCGTCGCGCTGGGGGTGGTCGCTGGCCACGCCCCGCCGCGCCGCCCGTCGGCGCGGGAGGCGGCCGCCGCGGTGGTCGCGGTGACCGATCGCCTGGGCTTCGCGCGCTCGGCGCTGCGCGACCGCATCGGCGTCACGCCCGCGTGTGGCCTGGCCGGCGCGACGCCGGAGTGGGCGCGCACCGCGATCGAGCTCGCCCGCAAGGCGGCCGAGATGTTCGCCGAAGATCCCGACGCCATCGAATAGGCAACCATACGGTTGCGTTTCTTGGCGCGGTGTGCTGAACTCATAGGCAACCAGGAGGTTGCATATGAAAATCGAGAAGCACGTGGTGTTGCGCGCGCCGCTCGAGCGGGTGTGGCGGGCCATCAGCGACGCCGAGGAGTTCGGCCGTTGGTTCGGGGTGCGCTTCGATGGGCCGTTCGTCGCCGGGACGTCGGTGACCGCCGCGATCAGCCCGACCATCGTCGACAGCGAGGTCGCCGAGCGACAGCAGCCGCACGCTGGGGTGCAAAGCACCTGGCAGATCGTCGCCGTCGAGCCGCAGCGCCGGTTCGCCTACCGCTGGCATCCGTTCGCCGTCGACCCGGACGTCGACTACGACGACGAGCCGACCACGCTGGTCGAGTTCACCCTGTCCGAGCGGCACGACGGCGTGCTGCTGACCATCACCGAGTCCGGATTCGAGGCGATTCCCCAGGCGCGGCGGGGGCCGGCGTTCGAGGCCAACGGCGAGGGCTGGGAAATCCAGACCACACTGGTGCGCAAGTACATCGAAGACGTCCGGGTATGAGCGGACATGTCGCCGTCGACGCGCCGTTCTTCGACGCGCTGGGCGATCCCAACCGGCTGCGCATCATCGTGCGGCTTTGCGATCAGGGCCCCAGTTCGACATCGCAGGTCACCAGCGTCATCCCGGTCACCCGGCAGGCGGCCAGCAAGCACCTGCAGCTGCTGGAGTCGGTTGGGCTGGTGTCCAGCAGCCGGCGGGGCCGCGAGCGAGTCTGGACGGTGCAGACCCAGCCACTGGCCTCGGCGAGCGACTACC
>NZ_LZMB01000497.1 GCF_001673555.1 Mycobacterium sp. 1165178.9 | reverse complement strand
GTGCCGGGCGCGTTGGCCGATCGGCTCGACGGGCATGACGTGGCCGTCATCGAGGTGGGCGATCCGCGGATCGCGGCTCAGCCCAGCACCGCGTTGCCCGCGCCGGAGGCCGGGGACATCGCGTATCTGATCTACACCTCGGGCACGACCGGAGTCCCCAAAGGCGTTGCCGTCACCCACCACAACGTGATCCGACTGTTCGACTCGCTCGACGTCGGCCTGCGGCTCGCGCCGGAGCAGGTGTGGACCCAGTGTCATTCGCTGGTCTTCGACTATTCGGTGTGGGAGATCTGGGGTGCGTTGCTGCACGGGGGGCGGCTGGTGGTGGTGCCCGAGTCCGTGGTCCGGTCGCCGGAAGACTTGCACGCGTTGGTGATTGCCGAACACGTCACCGTGTTGAGCCAGACCCCCTCCGCGGTGAGGATGTTGTCGCGGGAGGGCTTGGAATCCGTCGCGTTGATGGTGGCCGGTGAAGCCTGCCCTGCTGAGCTGGTCGAACATTGGGCGCCGGGGCGGCTGATGATGAACGGCTACGGCCCCACCGAAACCACGGTGTATGCGTCGATCAGTGCGCCGCTGCGCGCGGGATCCGGTGTGGTGCCGATCGGTACGCCGGTGCCGGGGACCGCTTTGTTTGTCCTCGACAACTGGTTACAGCCGGTGCCCGTCGGTGTCGTCGGTGAGTTGTATGTAGCAGGTTCCGGACTTTCGTGTGGCTATGCGCGCCGGGCGGGGCTAACCGCCGCGCGGTTTGTGGCCTGCCCGTTCGCCGGTGACGGGGCACCGGGGCAGCGAATGTATCGCACCGGGGACTTGGTGTCCTGGGGTGCCGGCGGACAGCTGATTTACCGGGGCCGAGCCGATGAGCAGGTCAAGATCCGCGGGTATCGCATCGAGTTGGGCGAGATCCAGGCGGCCTTGGCCAAACTGGACGACGTCGAACAGGCCGTGGTGATCGCGCGCGAGGATCGCGCTGGTGACAAGCGGCTGGTCGCGTATATCACCGGCACCGCCGACCCCGCGCGGGCGCGCGCGGAGCTCGCTGAGCGGATGCCGCCCTATATGGTCCCGGCCGCGGTGGTGATGCTCGACGCCCTGCCGCTGACCGTCAACGGCAAACTCGACAAGCGGGCTTTGCCGGCACCCGAATACGCCGCCGCCGATGGTTATCATGCCCCGGGCAATGGTATTGAGGAGATCCTGGCCGGCATTTATGCCGACGTTCTCGGCGTCGACCGCGTCGGGGTTCACGACTCGTTCTTCGATTTGGGCGGGGATTCGTTGTCGGCGATGCGGGCGGTCGCCGCGATCAACAAGTCCGCGGGTGGCGACATTTCGGTCCGCACGTTGTTCGAGTCGCCCACGGTAGCCCAACTGGCATTGCGGTTGGGCGACGCCGCAGGCGGGCTGGAGCCGCTGGTGGCGGTACAGCGTCCCGCGGTGGTGCCGCTGTCGTTCGCGCAAAACCGGCTGTGGTTCATCGATCAATTACAGGGTCCCTCCGCGGTGTACAACATGGCGGTGGCGTTGCGGCTGAGTGGGCGTCTGGATGCCGGTGCGCTCGGGGAGGCCCTCGCCGACGTGGTGGACCGCCACGAAAGCCTGCGCACGCTGTTCCCGGCGGTCAAGGGGATTCCCCGGCAGGTCGTTATCCCTATGCCGGAGACCGACTTTGGTTGGCAGCGCGTGGATGCCACGGGCTGGTCGGCCGACCGGTTGCGGGAGGCGATTGCGGAAACGACGCAGCGTGCGTTCGACCTGGAATCCGAGATCCCGCTGCGAGCAAGGCTTTTCCACATCGCCGACGAGGAGCACGTGCTGGTGGCGGTGGTGCACCACATCGCCGCGGATGGCTTGTCGATCACCCCTCTGGTCGGTGATCTGGGTGTGGCCTATGCCAGCCGGTGTGCGGGGCGGGCCCCGAGCTGGGCGCCGCTGCGGGTGCAATATGTCGATTACACCCTGTGGCAGCGCGAACAGCTGGGTGACCTGCAGGACCCGCAGAGTCGCATTGGCGGGCAGCTGGCTTATTGGGAAGACGCCTTGGCCGGGATGCCCGAACGGATTCAGCTGCCCACCGATCGGCCGTACCCGGCCATTGCCGATTACCGCGGCGCCAGCGTCGAGGTGGCTTGGCCGACGCAGTTGCAGCAGCGGATCGCCCGAACGGCCCGCGAGCACGATGCGACCGGCTTCATGGTGATTCAGGCGGGCCTGGCGGTTCTGCTGGCCAACCTCAGCGGCAGCGTCGACGTGGCGGTGGGTTTCCCGATCGCCGGCAGGCGCGACCCCGCTCTCGATCCTTTGGTGGGTTTCTTCGTCAATACCTTGGTGTTGCGCGTCGACCTGTCCGACGATCCCACAGTCGCCGAGGTGCTGGCGCACGTGCGGCAGCGCAGCCTTGCCGCCTACGAGCACCAAGACGTGCCGTTCGAGGTGCTGGTCGAGCGGCTCAACCCGGCCCGGTCGCTGAACCATCACCCGCTGGTCCAGGTGATGCTCGCCTGGCAAAACTTCGCCGGCGACCCGGCCACCGGTTTGGCGCTGGGCGACATGTTGGTCAGCACCGTACCCACCGAGACCCGCACTGCGCGAGTGGACTTGACATTCTCGTTGGCCGAACGCTGGACCGAGACCGGCGCCCCAGCCGGGATCGGCGGCGCAGTGGAGTTCCGCACCGATGTGTTCGACGCTGAAAGCATTCGGACGCTGATCGAGCGGTTGCAGCGGGTGTTGGAGGCCATGACCGCTGAGCCGACTCGGCGGCTGTCGTCGATAGACCTGCTGGTTCCCGGTGAACGCGCACGCCTGGACAAGTTCGGCAACCGGGCGGTTCTGACCCGGCGGCCGACGTCGTCGGTCTCGATCCCGGAATTGTTCGCCGCGCAGGTGGCGCGAACGCCGGGAACGGTGGCGTTGACCTTCGAGGGCCGCTCGCTGACGTACCGCGCGATCGACGAAGCGTCTAACCGCTTGGCGCACTGGTTGATTGCCCGTGGCGCGGGCCCGGGTGAGCGGGTGGCGCTGTTGTTGCCCCGGTCGGCTCAAGCTGTCGTGGCGATGTTGGCGGTCCTCAAAACCGGTGCGGCGTATGTGGCGATCGATCCGGCGCATCCGGCGGCTCGCACCGAGTTCATGGTGGCCGATGCCGCGCCGGTCGTCGCAATCACCACCGCGGGCTTGGCCGATCGCCTGAACACCCGCCGGTTGGCGGTCGTCGACGTCAGCGATCCGAGCATCGACTTCCAGCCCAGCACCGCATTGCCTCCGCCGGGGGCGCAGGAGATCGCCTACCTGATCTACACATCGGGCACCACCGGTGTGCCCAAGGGTGTGGCCGTGGCCCACCAGAACGTCGTTCGACTGCTGCAATCGTTGAATGCGGACCAAGAGCTGGCGGGGCAGGTGTGGACGCAATGCCATTCGCTGGCCTTCGACTACTCGGTGTGGGAAATCTGGGGTGCGTTACTGCACGGGGGGCGCTTGTTGGTGGTGCCCGATGCGGTCGTCCGGTCCCCAGATGACCTGCACGCGTTGCTGATTGCCGAACGAGTCAGCCTACTGA
>NZ_LZMB01000496.1 GCF_001673555.1 Mycobacterium sp. 1165178.9 | reverse complement strand
CGGGCCCTTCGTGACGGGGACCCGGTGCACTATGAAACTGACCTGGGGATGTATTTGGTCTCGCGACACGAGGACCTGATGGCGGTGCTTCGAGATCCGGTCGTCTTCTCCCAGGAGCTGGGCTATTACCGGCAGATGGCCCACGGCCACCTTGATGAGATGAAGGAGGTCCTCGCGCGCGAGGGCGGCGGCTTCTTCCCGGACGTTGCGAACATCGACCCACCGCGCCACACCCGCGTGCGCCGTCTGCTGTCGCAGGCGTTCGGCAGGCGACGCATGAAAGCTCTTGAACCGCAATTCGAGCGGCTCGTCGACGAGCTGATCGACGGTTTCATAGAGCGCGGTGAGGCGGACGGCTTGCACGATCTCGCCTTACCGATGGCGATCGCCTTCAGCATGCAACAACTACAGGTTGACGATCTCGACATGGCCACGATCAAGCGCTGGGGCAGCGCCTATCTGTCGCAATTCAGTCTCACCAACACACGTGAGGACATGATCCGGACAGCTCACGAGCTCTGTGAGATGCAGAACTATCTGATTGCGGTCGTCAGAAAACGAATGGCGGCACCCGAAGACGACATGCTCTCAGACATCATCAGAGCAGACACACCAGACGAAGATCCGCTGACGTTCGAAGAGTTGGTGGCAACCGCGCGGATGCTGCTCATCAATACCCATGACTCGATGTCGACGGCATTCACCAACATCCTCTTCAAAGTCGCGACGGACACCGCGATCGCTCAGCAGTTCTACAGCGCTGCTGACGACGATTCAGAGATGGGGCGTGTCATCGAGGAACTGCTGCGCCTCGAAACACCGGTACGCGCACTGTCGCGTGTGACAACCAAGCCGGTGACCCTGGGCGACAACCCTCTTCCAGAAGGAGCACATTTGCTCATCCTGTTCGCCTCGGCAAACGACGACGAAGCGGTCTTCGAGTGCCCGCGCCACTTTGAGGCGAGTCGAGTCAACATCCGAAAGAGTTTGACATTCGGAGCTGGCGCGCATTTGTGTTTGGGCATCTCACTGGCTCGTATGCAACTGCTGGTCGCGGCGAGGCAAACAGCGAGGCGGATGAAGAACATCAGCCTGGCGATACCGATCGAAGACATCCGGTACCTACCGAATGCCGCTCTGCTTGCAATGGAACGTCTTCCGCTACGGTTCGCGCCGCAGACCGCCGAAGGGCTTAGCCGATGAACTGCGATCCCACTAACGTGCCTGCCCCACACGAGGTAGACATCCCGTCCTTAAAGACTAAGTACCGCGAGGAGCGCGATCGCCGACTCCGCCTCGACGGCCAGGAGCAGTACGCACCCGCATTCCAAGATGCTGCGGCACTTGACTACAGCGACCCACACATGCCTAAGGTGTCGCGCCGCGCGGTCAGCGAGGACGTGGATGTCGTCGTACTCGGTGGTGGTTGGGCCGGGGTGCTTGCCGGTTATCACTTGCGCAAGGCCGGTGTCACCGATTTCCGAATCATCGAGCAGGCAGGTGATTTCGGGGGAGTCTGGTATTGGAACAGATACCCTGGCCTGTCATGTGACAACGACGCATTTTGCTATCTTCCGCTGCTCGAGGAGATGCAGTTCTTCCCCTCCAAAAAGTTCGCCGACGGTCTGCAGATTCGCGAGTATTGCCAAGGCGTTGCAAGGAAATTCGGGCTGTATGAGGGGGCGTTGTTTCACACCTGCGTCAACGCGCTGCGATGGGACGAATCGATCAAACGCTGGCGTATCAGCACGGATCGCGGTGACGATCTACGAGCTCGTTTCGTCATCATGGCGATGGGCCCGATCAACACACCGAAGGTGCCCCATGTGCCGGGACTCGAGGACTTCCAGGGCAAGATTTTCCATACGGCCCGTTGGGATTACGAATACACCGGCGGGGACCAGCGCGAGCCGGTCCTCGACAGGCTGAACGACAAGCGCGTGGCAGTCGTCGGTACCGGCGTTTCCGCCATTCAGGTAATTCCGTACCTCGCCAGATACGCCGAACAGTTGTACGTGCTGCAACGTACACCCTCGACCGTGGACGAACGCCATAACACCCCGACGGACCAATCCTGGGTTGCGACACTGAAACCGGGTTGGCAGCGCGAACGCCAGATCAACTTCCACCACGCCGCGATCGACGGGTTGACACCGGGTGAACAGGACCGCATCTGCGACATCTGGACAGAGATCAACAGGAACCTCACGGCTGAATTCAACGAAACGGGCTGGCCGCAATCGCCTGAAGAGTTTCTGGCAAAGCGCGAGGACATGGACTTCCGCGTCATGGAGCGCTTGCGGGCACGCGTCGACGCTGTGGTCAAGGACAAGGAAACCGCGGCAATCCTCAAACCCTGGTATCGGCACATGTGCAAGCGGCCCGCGTCGAGCGACGAGTTCTATCCCACGTTTAACAGGCCGAACGTGCGGCTCCTCGACGTTTCCCCCACCCGAGGCGTGGAGCGCATAACGGCCCGCGGCTTCATTCACGAATCCGCCGAACACGAGGTTGACTGTCTGATATTCGCAAGCGGGTTCGAAGTGACCAGCGACCTCCAACGACGTTGGGGGATAAACAAAATATCGGGCCGGGGTGGTCAATCGTTGTACGACCATTGGGCACATGAGTTCCGGACGCTTCACGGCGTGATGACCCACGGATTCCCCAACCAATTCTTCGTGGGCTTCTTTCAAGGTGGATTCAACGCCTCAACCACTGAGACCTTCAACTACCAAAGCCGTCATATCGCATGGATCATCAGCCAAGCAGTCAGCTGCGGCGCTCAGGCGGTGGAGCCCAGCCTGGAAGCGCAAAATGCGTACGTCAACCACGTCCGCGAAGTTGCTGTCGACACCTCCGCGTTCTTCCGAGAATGCACGCCGGGATATTTCAACAACGACGGGCAGGAAGTCGCGGACGAACAAGGTGAGCTGCGGCCTCGGACCTATACCGGTGAGACATACGGCCTGGGGTACTACGCGTGGGAGCAGCTTTTAGAGGACTGGCGTTCGAACGACGATCTGTCGGGTCTGGTCGTCGAACCGTGATTCAACAAGTGTTGCCGCCGAGGCCCGAAATTGTCAGCGAGGTGATGACCTCGCCCGAAGCTCTGTAGTCACCGATCCCGCACTTATGTCGTCACGCTACTGGAGGCGAAATGTCCTACGAAAGTACAGCTGAACCCGTAAAGATCGGCTACATCATGGATTTCATCCTTCCGGATGTATATCCGGAGGATATGCGAAAAGACCTCACCGACCCGTTCGACTTGGTGTTCAACGAGGCGCGAGAACAGGGTGTCATCGACCGCCCGCTCGAGATCATCTACCGCGAGGTCGAGGGTCTGCCCAAAGGCTCAGTGAAGGCTGTGATCGATGCCTACGGGGAGTTAGTCGACGAGGGGTGCCTTGCGGTGTTCGGCCCGCATATCAGCGACAACTGCGTACCAACCCGGGAGGCTATCGAAGAGCGTTTCCGGGTTCCCGCGTTAAGTGTCACCGGTAGCGACGACTGGTTGGGGGAGTGGACTTTTGCGTTTCCGCAGGGCTCCCTCACCGATGAGCCCATCTTCTGGGCCGACCTTCTCGAAAAGGGCGGGCACCGGGAGGTGGGAGTCTTTGTGGAGCAGTCTGAGTCCGGCCACAACTACTGCAAAAACTTTGAAGACGAATGTCGGCGCAGGGGAATACGTATCGTCGCCGAAGTATCGTTGGCGCAGACTGCCCAAGATGTCACCAAAGCCGTGGACGCGATGTGCGAGGCCAAACCCAGCGCACTTGTACACTGCGGATTCGGTTTCGGGATTGTCTTTATCAACGCAGCGCTTGAGGCGCTCAAGTGGGATCCACCACGCTTCACCAGCACCGCTTTTCAAAACGCGTGGATGAATCCGGTGATGTGGAACGCCTTTATGAACTGGACCGGGGTCGATCAATACGACGAACAAAACCCGGTAGGCCAGCGATTCCTCGATAAATATGAGGCTGTGTATGGGCGGCGCCCGCAGTATTGCGTTCCGGTCGTGAATCACGATGTTGCCTCGACTCTGGTGCGCGCAATCACCCTAGCTCACCCCTTGAGTCCAAGAGGTCTTAAGGAGGCGCTGGAGCGGGTGAAGATGATGCCCGCGGCGTCCGGTGCCCCTGGTACCAGGGTGTCTTTCGGGAAGTGGACTCGTCGGGGGTGGATGGGAGCGGGCTATCTCGTTGCGCGGCAACTTGACTCAGACGGGATTAATTCGCATCTGGTCGGTCGGTTCGGTGAGGAGTAACGATGAGGGCCTGCTCCGCCGGTGCGCCACCACGCCACGATGATCGGCGGGGACAGTTGATGTTGCGGCTTTCGCGGTTCGGCGACCTAACTACACATGAGAGCGAGAGAAATGCCTGACATCCGTTTCGAACGAAAGATGATGATCGACGGCAAGCTCGTCGACGGCGAGGCCGGCACCTTCAGCAATATCAATCCTGCGACGGAAGAAGTAATAGGGGAGGTTGCCGATGCGTCGAAGGCAGACATGCATCGCGCAATCGACGCCGCACGCCGTGCCTTCGACGAAACCGACTGGGCGACAAACAAAGAACTGCGCAAACGGTGCCTGCTTCAGCTGCACGAAGCCCTGCAGGAAGAGAAGGAAGAGCTGCGGGAGGAGTTGATCCTCGAAGCGGGAAGTCCGCGCGCGATCACTTTCGGTCCGCAGCTCGACGCTCCGCTGGAAGACGCCCTGAAGTTCCCGATCAGGCTGATCGACGAATACTATTGGGAAACAGACCTCGGTGACGCGCTCGTGTCGGTGACCGGACAGAACACCTCTCGCAAAGTCTGCCGCGAACCGGCGGGCGTGGTCGGCGCAATCGTGCCCTGGAACTTCCCCTTCGAGGTCACCATTCACAAGCTCGGCCAAGCGCTGGGTGCCGGCAACACGATGGTGTTGAAGCCGGCGCCGAACACGCCCTACAACGCGACCCGCATCGGTCGGCTGATCGCTGAACAGACGGACATACCGCCGGGCGTCGT
>NZ_LZMB01000495.1 GCF_001673555.1 Mycobacterium sp. 1165178.9 | reverse complement strand
TCGCCTCGATCGTCTGACCGTGGACGGCCGCGACGGCCCGGCGCCACGCGATCTGAACGCGATCATCGAACCCGGCTCGGTGACGGTGCTGACCGGACGTAACGGCGCCGGCAAGAGCACCACCCTGCAGGCGATCGCCGGCATCAGCGTGCCATCATCGGGTCGGGTCATCGTGGACGGCGTCGCCGTCGCCGACCTCGAGCCGGCCGCATGGTGGGCGCAGCTGTCCTGGCTTCCGCAACGCCCGGTGCTCTTGCCGGCGCCGTTACGTCCGGTCAGCACCGTCACCGAGCCGGGTTCGATGATCGCGTTCAGATCGCGTGGCGCCGGGCCGTCGCGGCCGTCCACGGTCAGACGATCGAGGCGAATCCGCGCGCCGCGCGCGCTGACCGCCTGGGTCCTGGCCTTCGACACGGTCGGCTCGCCGATGAGGGCGAACGCCGCACCGGCGGCGGTCCTGCCGTCCTGCGCGGCGTGAAATTCCACGCCGATGCGGCGCAGTGGCCAGTAGACGTCCGGCGCGAGTAGCAGGACGGTTAAGCCGGTGGTCAGGGTCAGCTCACCGAACACGAGCCGAAGACCTATTCCGACGGCGATCAACGCCACCCCGAGCGTGGCCAACAGCTCCAGCACCAAAGCCGACAGGAATGCGATCCGCAGCGTCGCCATGGCCGAACGGCGGTGCGCGGCAGCCAGTTCGGCGATGCGGTGCTCGGGCCCCCACGTGCGCCCCAGCGCGCGCAGCGTCGGGATGCCGGCGATCAGGTCCAGCACCCGGGCCTGCAGCGTCGTCATCGCGGCCAGCGCCGCGGCCGATCGGTCAGCGGTTGCGAGTCCGATCAGCACCATGAAGATCGGTATCAGTGGCAGCGTGATCGCCACGACCACCGCCGATTTCAGGTCGTATGCCGCGATCACGGCGACGGTGGCCGGGGTCAGGATAGCCGCGAGCAGCAATGTCGGCAGGTAGCCGGTGAAATAGGGGCGCAAGCCGTCCAGGCCGCGGGTGACCACAACGGCGGCCGAGTCGCGTTGCGCTGCGAGTTCACTCGGTTGCCTGGAGGTCACCGCGGCAAGCACCTGACCGGACAGTTCGGCGATGACCGCGCTCGCTCCGCGTTGCCCCAGCCGGGCCTGGAGCCAATGCGTCACCGCGCGGATTACCCAAAGCGCCAGCAGGATTGACAGCGGGCCCAGGAAGACGTGCAAGTTCCGGGCGGCGGGATCGCCGACGGCGCGGGCGACCACGCCCGCCAAGACGATCGCCGAGCCGATCGCACAGCCGGAGATCAGTACGCCGCAGCCCACGACGGCGACCAGGTAACGGCGCACCGCCACCGACGCCCGCCACAGTCGCGGGTCTAGGGGCGCCCGGCTGGTACGGTCCGTACCGCTCAGGATGCGCGCCTTGCCAGGCCGATGGGCGCGGGTATCCGGTCAGCCGAGATCCGTTGCCGGAATATCCAATACGACCAAGCTTGGTAGATCACCGTCAGCGGAGCCATGAACACCGTCACCCACGTCATGACTTTGAGGGTGTAGTGGGTGGAGGAGGAGCTGTAGACGGTCAGGCTCCATTGCTGGTTCAGCCTCGAGGGCACCAGGTTCGGATACAGCGACGCGAAGAGCAGGATCACCACCGCCGCCACGACCAGCGCGACGCAGGTGAACGCCCAACCATCGGAGGCGCGCCGCCACACCAGCAGCACCGCAGCCAGTTGCGCCAGCACCGCCGCGGCCAGTACCCCCCAGCTCCAGTCCTTGCCGTGAGCCAGCTGCGTCCAAAGTCCAAAGGCCGCGACCAGCCCGGTGACGGGAAGGGACAACCAGATGCCGAATCGGTATGCGTCGTCGCGGATGGCGCCGGAGGTCTTCAACGCAACGAACGTTGCTCCGTAGAACAAGAACAAACCGGTGGTGGCCAAGCCGCCCAGCACCGTGTAGACGTTGAGCACATCGGTGATCGAGAGGTGAATGTGGCCGTTGGCCTCGACCGGCAGTCCACGCACCAGGATGGCGAACGCAACGCCCCACAAGAAGGCCGGCAGCCACGACCCGGCCGCGATGCCGACATCGGCCCAGCCGCGCCATTTGGTGTCGTCGATCTTGCCGCGCCACTCGATCGCCACCGCACGCACGATCATGCCGAACAGGATCGCCAGCAGCGGCAGGTAGAGCGTGGAGAACACGGTGGCATACCAGCCGGGAAAGGCCGCGAACATGGCCGCGCCGCCGACGATCAGCCAAACCTCGTTGCCGTCCCACACCGGTCCGATGGTGTTGAGCGCCGTGCGGCGCAGCGGTTCGGGCTCACCGATGCCGATGCGCGCGAACGGTTCCATCAACATGCCCACGCCGAAGTCGAAGCCCTCGAGGATGAAGAATCCCAGGAACAGCACCGCGATGATGCCGAACCACAACTCCTGCAGTCCCACCGTCTCAACTCCTTTCGGCGTCGGTTAGGCCCTGGTCAGTACGCGAAAGACAGTGGTGCCACTTCGTCATCGGTGGGCACTTGCGGGGGAGCGGGTTCCGCATCGTGTTCCAGCGGCCCCTCGACCACGTAGCGCTTGAGCAAGAAGAACCAAAGAACGGCGAGCACCGCATAGACCAGGGTGAAGGTCAGCAGCGATGTCATGACCATGCCGGGCACGTTATTCGACACCCCTTCGCGGACCGTCATCCGAATCAATTGGTCCCCAGTGGGATTGGGCGCCACCACCCAGGGCTGACGGCCCATCTCGGTGAATACCCACCCCGAAATGTTAGCCAGGAACGGCGTGGGGATGGCGACTAGGGCGAACCAGGACATCCAGCGGCTCTTGGGTGTTCGACCACCGCGGGTAACCCACAGCACGGTCAAGGCGAACAACACCGGGATCGCCAGGAACCCGATCATCGCCCGGAAGGACCAGTAGGTGACGAACAGGTTCGGCCGATAGTCGTCGGGTCCGAAGCGCTGCTGGTACTCCTGTTGCAACTCGTCGACCCCGCGCAGCGTGACGCCGCTGAACTTGCCCTCGGCCAGGAACGGCAACACGTAATGCACTTTGATGACTTCGGCGACGCTGCCGCAGTTGTTGTGCGTTCCGATCGTCAGCACGGAGAAGTCGGGATCGGTCTGCGTGTGACACAACCCCTCGGCCGACGCCATCTTCATCGGCTGTTGCACGAACATCAGCTTGCCCTGCCGGTCACCGGTGAAGAACAGGCCGAGAGTGGCGAGCAGCACCACCCCGCAGCCCAGGATGGCCGCCGGACGAAACATGGTGCGGGCGTCGGTTTGCGCATCGGGTACCGCCGACTCGGTCTTGCGTGAGCGCACCATCCACCAAGCGCTGACCGCGGCGACGAAGGTGCCGGCAACCAGCAGTGCACCGGTCACGGTGTGTGAAAAAGCCGCTTGCGCAGTGTTATTGGACAGCAGTGCGAAGATGTCGTCCAGCTCGGCGCGACGCGTAACCGGGTTGTAATGCGCGCCCACCGGGTGCTGCATGAACGAGTTCGCCGCGATGATGAAGAAGGCCGACGCGTTGACGCCGAGCGCGACAATCCAGATGCAGGCAAGGTGTATGAGTTTCGGCAGTCGGCTCCAGCCGAAGATCCACAGCCCGATGAACGTGGACTCGAAGAAGAAGGCGAACAAGCCCTCCATCGCCAGTGGCGCGCCGAAGATGTCGCCGACGAACTTCGAGTACTCCGACCAGTTCATCCCGAACTGAAATTCTTGGACGATCCCGGTCGCCACGCCGATGGCGAAGTTGATCAGGAACAGCTTGCCGAAGAACTTGGTCAGTCGATACCAGGCGGTATTACCGGTGGCCACCCACACCGTTTGCATGATGGCGATCAGCGGTGCCAAACCTATGGTGAGCGGCACGAAGATGAAGTGGTAGACGGTAGTGATACCGAACTGCCACCGCGAAACATCGACGACATTCATCTTTCAGCTCCCCAGACTGCGGAGGCCCGCTCAACGGCTACGACAGAGTGTAGTAGATGAGCCGGTGCCAACGCTACCTGCGCCCCGCTCAGCCGGCCAGGGTTTTGGACGCCTTGCGGATACCGAACGACGAAACGATCTCGAACACGCCGATGACCACAAACCACGCGCCGACCACGATGGCCAGGGTGAAGAGCGACTCCAGCGGCGAGGCCAGAATGACGATGCCGGCGAGCAGGCTGATGATGCCGACGAAAATCGACCAACCTCGCCCCGGCAGGTGCGGATCGCTTATGGCCGAAACCGTGGTGCCGACGCCGCGGAAGATGAAACCGATGCCAATCCAGATGGCTAGGAACAGGATTGCGGTCAGCTGATCCTTTCCGAAGTGCCGAAACGCCAGGACAGCGAGTATGAGTGCCGCCGCCCCACTGATGAACAGCAGGATTCGGCTTCCCGCCGAGACATGGAGGCTGAACGCGAAGAAAACCTGTGCTGCACCGGTAATCAGCAGATAGACGCCGAACATGATGGCCGCGACAAGAATGGTTCGCCCCGGCCACGCCAACACCAGGACACCAAGGACAAGTGACAGAATTCCCGACAGCAGAGCGGATTTCCACAGATGCGGCAGCAAGCTCGGAACGGGGTGGGTTCCAGGAGAGCCAGGGGAGATAGTCATGGCCGCAGTCTGGCACAAACGTGCGCCGTGGTACAGGGACTTTGGTCAGACGTGAACGGTGCGTGGATCCTCGGCACGCAGGTCGGTGGGTTCTTCGCCCGCCCTGCGGCCGATTAGATACCAGGTGCGCATAACGCCCTTGCCCTTGATTTCGATGCGGCCGCGCTCTTGCAAGACGAAGTCGTGTTTGAGGCGCTCGTACATCCCCTCGGGCACCTGGATTCGGCCCACCGAATCGGTGGCCTCCATCCGCGAGGCGACGTTGACCGCGTCGCCCCACACGTCGTAGAAGAACCGGCGCGAACCCACGACGCCGGCCACGACGGGACCGCAGGCCATGCCAATCCGCAACGGGACCGCCTGGCCATGCGGATCATCCAGTGCAGCAGCAACATTGGCCATGTCGATCGCGAAATCGGCTAAGGCGAAGGCGTGATCCGGCCGCGCCCGCGGGACGCCGCTGACCACCATGTAGGAGTCTCCGCTGACCTTGATCTTCTCCAGGCCGTGCTTGTCGACCAACTCGTCGAAGGCGCCGTACAGGCGGTCCAGGAACCGCACCAGGTCCGCCGGGGCTGTGCTGCTGGCGCGTTCGGTAAAGCCGACGATGTCGGCGAACAAGACGGAGGCCTCGTCGTACTTGTCGGCGATGACGTTTCGGTCGGCGCTCTTGAGACGCTCGGCGATGCTGCCCGGCAGCATGTTGGCCAGCAGGGCCTCCGAGCGCTGGAACTCGGATTCCATCACCGTCTCGGCGCGCTGCGTGTCGCGCAGCGCGTACCACACCGTGATGAACACCATCACGCAGGCGGAGATGATGGTGACGACGAACATCATGGACTGTGCCCAGGCCGGTATCAGACCAGTATCGCGCGGAACGAGAAATTCCAACCCGATGACGAGGCCGGCGGCGATCGCCGCCAGGCTTGCGGCCAAGGCGATGTGTTCAAGGCCCAGCAGCAACACCACCAGGCAGGCACCCACTATCAAGAAATATTGGGAGCCTGATGAGGTGCCCGCATCCCAACAGCTGGCGGAGACGGTGACGTAGGCCGCGCCGATAAAGGTCAGCGGCGCGACCAGATCACCGAAGCGGTGCAGCCACGGTACGCCAGCGAAGATCGCGGCCGAGACGACGTTGAGGAGGATCATCTGCCATATCCAGGCACCGGTGACCACCTGCAGCACGACGAAATTGGCGCTGACTATGACCGCCAGCCAGGCAGCGATCGTGAGCACTCGATACTGGCGTGCGGCACTATCGGCGTAGTGCTGATTACGGTCGCGTGACTGGGCGCGCGCCGCGGCCACGCAGTCCGGGCGCTCCGACGAGCCGTCTGGGCGTGTTGGTGGGGCACCACATTTCCTGGCCGCCACGGGTGTAAGCCTAACCGCTCAGCTGCACGCTCGGCGGCTGCCTCACGAAAAATCGGGAATGAGCAAACCGCCCGGCCGGGTGAATCCCGCTTTTCAGCTCGCCATCGGAGGTCGCCGTTCCGCGTACCGCACCGACTCGCGGATAGGCCGATATCCGACCAAATCGCCTTTTCGCGCCTGGGATTCCAAGCGAGGTCTGCGAGCAACCGGTCGAGCACTGGACCTGGCATATGTGGCGGGCCGGCGGTTTTCTTGCCGCTTGCGCCGCAACCGGCTTTTCTTCATCCCACGGCACCGCGCAAACCACGCGATCGGCTTTCCCGCCGCACAGATCGGGGCCAGTAGCGCCAACGCCACAAAAATGGCTTGCTGTACATGTGACACTTCCGTTCTCCAATCCTCGGCGGGCCGACGCGATCACCCCTGCGACGCGGCGACATGCATGAGCGTATGAGAGGGCGTCGAAGACTCCAGCTAACGACGCGCCAAATTTGTACCCGCGAATAGTCACTTTTTGATAACCGTCGCGATGTCGGCATCTTCGGACCGGTGGGCGCAAAGTACCGCCGGCAAACCGCGAAGGAATTGCCAGCACCAATTTTGCTGATTGACGTTTGGTCCAAAGACCGTAGACGATTACTTACATCTTGGTCCGCCAAACTTCAATGAATTCAAAGCGCAGTAGGGCGTCGTCCCGGTCGGGGAAGACTCGCATGCGATTCGGTCGTGATTCGGTCAACGCCGGCCGACGCGGCGGGGTCGGCCGGCAGGACTAGTAGCAGCACTAGGCAAGGGGGCGCCGGGCTAGCCCGCCTGCCAGTATTCGTTCATCGGCTGGGCGAATTTGTCATTGTTCGTGAGCCGGGGAAGTTGCAGTGAGTCTTCGATCGTGCGGAGCAAGCTGTAGTGGTTGTTGTAGCTGGCGGCAACGATGTGGCCTTGGCGCATACCGGAATTCGGTGAGGGGATGACGATCATGGGGACGTGGTTGCCTTCGTTGCCGATGCCAAGCGAAAGGTTGTTGTAGTCCTCGTCCCACGTGATGAAGATGGCGCTGCGCTGCGTTTTGAATGCGGGCGAGTTCAGGATCGTGGGCAACGTGGCCGCGAGGAATTGGTCGCCGGCCTTGATGTTGTATTGGTGATCCGTCAGCAGGCTGATGATGAACTCGAGGTTGACCGGGCCTTCCATGTTGTGGTCTTCGTCCGCGGCCCACCACACGTAGTTCGGAGTGGTGGCGGGCGAAGCGAGATCCGTAGCCATCCGCTCCAGCGGCAGCACGTGCGCCTGGCAGCGAGCATCGTTGGCGACGATGTCGTGGAAGGCGAGAAATGGCAGTTCACCGGGGCTGTAGGGACCGGCGGACTGCTTGAAGCATGGCTGCGGCATGGATTGCTCGTAGGAAGCCCAACCCCCGTGCACTGCCTCGATGTTGTCGACCAGGTTGGGCTTGTCGAAGCAGTCCATCTCGCAGTTGTAATTGAAGCCGAAGTCGGAGCCGCCGAGGATCGGGTAGTAGTTCGGAAGGCTCGGATGGGTTTGCGCGTAGTAGTTTTTGCCGTATCCGTAGTTGTTGATCAGGCCGTTGGTGTATGGCGCATTGCGGCTGCCGACGATGTCCTTCACGCCATGGTTCTCTAGATAGATCATGAATACGTGGTCCAGGGGGCCGACTTTCGACGCCGGTGGCGTCGGCGGGGGTGGGAGAGGCAACGGGGCGCCGACGCTGAACGAGATGTTGTCGGCGTAGGCGTTGTTGTAGTTGCCGATTACCGGGTTTCTGTCCTTGAGGGTAACGACCACGTTCGCGCCGCGGGCTCCCCGGGGAATCGTCCCGGTGGTCTCACGTTGCAGGAGCGTGGTTTTCAAGCGGCGATCCAGCACCGTGACCGGCCCGATCTTGCCGGTGCCCAGCGGCGTTTGGTGGTCGGCCGCAATGAAAGTGACAGTGACCGACGCTTCGGACGGATCTTCAAGGAAACCTCCGAGCCATCCGCTCAGCATGTATGGCACTGTGCCGGTGTCGATTTGGGGCGCCGCACCGGACAGGTCGACGAATTGGGTGAGCGTCGATGTCGCCACATTTCCACCGCCGAAGAATTGCGTGGCGCCGTCGGGGGGTCCGTTCTGTGCCCGTGGAAATCCCAGGGCCGCAGGCAGAGTCGGACCCGGCGACCCCAGCGGCCACGGCAGGCGGCGCACGGTGCCGTACTTGATCACGGTCGGTGTGCCGCTCACGGTCCACGCCGGGATGGACACCGAACTGTATGCCGACAGGGACGGATCGCCGAACTCGGCACCCGGATTCATCAACAGATTTGGGCTCATCACAACGGCGGCGGACACTTTCGGCGCAGTGAACGCCGACAGCACCAGCAGGGCAGCCCCGGCGACGGCACCAGCCGCGCGACCAAGCCGACAGAACATCAGGTACCACCTCTGCGGTTGAGACGCCGCGAATTGCTCCGTCGATCGTGAGCTATGTCACGCCGAACTCCTATGTTGTTGCACGAATTGATATCCAGCAGTTGCCATTCGGTGACCGAGTCGGCGAACCGATTCTCGGTGCGATCGTGTATGGGCGATCTTGCTTCCGCGTAAAAACGCAACCCGTCACGGGCCGGTCAGCCACGGGGAGTAGGCGACGCGCGAGTGAATCGATGTCGCCCCGAGCGCCTGGTCCGCCGACATTGATAGGGCCGGGATGGCCCGCGCTCTCGACGCCGCGGACTGGCCGATCGTGAGGGCCGCAAGCGCGACGCCCAGACCATCGGACCCGCCGTTGCTGGCGGCTCATGGCCGCACGGGTCGGAAAAGGTAGGCCGCCGCCGTCGATCGACGTGGCGGATGCGCTGCCGGGATCAACGCGGTAACCTGACCGGTTGTATACATGTCTAACAGTCCCGCAAACCCCGGCGCGCCACCGCATTGCGCCCGGTTGAATCGGGTACCCAAATGACTCTGCCTTTGCGTCACGAAGACCTGGCCAAAGCTTTCGCCGGCCTCGCCGCTGAACTGCAGCTCGAGAAGGGGTCCACGGACACTCTGCAATCGATCGTCCATTCCGCGGCGCGAATCGTGCCTGGGGCGCGCTGGGCGGGCATCTCGCTCGTGGATGGCGAGGCGGTTGTGCCGAAAGTGCCTACCAGCCCCACTGTGGCCGAGCTTGACCGGATGCAGTCCGACCTCAATGACGGACCGTGCTTGACGTCTTTACGAGGTCACCACACCGTGCTCGTTGACGACATGCGCACCGATCCGCGCTGGCCCAAATATGTCCATGCAGCACGGCAACAGGGCATTCTCAGCCTGTTGTCATTCCGGCTTTTCGCCGAGGGCGGCAGCCTTGGCGCGCTCAACATCTACAGCGACAAAAGCTGCGCCTTCACCGAGGACTCGATCATCCAGGGCGAAGTTTTGGCCCAACACGCCGCGGTGGCCATGATCGGAGCCGCCGCGGAAACACAGTTCGAGGTCGGATTGGCTACCCGCGACATCATCGGTGAGGCCGAGGGCATTCTCATGCACTGGATGGACTTGACCAGCTTGCAGGCGTTCAGGCTACTGGTTCGTCTTTCGCAGCGGTCCAACACGAAACTGGCCGAAATCGCCCGCTTGGTCGTCGACAGCACCAATCGAAGGTGAAGCCGGCGAATCCCTGACCCCCGCCGCACCTTCCACCCAGGGTGCTGTCTTGGTTAGTCGACCTTTCCGGTCAGCTTGAATTCAGCGAGGGTACGCCGAGCCAGCTCGCGCTAAGCGTGCTTGGTGTTCTCGCCGCAAATCGCGATGAGTTGACCCGCGGCGGCGTGCTGCATTGACGCCTGAGTTCGACAAAATGGTTCAGCGTTTGCGCAATATTCCACACGCGTCAAACGACCGCGCTAGCATCAGCTAACCGACGGTACTTACATTCCCGCCGGCATCTCACCAGTAGAAAGGTGTGATCGATGAGGAAGATATTGAAAGCTGTTGCAGCGGCCGCAGTCCTGACCGGTGTGATGCTGGGGTCGTCGGGCTGCATAACGATTGACCTTGCGCCCCACGTCCTTGGCCCGGCAACTGGCCTCTGACGGCTGGTTAACATTGGCCGCTCGTTCGTCATTGACTGGACGACCGGCAACTTCCCGCGGCAATGCGCCCGCTTACATAGCGTGTGCAAAATCGCCACCAGTTGACGCGCGGCTGCCGGCTGGATCGCTACGTTTGGGCATCGTCGAGGATGGCCGCCAACGGGCGCACTACCGCTGTCAGGCCGGGCGTTCGGCCGCGGCTTGCGCAGTGTCGAGCTCAATGCGCACGGCAGCACC
>NZ_LZMB01000494.1 GCF_001673555.1 Mycobacterium sp. 1165178.9 | reverse complement strand
TAGACGCCGTCGTGCGGATCGCTGGGATTGGAGGGTTTGTTCTCGCCGCCGTCGGAGAGCAGGACGATGCGGGCCGGTGGCGGGGTATCGCCGCCGGCGACCGCGGTGGCGCTGATCGCGTGCAGGGCGGTGAAAAGGCCTTCTCCCGTCGCGGTTTTGGGCATCGGCTTGAGGCTGTCGATGCCCGCCTTCACCGCGCCGCGGTTTGTCGTCGGGGGCACCAGTAGCGTGGCGTTGGCCGCGAACTCCACCAGTCCCAGGTTGATCGCCGGGGTCAGCTGGTCGGCGAACTGCTTGCCGGCCTCCTTGGCCGCGTCGAGGCGGTTGGGCGGCACATCGGTGGAGGCCATCGACTCCGAGACGTCGATCACCAGCATCACGACCGCGCGATTGAGCGGGATCCGGACATCCGAGGTCGGCCCCGCCATCGCGGTGGTCAGCAACACCAGCGACACGGCGATCGGGAGGTGCCGCCACGGCGACTGCGCCACGGGGGTATCGGTGTAGCGGTGCAGCCGTTGGC
>NZ_LZMB01000493.1 GCF_001673555.1 Mycobacterium sp. 1165178.9 | reverse complement strand
GCGGCATCGACGCCGCGACCGGGGCCATCACCGGTCCCGCGGTGCACGCCTCGCTGACCGTCACCTTCGGCGGCCTCAAACCCGTGCACGCACTCGCCGACTGCGGGCGGGTGCGGCTGATCGACATCGGACTCGACTTGCCCGAGACGGACGTGCTTGGGTTCGAGGCCGCCGACGTGGCCGCGCGCTGGCCGGTGCCCGGGCCGCACGACGACAAGTACACCCAGGGCGTCGCCGGCGTGATGGCCGGCTCGTCGACGTACCCGGGCGCGGCCGTGCTGTGCACGGGCGCCGCGGTCGCCGCGACCTCCGGCATGGTCCGCTACGCCGGCAGCGCGCACCGCGAGGTGCTCGCGCACTGGCCCGAGGTGATCGCGTCGCCCACCCCCGCGTCGGCCGGGCGGGTGCAATCCTGGGTCGTCGGGCCGGGATTGGGCACCGACGACGTCGGGGCCGCAGCGCTGTGGTTCGCGCTGGAAACCGACCTGCCGGTGATCGTGGACGCCGACGGGCTGACGATCCTGGCTGCCCATCCCGAGCTGGTGGTTAACCGCACCGCGCCGACGGTGCTGACCCCGCACGCGGGTGAATTCGCCCGGCTGGCGGGTAACCCGCCCGGTGACGACCGGGTGGGGGCGTGCCGCAAGCTGGCCGACGCGTTCGGCGCCACGGTGCTCCTCAAGGGCAATGTCACGGTCATCGCCGATCCGGGCGGCCCGGTTTACCTCAATCCGGCCGGACAGTCGTGGGCGTCCACCGCCGGCTCCGGTGACGTGTTGTCCGGCATGATCGGCGCCTTGCTGGCGGCGGGGTTGCCGTCGGCCGAGGCGGCGGCGGCCGCGGCCTTCGTGCACGCGCGCGCGGCAGCCCTCTCGGCGGCCGACCCCGGCCCTGGCGAGGCGCCCACCTCGGCATCGCGCATGGTGCCCCACATCCGAGCCGCTCTGGCGGCCTTGTAGGAGAGACCTTCAGAAAGGAATTCGTTGTGCCCCAACACCCTTCCATGCCCGCGCATTCCATCGCCCCTGCCTATACCGGTCGCCTGTTCACCGCGCCGGTGCCGGCGCTGCGGATGCCCGACGAGTCGATGGACCCGGAGGCCGCCTATCGCTTCATCCACGACGAGCTGATGCTCGACGGCAGCTCGCGGCTGAACCTGGCCACCTTCGTCACCACCTGGATGGATCCCCAGGCCGGGCGCCTGATGGCCGAGACGTTCGACAAGAACATGATCGATAAGGACGAATACCCGGCGACCGCGGCCATCGAGCAGCGCTGCGTGTGCATGGTGGCCGACCTGTTCCACGCCGACGGGCTGCGCGACGACGACCCGTCCAGCGCTGTCGGTGTCTCCACCATCGGGTCCAGCGAGGCGGTGATGCTCGGCGGGCTGGCGATGAAGTGGCGCTGGCGCGCAAAGGTCGGCAAGGACTGGAAGACACGCACCCCGAACCTGGTGATGGGCTCCAACGTCCAGGTGGTCTGGGAGAAGTTCTGTCGCTACTTCGACGTCGAACCGCGCTACCTGCCCATGGAGGAGGGACGCTACGTCATCACGCCCGAGCAGGTGGCCGACGCCGTCGATGAGGACACCATCGGGGTGGTGGCGATCCTTGGCACCACCTATACCGGCGAGCTGGAGCCCATCGCCGAGATCTGCGCGGCGCTGGACAAACTGGCCGCCGGTGGCGGGGTGGACGTTCCGGTTCACGTCGACGCCGCCAGCGGGGGATTCGTGGTGCCCTTCCTGCACCCCGAGCTGAAGTGGGACTTCCGGCTGCCCCGGGTGGTCTCGATCAACGTCAGCGGGCACAAGTACGGGTTGACCTACCCCGGCGTCGGGTTCGTGGTGTGGCGCAGCAAGGAGTACCTGCCCGAAGATCTGGTGTTCCACGTCAACTACCTGGGCGGCGATATGCCGACGTTCACGCTGAACTTCTCCCGGCCCGGCAACCAGGTCGTCGGCCAGTACTACAACTTCCTGCGGCTGGGTCGCGAGGGCTACACGCAGGTCATGCAGGCGCTGTCGTCGACCGCGCGCTGGCTGGGTGAGCAACTGCGGACCGGCGAACACTGCGAGCTGATCTCCGACGGGACGGCGATCCCGGTGGTCAGCTTTCGGCTCGCCAAGAACTGCGGCTACACGGAGTTCGACGTCTCCCACGAGCTGCGCGGCTTCGGCTGGCAGGTGCCCGCCTACACCATGCCCGACAACGCCACGCACGTCTCGGTACTGCGCGTCGTGGTCCGCGAGGGCCTGTCCGCCGACCTGGCTCGGGCCCTGCACGACGACGCCCGCACCGCGCTGGCCTCCCTGGACAAGCTCAAGCCCGGCGGGCATTACCGCGCCGAGCACTTCGCTCACTGAGATCTCCGACGGGGCTCGTCACGCCGGATGTGTCACACGGGACGCGTCACGGTGGTCCCGGCGGGGCGCATGTGGCGCCTGTGACCGCTGCGACGACGCCGCCGCGGGCGCGCGCGGCCCCCCGCCGTCGGCGAACGATGTGGCCGATCGGTTCTGGGACAATGGCTGCTGCGAACTGACAGACTTCACGAGTGGGAGCGCGACTTCTTTGGCCGTTACGCCAATATCCCTGACGCCGGGGGTCCTCGCCGAGGCCCTGGTCGACCTGGGCGCGATTGAGCACAACGTGCGGCTGCTGGCCGAGCAGGCCGGCGGCGCGCAGGTGATGGCCGTGGTCAAGGCCGACGGCTACGGCCACGGAGCCCCCCAAACGGCGCGCGCGGCGCTGGCCGCGGGGGCCACCGAGCTGGGTGTCGCCACCGTCGCCGAGGGCTTGGCGCTGCGTGCGGCCGGAATCACCGCGCCCGTGCTGGCCTGGCTGCACCCGCCTGGCATGGACTTCGGGCCCGCGCTGCTGGCCGACATTCAGATCGCGGTGTCCTCCGAACGTCAGCTCGACGAGCTGCTGGACGCCACGCGCCGCACCGGCCGGGCCGCGACGGTGACCGTCAAGGTCGACACCGGGCTGAACCGCAACGGGGTACCGCCGGGGCAATTCCCGTCGATGCTGAGCGCGTTGCGCCGGGCCGTCGCCGAGGAGGCCATCGTCCTGCGGGGGCTAATGTCCCACATGGTGTACGCCGACCAGCCCGCCAATCCCGTGAATAACCTTCAGGCCCAGCGATTCAGCGACCTGCTGGCCCAGGCGCGCGACCAGGGCGTGCGGTTCGACGTGGCGCACCTGTCGAATTCGTCGGCCACGATGTCCCGTCCCGACCTGGCCTTCGACATGGTGCGCCCCGGCATCGCGATATACGGGTTGAGCCCCGTGCCCGAGCGTGGCGACATGGGTCTGGTGCCTGCGATGACGGTGAAATGCACCGTGGCCCTGGTGAAGCCGATCAGCGCCGGTGAGAGCGTGTCCTACGGCCACACCTGGACCGCGCAGCGCGACACCAACCTCGCGCTGATTCCGGTTGGCTATGCCGACGGCGTCTTCCGGTCACTGGGCGGCCGGCTGGAGGTGCTGATCAACGGCAAGCGGCGACCGGGCGTCGGGCGGATCTGCATGGACCAGTTCGTCGTCGACCTCGGGCCGGGACGCACCGACGTGGCCGAAGGCGACCAGGCGATCCTGTTCGGTCCGGGCACCAATGGCGAACCCACCGCGCAGGACTGGGCCGACCTGCTCGGCACCATCCACTACGAGGTGGTGACCAGCCCCCGCGGCCGAATCACCAGGACCTACCGCGAGGCGCGAACCGTTGAGTCCTGAGAAATCCCGCAGGCGCCGCAAGGGCAGGGCCTGGCTTGCGGGAGGCGCGGGGGTGACGGCCGTCGCCACCATCATCGGAGCCTCGGCCCGGCGGTCGATGACCCAGCGCGCCACGACCGAAGACCCGTACGCCCATGAGGATTTCAACAGGCTCGAGGACGACACCAGCCTGGTGGTGACCACTCCCGACGGGATACCGCTGGCGGTCCGCGAAACCGGTCCGGCCGATGCACCTCTGACGCTGGTGTTCGTCCACGGGTTCTGTTTGCAGATGGGCGCCTTTCATTTTCAGCGCACGCGGTTGCCCGACCAGTTGGGCCCCGACGTACGGATGGTCTTCTACGACCAGCGCGGGCACGGCAGATCGGGCGAGGCCGATCCGGAGACCTACACGCTGACCCAACTCGGCAGGGACCTGCAAACAGTGCTGAACGTGGTGGCACCGCGTGGAATGATCGTGCTGGTGGGCCACTCGATGGGCGGCATGACGGTCTTGTCGCATGCCCGCCAGTTCCCCGAGCAGTATGGGCGCCGAATCGTGGGCGCCGCGATAATTTCTTCGGCGGCAGACGGTGTTTCGAGGTCGCCACTGGGTGAGATACTCAAAAACCCTGCGCTGGAAGCGGTTCGGGTTGCCGCGCGGTCCGCGCCGAAGCTGATGCATCGCGGACGCAACGTGTCCCGGTCGTTGATCGGACCGGTGCTACGGGCCGCCTCCTACAGCGACCTACAGGTCAGCCGGAGCCTGGACGCGTTCTCCCAGCGCATGATGAACAGCACCCCGATCCCCACCATGGTGGGCTTCCTGGATGCGTTGGAAAAGCATGACGAGACCGCCGGGCTGTGGACGCTGCTACGCATCCCGACCCTTATCGCGTGCGGGGACCACGACCTGCTGACCCCGGACGAGTATTCACGAAAAATGGCCGCCAGCCTGCCGCAGTCCGAGCTGGTCATCGTCGCCGGGGCCAGCCATCTGGCGCTGCTGGACAAGCCCGACGCTATCAACGGCGGGCTGGTCCGATTGGTCGGGCGGGCCACCCCGGGCAGGGCGGCGCTGCGGATGCGACGGATGCGAGAAAGGTTGCGGCGCCGTGGCTGAGTTTGATGGCGGTGACACGCCGCGCCCGGCTTCGCCGCGCCTGCGGTCGCCGCGGGGGGAGGGCACCGCGACATGCGAGCGCGTCGAGGACACCATGGCGCTGGGCTCGCGGTTGGGGCAACATCTACGGGCGGGTGACGTGGTGGTGCTGTCCGGCCCGCTGGGCGCGGGAAAAACCGTGCTGGCCAAGGGAATTGCCGCGGCAATGGATGTCGACGGACCTGTGACCTCACCGTCCTACGTGCTGGCGCGGGTGCATCCGCCGCGGCACCTCGGCGCTCCGACCATGATTCACGTCGACATGTACCGGTTGCTCGACCACACCGACCATGAGGGCGCCGACCTGCTCGGCGAACTCGATTCCCTGGACCTCGACAGCGATCTCGACGACGCCGTCGTCGTCGTGGAATGGGGCGAGGGGCTGGTCGAGCGGCTGGCCGAGCGTCATCTGGACATCCGGCTCGAGCGCATCACCGGATCCGATGTGCGGATCGCGACCTGGCGGTGGGCCGACCACACCGACCAAGAGTGTGAATCATGAGCATCGTGCTCGCCCTGGACACCTCCACGCCGGCCGTGACGGCCGGGATCGTGCGCCGTGAAGACCTGTGCGTGCTCGCCGAGCGGGTCACCGTCGACGCCCGGGCCCACGCCGAAAGGCTCACCCCGAATGTCGTTGCGGCGCTGGGTGCTGCGGGACTGACGATGGCCGACCTGGATGCCGTCGTGGTGGGCTGTGGCCCGGGACCTTTCACCGGTCTGCGGGCCGGAATGGCCACCGCCGCCGCCTACGGGCACGCGCTTAACATCCCGGTGCACGGCGTGTGCAGCCTGGACGCCATCGGCGTGCGAACCGCCGGGGACACGCTGGTGGTCACCGACGCCCGCCGGCGCGAGGTTTACTGGGCACGGTATCGCGACGGCGTACGGACCCACGGACCCGCGGTCAACGCCGCCGCCGACGTCGATGCGGGTACCGCTGCGGCCGTCGCCGGCGCACCCGAACACGCCGGCCTGTTCGGTTTGCCGGTGTGTGAGCCGGGCTGCCCGACACCCGCCGGATTGGTTGCGGCGGTGGCCGATTGGTCCGTCGGCCCGGAACCGCTGGTGGCCCTGTATCTGCGTCGGCCCGACGCCAAACCGCT
>NZ_LZMB01000492.1 GCF_001673555.1 Mycobacterium sp. 1165178.9 | reverse complement strand
CGCCCAACCCGGTTTTGTTGGCCCGCAACGCTTACATCAGCATGATCGAGACCGCGCAAAATGTCGCCGACCGCTACTCACTGGACCGCGAGGAGATCGATGCCTTCGCGCTGCGGTCCCAGCAACATGCTAAGGCTGCGCGTGATCGAGGACGGCTAGCCAAAGAGATTATGCCCGTGCCGCTTCCGGCGACAAAAAAGACACCTGCCCGACTGGCAGAACATGATGAGTTCATCCGTGATGACACCACCGCCGAGGCGCTGGCGGCTTTACCGGCCCAGCCCGGAACGACTCAAATGACGGCGGCGAACTCCTCGCCTTTAAGTGATGGTGCCAGTGCCGTGGTCATCGCTTCTGGGGAGCGAGCCAGTGAGCTCGGCATCCAGCCGTTAGCCCGAGTGGTATCGAGTGCGGTCTATGGCATCGACCCGCTCATTATGGGCGTGGCCCCCGCATGGGCGATCCCGGCCGCGATCCGGCGGGCAGGACTCAGCCCCAAGCAGATCGACGTGTGGGAGGTGCACGAGGCGTTCAGCGCCCAGGCGCTGGGCGTCCTGCGGGAATTGCCAAACCAGCTGGACGGTTTCGTGGTGCCCGATGACAAGCTGACACCCAATGGCGGCGCAGTCGCGATCGGACATCCATTCGGGGCTACGGGAACTCGCTATTTGTTGACGCTGGCGACCGAATTGCGTGAAAGAGCCGCCCATTATGGGGTGATCGGGGTCTGTATCGGC
>NZ_LZMB01000491.1 GCF_001673555.1 Mycobacterium sp. 1165178.9 | reverse complement strand
CGTTGCCCGCCTCGGTGACAAGTTTCTGGGGCCCCTGCCCGCCGACCGGTTCGAGTACCACGCGGGCGGGATCGCCGCCGAGCCGGTTCATCACCGAACGCGGGTAGTTGTTCGACTTGCCGAGCCTCGCCGGCATCGGCCCAGAGATCTCGAACTGCCGCAGCCCGAAGACCGTGTCGACTGCCTTCGCAACGCCTTTGGCACCGGTGTCGGCGAGAGCCGCCCGCCCCGCCTCCGTCGCGAGGTCGACCGCCGACATGCCCCGATAATCGGGGTCGTCGATGCGCTCGGTGAACTGGCCGACCCCGACGAGCACCGGAGTTCGCGGATCGACCGCCATTACGAACCTCCTGGCAACTGTTAGTTCGACAGGCTAACCGATGGCTAGGGTCAAAACGAAACCGCGGCCAACTCGCGGGTGACATCGCGATCGGGCTGCGCCCGGAGGTAGGGAACGGTCTCGGAAAAGAACTACAGGCTCTGCAGGATCTTCCGGGCCAGCTCCGCCGTCTCCGACGGCGTCTTGCCGACCTTGACGCCGGCCGCCTCCAGGGCCTCCTTCTTGGCGGCCGCGGTGCCCGACGAGCCGGACACGATGGCGCCCGCGTGGCCCATCGTCTTGCCTTCCGGCGCGGTGAACCCCGCGACGTAGCCGACGACCGGCTTGGAGACGTTGGCCTTGATGTAGTCGGCCGCACGCTCCTCGGCGTCGCCGCCGATCTCGCCGATCATCACGATGACCTTGGTGTCGGGGTCCTTCTCGAAGGCCTCGATGGCGTCGATGTGGGTGGTGCCGATCACGGGGTCACCGCCGATGCCGATCGAGGTGGAGAAGCCGAAGTCGCGCAGCTCGTACATCATCTGGTAAGTCAGGGTGCCGGATTTGGACACCAGCCCGACCGGGCCGGGTCCGCTGATGTTCGCCGGGGTGATGCCGGCCAGGGCCTCACCCGGGGTGATGATGCCGGGGCAGTTCGGCCCGATGATGCGCGTCTTCTGCCCCTTGTCGACGTTGTAGGCCCACGCAAACGCGCTGTCCTGCACCGGAATTCCCTCGGTGATGACTACCAGCAGCGGGATCTCGGCGTCGATGGCCTCGATGATCGCGTCCTTGGCGAATTTCGGCGGGACGAAGACGACCGATACGTTCGCGCCCGTCTCCTTCATCGCTTCTGCGACGGTGCCGAACACCGGGAGCTCGACGTCCTTGCCTTTCGGGTCGACGTGCGACACGGTGGTGCCGGCCTTGCGCGCGTTCACGCCGCCCACCACCTGGGTGCCGGCTTTCATCATCAGGGCGGTGTGCTTGGTGCCCTCACCGCCGGTGATGCCCTGGACGATGACTTTGGAGTCTTTATTCAAAAAGATCGACATGGCTTGGCTCCCTTACTTGTTCGCCAGCTCGGCGGCTTTGTCGGCACCGGCGTCCATGGTCTCGGCCTGGATCACCAGCGGGTGGTTGGCTTGGGCAAGGATGCGGCGGCCCTCGTCGACGTTGTTGCCGTCGAGCCGGACCACGAGCGGCTTGTTGGCCTCGTCGCCGAGCATGTTCAGCGCGGTCACGATCCCGTTGGCGACGGCGTCGCACGAGGTGATACCGCCGAAGACGTTCACGAACACGCTCTTGACCTGCTTGTCGTTCAAGATGACGTCCAGGCCCGCGGCCATCACCTCGGCCGACGCGCCACCACCGATGTCGAGGAAGTTGGCGGGCTTGACTCCGCCGTGCTTCTCGCCCGCGTAGGCGACGACATCGAGCGTCGACATCACCAGGCCCGCGCCGTTACCGATGATGCCGACCGAGCCGTCCAGCTTGACGTAGTTGAGGTCGTGCTCCTTGGCCTTGAGCTCCAGCGGGTCGGTCGCGTCACGGTCCTCGAACTCGGCGTGGCCCGGCTGACGGAAGTCGGCGTTGGCGTCCAAGGTGACCTTGCCGTCCAGCGCCAGAATCTGGTCTTGCGGGTCGCGCACCAGCGGGTTGACCTCAACCAGGGTGGCGTCCTCGGCGACGAAGACCTCCCACAGCTTGTTGATGGTGATCGCGGCGGAGGCGTGCACCTCGGCGGGCAGGTGGCCCTGCTCGGCAATGGAGCGGGCGGTAGCCAGGTCGACACCCTTGACGGCGTCCACCGCAACCTTGGCCAGCCGTTCGGGCTTGGTCGCCGCGACCTCCTCGATCTCCATGCCGCCCTCGACCGAGCACATGGCCAGGTAGGTGCGATTGGCGCGGTCGAGCAGGAAGGAGATGTAGTACTCCTCGGCGATGTCGCTGGCCTCGGCGACCAGCAGCTTCTTGACGACGTGTCCCTTGATGTCGAGGCCGAGGATGTTCTTGGCGTGCTCGTAGGCGTCTTCGGGCGTCGCTGCGTACTTGACGCCACCCGCCTTACCCCGCCCGCCGACCTTCACCTGCGCTTTGACCATCACCGGACGGCCGATTTCGGTCGCGATCTCGCGAGCGCCCTCGGCGGTGTCGGTCACGCGTCCCGGCGTGGTCGGTACCTTGTGCTTGGCGAACAACTCTTTTGCTTGATACTCGAAAAGGTCCATGGACTCTCTGTCTTCGCTCGACTCAACAACTAGGCCTCTTGGTGGGCGGTGCCGCATTCGGCAACTCGCACGGACGAACTGTATCCACCCCTCAAACGGCCATTTCCGCCGCGTCCGCCGATGTGGCACAGCTCACGAGCCATGGGTTCACCGTCCGCGTGATCCAAATCACAATTCCGCCCTGATTTTCCAACGAGGTTGCCAGCCCCGCGCGTTAGCGGATACCTTCCTAGGGTCCAGATAACGTTATGGTCACGATACGAGGACATTTCAGGTTGTCCCAGCACCGTTTTGCCCGGTCTTCTGCCGTAACTGAAGGCGTCGTGAGGGTGGGTCGCGCGGCAGGCGCCCGATGGGCCGAAGCTCCGCATCGCACCGAAGTCACGGAAATACTTCCCCTCGACGGCTTTGACTTCGACGACTTCGACTTCAGCGACGACGCCGGCGATCTTGGCGACCTGGACTTCAGCAACGACTCACCGTTCGACAACGAAGCGCAGGTGCTGCTGGCGCCCGAGCTCGATGACCTGCACGAGGCCGACGACATACGCCCGGTCTGGCTGGCCGCGCCCGTGACCGAAGTGCTGCCGCGGGTGATCGTCGAGCCGCGCATCGAGCGACGTCCGGATCGCTCGCACACCGACGTCGTTGGCATCCGCCGCACAGGACAGCACCGCAAGGAACCAACCAGCGCGGCCCGGGGCCGGGTGCTGATTTCGGCGATGGCGGCGGGAGCCGCCGCCGCGGCCGCCCACACGGCGACCAGCCACGCCGACACCCCCAAGACCGACGCCGTGCTGACCGCCAACGCGTCGGCGCTCACCGGCGGGGCGGGCAGCAACACCGTCCGCGGGCCCCAGGTGATCGCCGCGGCGCCGGCGGCCCCCGCCGCGCTGCACAACCAGGAGCTCGCCAAGGGTGTCGCCTTCGCCAACGACCGCGCTGAACGCGAGGCGCGTTTGTCGCAGCCGCTCTACGTGATGCCGACCAAGGGCATCTTCACCTCCAACTTCGGCTACCGCTGGGGCGTGCTGCACGCCGGCATCGACCTGGCCAACTCGATCGGAACACCGATCTACGCGGTGTCCGACGGTGTGGTCATCGACTCCGGTCCGGCGAGCGGTTACGGGATGCTGGTCAAGCTGCGCCACTCCGACGGGACGGTCACGCTCTACGGCCACGTCAACACCACGCTCGTCAGCGTCGGTGAGCGCGTGATGGCCGGCGACCAGATCGCCACGATGGGCAACCGGGGCAATTCCACCGGCCCGCACCTGCATTTCGAGGTATTGCAGGGCGGCACCGAACGGATCGATCCCGTGCCGTGGCTCGCTAAGCGTGGTCTTACGGTCGGCAACTACGCTGGCTGAGGTGACCGAGCCGAACGAAGAACCTTCCGGTCCGCCTCCGCCAGAGCCCACGCCCGAGCACGATCCTCCCTCCGACTCACGGACACGGATCATCCGGCGCGCGCCGACCGGGCCAATCCCGATTACGCCGGACACCCCGACGACTCACTTCACCCCGCAATCGGCGCCCTACCGGGCCGGTTCTCGTGCGGGTCGCACCGGTTATGCCGGAGTGCCGGCGCCTGAGGCCTCCGATCGGACAGCCGTCGCCGCGTGCGCGGTGAGCATCATCAGCGGTTGGGCCACGTCGGTGGTGGCCACCGATCTGATCGCTGGTTGGTGGCGAACCGATCGCCTGTTCTGCATCGCGGTCGCGTTTCTCGCCCTGGTGTTCGCGGGCACCACGGTGTCCGGCGTGATCGTGCTGCTGCAGCGCCGATCGATCGGCCGCTACCTTCTGATGGCCGGTGCGCTGGTCGCCTTTCTCACCTACATCGGGGTGTTCATCGCCGGCGCGCGGGTCGCATGGGTGGTGCACCTGCTGCCGATCTTGCCGATCGCCACGGTGGTGCTGGTGCTGCTTCCCCACACCAAACGCTGGCTCAACGCCTAACCTGCGCCGAATGTGCACTCACGGCGAATATTTCGCCGATTTTTCGCACTGAGTGCACGCTCGACGCACTCCTGTCGTTGTCGCGCTAGAGCTTGCTGATCGGGGCGTGGTTGTGCATCAGCTTCACCCGGCCCGAGCTGCCGAAGTCGATCAGCGACATCGCCGATTCGCCGACGCCGGATACCTCCTCGACCCGGCCCAGCCCGTACTTGTCGTGCGTCACCCGATCGCCGGGGGCGAGCACCAGTAGCGGGCGTTTGCTCATCCCGGAGCGGGTCGGGGCCGCCCGCGGCGTGCCGAACCGGCCGGCGCCGCTCACCGGCGCGCTGAACGACGAGGTCGGCGCCGTGCGCCGCCAGTCGATGAGTTCCTGCGGAATCTCTTGCAGGAAACGCGATTCCGGGTTGAGCATGGGCTGTCCCCAGGAGGACCGGACGATGGCCCTGCTCAGGTAGAGCCGTTGCCGCGCCCGGGTGATCCCGACGTAAGCTAGCCGCCGCTCCTCGGAGAGTTCGACCGGATCGTCCAATGACCTCATGTGGGGGAACATTCCGTCCTCCCAGCCAGTCACGAACACAACCGGAAACTCCAGACCCTTGGCGGTGTGCAGCGTCATCAAGGTGACCATGCCCGCGCCGTCCTCCGGGATCTCATCGCTGTCGGAGACCAGCGAAACCCGCTCCAGAAACTCGGCCAGCACACCGGTATCCGGCACATCTTCGTCTTCGGGGGTTTGCAACGACTCGCCCAGCGCCGCGGCGTTGGCCCGATCGGTACTGAATTCGTGTGCCACGCTGACGAGTTCGTTGAGGTTGTCCAGACGCGCGAGTTCCTGCGGATCGTTGGAGGATTCGAGTTCCCGGCGGTACCCGGTGCGTTCAAGCACCGACTCGACCAGATCTCCGAGATCGTCGTCCAGGCGTCCACGCAGCTCGTCGAGCAGCTCGACGAAACCGGCGATCGACTTCTCGGCACGCGAGTTCAGCATCGGCACTTTGCCTTCGGCCGCGGCCACGAGCGCGTCGGCGAAACTGGCCCCGGTGTTCTCCGCATACACGGCCACGCAGGCCTCGGCACGATCGCCGATGCCCCGGCGCGGCGTGTTGAGGATGCGCCGGATGCTGACCGTGTCCCCTGGATTGTCCAGCACCCGCAGATAGGCGACGATGTCGCGAATCTCCTTGCGCTCGTAAAAGCGCACTCCCCCAACGACTTTGTAGGGAATTCCGGCGCGGATGAACACCTCTTCGAACGACCGAGACGAGTTGTTGGTGCGGTAGAAGACGGCGACGTCGTTGTAGGTGATATCGCCGCGCTCGGCGAGCGCGTCAATCTCCTCGGCCACGAATCGCGCTTCGTCGTGCTCGTTGTCGGCGACGTAGCCGACGATCAGCTCACCGGCGCCCTCGGCGGTCCACAGCCGCTTGTCGCGGCGTCCGGCGTTGCGGGCGATCACGGAGTTGGCCGCGGACAAGATGTTCTGCGTCGAGCGGTAATTCTGTTCCAGCAGAATGGTTGTCGCGTCCGGGTAATCGCGTTCGAAGTCCTCGATGTTGCGGATGGTGGCGCCGCGGAACGCATAGATCGACTGGTCGGCGTCGCCGACCACGCACAGCTCCGCGGGCGGCACCTCGTCGGATACCTCGTCACTGCCGCCGCGGCCGGCCAGTTCGCGCACCAGCACGTACTGCGCGTGGTTGGTGTCCTGGTACTCATCGACCAGGACATGCCGGAACCGCCGCCGGTAGTGCTGGGCGATCTGCGGGAAGGCCCGCAGCACCGCGACGGTTTCCCCGATCAGGTCGTCGAAGTCCAGCGCGTTGGCCGCCCGCAGCCGCCGCTGGTATTCGCCGTACACGCTGGCCACCGTGCGGGACAACTCGTCGGAATCGTCGGTCAGGTTGCCCACCGCCGCGGCGGGGTCGATGAGCTCGTTCTTCAGGTTGGAGATTGCGTTGGCCAGCAGCCGGGGTGAGTAGCGCTTGATGTCGAGCCCCATGTCGCGCCCGATCATCTGCAGCAGCCGCCGTGAGTCGTCGGCGTCATAGATGGAGAAGTTGGAGTTGAGACCCTCGATCAGCGACGCCTGGTTGCGCAGGATGCGCACGCAGGTCGAGTGGAAGGTGGACACCCACATGGCGCGAGCCCGGTTGCCCACCAGCCGCACCACCCGCTCGCGCATCTCGGCGGCCGCCTTGTTGGTGAAGGTGATGGCCAGCACCTGACCGACCCCGACACCGCGTTCCGCGATCAGGTAGGCGATGCGGCGGGTCAGCACCGCGGTCTTTCCCGAACCAGCACCCGCGACGATCAGCAGTGGGGAACCCTCATGCACCACCGCTTGGCGCTGTTGCGGATTGAGGCCCTCGAGCAGTTGATCTGCCTCGAAGGCCGGCTTGGCATCTGTTGCGTGCACACTCATGTCAGTCCAAACTTACCGCCGCCCACTGACGCATCGCGCCCTGGCATCAGACCAGATTAGTGGCCGGAGCCGCCGGGACGGCGCCACGCAGACTCCCCCGAATTAGGCGTGTCGGAATGCAATTTACCGTCCCGGTTTGTCCGGCGACGCAATTGCACCCAAGTCGAAAAAGCGCTGCTTAAATCGGTTTCTTTGTACGTCCTGTGGTTTTTAGTGGCAAACTCGATTCGTGTTCATCGTGCAGTGTCGGCAGCATTCCTCGACTCAGGAGTGGCGCCGTTGATTGCCATACCGGTGCCGGTTCGCGGTGCTCGTGGGCTAACTGCTTACGTAGAGCCCCGAAGTCCGCTTTCGGCACTCGGGGCTCGCCTTTTGTGAGGCCCGATACCGCATGAGACCAGAATCCCCAGATCACGACGAAGACGCGGAGTCAGCAGAGATGAACATCGAGATGACGGAGACCCAAGAGCTCACCGACATAGACGAGCTGCGCCAGGAGATCGACCGGCTCGACGCTGCGATTCTCGCCGCGGTGCAGCGGCGCACCCAGGTATCTCAGGCGATCGGCAAGGCCCGAATGGCTTCCGGTGGCACCCGGCTCGTCCATAGCCGCGAAATGAAAGTCATCGAGCGCTACAGCGAGCTCGGCCCCGAAGGCAAAGACCTGGCGATACTGCTGCTGCGGCTGGGCAGGGGCCGGCTCGGCCACTGACCGCGACGGTCCATCGGTCTCGCGCAGAGCTCGCCCCAACACCTGGCTCCGTCACGCCGCAGCCCATAGTGTCGAAGGATGACCTCCGTGCACATCCTCCCCGACATCACCGCCACCCCGGCATGGGACGCCCTGCGCAGGCATCATGACCAGATCGGCGACACCCACCTTCGCCAGTTCTTCGAAGACGATCCCGATCGCGGCCGCGAGCTGACCCTTTCCGTCGGCGACCTTTACATCGATTACAGCAAGCACCGCATCACACGAGAAACGCTGCGGCTCTTGGTCGATCTCGCGCGCACGGCCGACCTCGAAGAGCGCCGCGACCAGATGTTCGCCGGGGTCCACATCAATACCTCGGAGGATCGCGCGGTCCTGCACACCGCGCTGCGGTTGCCCCGGGACGCCGAGCTGGTTGTCGACGGCGAAAACGTCGTCCAAGAAGTGCACTCGGTGCTCGACGCCATGGGCGAGTTCACCGACCGGTTGCGCAGCGGTGAATGGACCGGGGCCAGCGGAAAACGGATCAGCACGGTGGTCAACATCGGCATAGGCGGATCGGACCTCGGCCCGGTGATGGTCTACCAGGCACTGCGTCACTACGCCGACGCGGGGATCTCGGCGCGTTTCGTCTCCAACGTGGACCCCGCTGACCTGATCGCCACCCTGGCCGATTTAGACCCAGCCACAACGCTTTTCATCGTCGCGTCGAAGACGTTCTCGACCCTGGAGACCCTGACCAACGCCACGGCCGCGCGCCGCTGGATCACCGAAGCGCTCGGCGACGCCGCGGTGTCCCAGCACTTCGTCGCCGTCTCCACCAACAAACGCCTCGTCGACGATTTCGGCATCAACACCGACAACATGTTCGGGTTCTGGGACTGGGTCGGCGGCCGCTACTCGGTGGACTCGGCGATCGGCCTGTCGGTGATGGCGGTCATCGGCCGCCAAGCCTTCGCGGACTTCCTGTCCGGGTTCCACATCGTCGACCGGCACTTCAAGACCGCGCCACTGGAGTCCAACGCGCCTGTGCTGCTTGGTCTTATCGGCCTGTGGTATTCCAACTTCATGGGTGCGCAATCGCGCGCCGTGCTGCCTTATTCCAATGACCTGGCACGTTTCGCGGCCTATCTGCAACAGCTGACCATGGAATCCAACGGCAAGTCGGTCCGCGCGGACGGCAGCCCCGTCACCACGGACACCGGTGAAATCTTCTGGGGCGAACCGGGAACCAACGGGCAGCACGCGTTCTACCAGTTGCTGCATCAGGGCACCCGGCTGGTGCCCGCCGACTTCATCGGGTTCAGCCAACCCCTCGACGATCTGCCCACCGCCGAGGGCAGCGGCAGCATGCATGACTTGTTGATGAGCAACTTCTTCGCGCAGACCCAGGTGCTGGCCTTCGGCAAGACCGCCGAAGAGATCGCCGCCGACGGCACGCCCGCGGACGTCGTGCCGCACAAGGTGATGCCCGGTAACCGGCCGTCGACCTCGATCCTGGCCGACCGGCTCACCCCATCGGTCTTGGGCCAGCTGATCGCGCTGTACGAACATCAGGTCTTCACCGAGGGCGTGATCTGGGGAATCGACTCGTTCGATCAATGGGGCGTGGAGCTGGGCAAAACCCAGGCCAAGGCCCTGCTTCCGGTGATCACCGCGGACGGCTCGCCGGCCCCGCAGTCGGACAGCTCCACCGACGCACTGGTGCGTCGCTACCGCAGCGAACGCGGGCGAACCAGCTGAATCTCAGGCGAACATCTTGGTCAGCTGAGGCGGCAGCACGCGCATCAGCTGCACCAGCGGCGCCCACGGCCACCACGGCACCGCGGCCCGGCCCGGCTCCCGTTCCATGGCGGCGACGAGAGCGTTGACTCCAGTCTCGTTGTCCACCATCAACATTGTGCTGTTTGACTTGGCCGTCATCTCCGACTCGATGTAGCCGGGCTCGATGACCGAAACCTTGACGGGCCCCTTGGCGTATTCGGCGCGCAGCGATTCGCCCAGTGAGCTCACCCCGGCCTTGCTCGCCGCATAGGCCGCCTTGACTCCGGGCACGCCCTTATTGCCGAGCACCGAGGAGATCAGCACCAGGTGGCCCGAACCGGCCTTGTTGAACATCTCCAGGGCGGTCTCGATCTGCACCAGAGCTGACACCAGGTTGGTCTCGATGGTGGCCTTGTTGGCCCACAGCTTGCCGGCCCCCAGTTTCGCGCCCTTGCCGATGCCGGCGTTGACGACGACGCGATCGATGCCGCCCAGTTCGTCGCTGAGTTCGGCGAATACCTTGGGGACGGCCTCGTGGTCGTTGACGTCCAGCGCGGCGACCGCGATCTTGATGCCCGGATAGGTCTGCGACAGCTCGGCTTTCAGCTCATCGAGCCGGTCGGTACGCCGCGCGCACAGCGCAAGGTCGCGGCCCTTGGCGGCGAACACGCGCGCCATCCCGGCGCCCAGGCCGGAGCTGGCACCGGTGATGAGGATCTTCTGGCGAGTCATCGGGGCAGCATATCGACAGGTGTCAACTCGCGGTCGGGCGACTACTTCAGCAAACGCGACATGCGTCGGTCGGCCAGGACCTTGCCACCCGTCTGGCATGTTGGGCAGTATTGAAAAGACTTGTCCGCGAACGACACTTCGCGTACGGTGTCCCCGCACACCGGGCAGGGCAACCCGGTGCGGGCATGTACCCGCAATCCGGAGCGCTTCTCGCCCTTGAGCGTGGCCGCCCCCTGCCCGACGGACCGGCTCACCGCATCGGTGAGCACGGAGACCATTGCATCGTGCAGTGCGGCGAGTTGCGCGTCGGACAGCTTGCCGGCGGTGGCGAACGGCGATATGCGCGCGACGTGCAGGATCTCGTCGCTGTAGGCGTTGCCGATCCCGGCGATCAACTTCTGGTCGGTGATGACCGTCTTGATCCGGCCGGTGTTGCCGGCCAACAGATCGCCCAGCGCATCCAAGTCCAGGTCCAGTGCGTCCGGCCCGAGGGCGGCGATCTGTGGGACCTGTTGCGGGTCGGCCACCAGCCACACCGCCAGCCGCTTCTGGGTGCCGGCCTCGGTGAGGTCGAAGCCGGGCGCCTCACCGGGCGTGCCCAGGTGTACCCGCAGCGCGATCGGGCCCTTGCCGGGCCGCAGCGGTGCCGTGGCCAGCTTGTCCGACCACCGCAGCCAGCCGGCCCGCGACAGGTGCGCGATCAGGTAGAGGTTGTCCGTACGCAACCCGAGGTATTTGCCCCACCGCTCGGCCCCCACCACGGTCTGGCCGTGCAACGCGCTGATCGGCGGGTCGAAAGTCTTCAACACGGATAGAGCGGCGATGTCGACCCGGCCGATCGTCAGGCCGACGGCATGGCGCCGCAGGTGGTCGACCAGCGCTTCTATCTCGGGTAGTTCGGGCACGGTTTCAGTGTGCCGGTCTAAGCAAATAGGTGTCCATGATCCAGCCGTGCCGGGCGCGGGCTTCGGCTCGCAGCGAAACGATGCGGGACCCCACCTCGCCCACCGTGCCAGCGACGAGCAGTTCGTCGTCGGTGCCGAGGTAGGCGCCCCACCAGATTCGCGTGTCGGGCGGACAGAGCTGGAACGAGCAGTCGGCGTCGAGCATTACGACGGCGGATCCGGGGGCCGGCCCGCGGTTGCGCAGTTGCCTTCCCGTGGTGATCAGGACGGGTTCGCCCACCTCGTTGAGCGGGATGCGGTGTCGCGCGGTCAGTGCCTGCACCGCGGTGATGCCCGGGATGACGTCGAACGTGAAGTCGACCCGCGTGGCCACCGCGCCGAGGATTCGCAAGGTGCTGTCGTAGAGCGACGGATCGCCCCACGCCAAAAATCCTCCGACGCCATGCGGGCCCAGCTCGGCGGAGATGGCGTCGGCCCAGATGGCGGCACGGGCGGCGTGCCAATCCGCAACCGCGTCGTGGTAGTCGGCATCCGCCGTCCGCTTCGGGTCGGGTAGCGCGACGAAGCGGTAACCCGGCTCGCGGATGAAGCGGGCGCAGACCTCGCGTCGCAGCGCCACCAAGTCGCTCTTCTGCTCGCCCTTGTCCATCGCGAAGAACACCTGGGTGTCGTTGAGCGCCTCGATCGCCTGAACGGTCACGTAGGCGGGATCGCCGGCACCGATGCCGATGACGTGGATGTGCCGGCCCACTACGTCGCCTCCCGATGCTCGTTGCCCGTCAGATTGCCGAATCGCAACCTCCGGCATCTAGCCGGGACCGCAAGTACCCAGTACCATGGGTACCGTCTGTAGCACCCAACGGAGGGAGCGGCGCATGACCTCAGCGGTGAAGCCGGCAGGGCCTAGTCGTGAAGAATTCTCCGACCGCCTACTGAAGGGCTCGGTCAAGAAATCTTATGAGCCCGTCGTCGACATCGATTGGGACGCCCCGCTGGACCCGGACAAGTTCTATCTGCCGCCGCCGCTGGTGTCGCTCTACGGCACGCCGATGTGGGACGAGATGACCCGCGAACAACAAATCGAGTTATCCCGTCAGGAACTGGTCAACACCTTGTCGGCCGGGATCTGGTTCGAGAACATGCTCAACCAATCGCTGCTGCGGACGATCCTGCACGAGGACCCGACGAGCAAGTCGACGCATTACAAGCTGACCGAACTGGGCGACGAGACGCGGCACATGGTGATGTTCGGCAAGGCCATCGAACGCATCGGCGCCAAGCCGGTACGCCCGCGGCTGTTTCACAGGATGATCATCAATTTCCTGCCTCTAGCTTTTCAGCGCGGCTCGATGCTCTGGGTGGCGGCCCTGATCGGTGAGGAGATCTTCGACTCGCTGCAACGGCAGATGATGGACGACCCGGAATTGCAGCCAATCATCCAGCGGCTCATGCGTATTCACGTCACCGAAGAGGCGCGCCACATTCAGTTCGCGCGCGATGGCGCCCGCAAGCGCGTCGTCGAGATGCCCCGCTTCAACCGCTGGTTCATGGCCAACATCAACGGCCTGGGTGGCTACTTCTTCAACTACCTGTTCAGTAATCCCGTCCCGTACGCGCGAGCGGGTCTCGACCCCAAGCGGGCTCGAAAGGTCGCGCGCACCAGTCCGCATCGACGCGATGTGCAGGTCGCAGGGTTCGCTCCACTGGCGGCGTTTTTGACCGAGGTCGGCCTGATGGGCTCGATCGCACGCCGCGGTTGGAAGCGCAGCAGATTTCTGTGACGCAGCCGGGTGGCGGCGCCGAACCTCGCCGTCACATCGCCATCGTCGGCGCGGGCGCCTGCGGCGAGAGTGCCCGAACAGCCTTGCTGGCAGCCGGTTTCGCCGATCTCGTCGTCCTCGACGACCACGTCGAGAGATCTCGCTTCGACGACGTCACCGACACCTGGTTGTTGACGACGGCCGGCGGTGAGGTCTTCCGGGCCGACATCGTCGTCGCCGCGTACCGTCCGGTCCAGCTGCCGTGGCGGCCCGACATCGCAGGGAGCGACGGGTTCGGCGGCGAGTCGTTTCACGCCGCGGCGTGGGATCCCGGGTTCGAACCGTCCGGCAAGCACATCGCGGTCATCGGGACCGACGCCACCGCCGGCCACCACATCGACCGGCTGGCCCACGCAGCGGCATCGGTCACCGTGTTCCCCCACGCACCGCGTCGCGTCGTCAGCGAGGTGCCTGCGTGGTCCACGCGGGTCAAGCGCTGGCTGCGCCGCCACATTCGGCCGGCCGGCCGGCCCTTGGTCGCGATCGCCGCGTCGGCCATCGAGGCGCTGACGGCGGCGGGGGTGCGCACCAGCGATGGTGTCGACCACCGGGTCGACGCCGTCATCTACGGGACTGGGTTCTTCATTCCGCAGGATGTCGCCGATGAGACGTTGGTCGGCGCGGCCGGGCTGCCGATCCGTCGCGCCTGGCACGACGGCATGGAGCCGTTCTACGGAGTGGCCGTTCGCGGGTTTCCCAACTACTTCTTCATCACCGGACCGGATCCGGACGCGCAGGCGCGCTACATCGCCGAGTGCCTGAAAGCCATGCGGCGCACCGCCAGTGGCCGCATCGAGGTGCGCGCCAGCAGCCAGCAGGTGTTCAATGAGCGGGCTCAGCTGCGTGCCGCCGAGGCGCCCCCCGTGGCATCGGCCTTCGATCTCTCGGCCAGCGTGCCCGCCGGTGAAGACACCTACGACGGCGCAGCCATGCTGGAAATCGCCGGCACCCGCCACTCGGTGCGGGTCCGGCTGACCGGTCATCTGGACCCGATCGACGGCCACTACCACTGGCAGGGAACGGTGTTTGGTTCCGCGTCCGAACCGCTGTCCGGTGAGATCCTCAAGCAAACGCGGATCGGCACGCTGACGGTCGGAGAATGCAGCGCGCGGGCTCGCATCGTCGAACAAACACCGTGGGGGACGCACTCGGTCGCCGGAGTGGGCAATCCCCCCTACGCACTGAGCAACCACTGAGCCGATCGGCGCACCCACCCGCCGGCCGACGCGCCCTCCGACAGACGGGAGCATTTCCGCTGGTTAACCCCCCGGCTGCCGGACGTACTCAAAAGTTTGGCGGCACTCGCGGTGTGGTAATCCCCGAAGAAAGTGCGTGCCGGGCATTGGGCTCCATGGCGCGTGAGGCGGGGGTCGACTTCCCGCGGTGGAGGGCCGCATGATGATGTCGTTGCGGGCTTGCGGTACGGAGTTGCCGGATCCCAATCGCAGCCTGCGGTTTCCGGCGGCCGACCCTTCGATTAGACAATTGCCGCTGAGAGCGGATACTCAAGCAATCGGCCCGGCAGAATGCGAGGAGCGGCAAATGGAACCGGACGTCAGGACCGGGCTGGGATGACCCCGGTGGCCGTTGCAATGCGGACGGATGACTCGGTTGCCGTTCTGACCGTCGACGGTGAGCTTGATGCCGCCCAAGAGACTCCGCTCCGCGAACGCATCCTCAAGGCCACGCTGGATGACGCCGCCGCCGTCATCGTCGACGTCTCCGGGCTCAAGGTCCACACCGAATCGGCATGGTCGGCCTTCATGGGCGCGTATTGGCAACTCGGCAGCACCCCCCACATTCCGATCGTGTTGGTCTGCAACGACAGGGCGGCCCGCGACGCGATCTCCCGTAGCGATGTCACCCACTTCATGCCCATCTACTCGAGCGAGAAGGCCGCGTTCAAAGCACTCGGCCAAAACAGCCGTCGCCCGGTGCGGCGCACCGATGTTGAGCTGCCCGCCGACCTGACCAGCCTGCGCGAGTCACGGCGCCTGGTTCGCGAATGGCTCACCACCTGGTCGCAATCCAAGCTCATCCCGGTGGCTTTGGTGGTGGTCAACGTGTTCGTGGAGAACGTACTGGAACACACGGCAAGCGTCCCGGCGGTCCGAATCGAAGCGCAGGGCGCCACCGCGGCCATCGCGGTGTCGGACGCGAGCGACACGCCCGCCGTGCGACTGCCGTCGCCGAACCAGGGCATCGACGTGTCCGGGCTGGCGATCGTGGACGCGTTGTCCCGAGCCTGGGGCAGCACGCCTACCTCGTCCGGCAAGACGGTATGGGCTGTCATCGGTCCCGAAAACCAGCTTTAGTCAGCCCGGGCGGTTGTCAGCGGACCCCCACGCGGGTCAAACTAGAACACGTTCTAGTGTCGAGGACGGACCCCTGCGCGAGGAAGGTGTGGCTGACGTGCGGTTCAGCTTTGCGGAGTCATTGACCGATTCGAGTTTTTACATCCCGCTGGCCAAGGCGGCCGACGAGGCCGGCTACCACAGCATGACGATCGCTGACAGCATCGCCTACCCCTTCGAGTCCGACTCCAAGTATCCCTACACCCCCGATGGCAGCCGCGAGTTCCTGGACGGCAAGGAGATCGTCGAGGCCTTTGTACTGACGGCAACGTTGGGCGCAGTGACGACGAACCTGCGCTTCAATTTCTTCGTGCTCAAGATGCCCGTGCGGCATCCGGCGCTGACGGCCAAGCAGGCGGGTTCACTTGCCGCGCTGACCGGCAACCGGTTGGGACTCGGCGTCGGCACCAGCCCGTGGCCGGAGGACTACGAGCTGATGGGGATCCCATTCACCAAGCGCGGCAAGCGGATGGACGAATGCATTGAGATCGTGCAAGGCCTCACCACGGGCGAGTACTTCGAGTTCCACGGCGAGTTCTATGACATTCCCAAGACCAAGATGACCCCGGCCCCCACCCAGCCGATCCCGATTTTGGTCGGCGGCCACGCCGACGCGGCATTGCGTCGCGCGGCGCGCTTGGACGGCTGGATGCACGGTGGCGGTACCGACCCCGAGGAACTTGACCGACTCATCGCCCGCGTAAAGAAGTATCGCGAGGAGGAGGGCAAGACCGGCCCCTTCGAGATCCATGTGATCTCAATGGATGCCTACACCGTGGAGGGCATCAAGCGCCTCGAGGACAAGGGTGTCACCGACGTCATCGTGGGCTTCCGGTATCCCTACATTAGTGGGCCCGACACCGAACCGCTGGACAAAAAGATCCGCCACCTGGAACGGTACGCGGAAAAGGTGATATCGAAATTCTAAGCGTCACAGGGAATCCCATCTGGGCGCCCGCTTCTCCTGATGCGCTTTCGCGGCCTCGACCGGATTATTGGTGAAACCGGCGAGGATCTGGGTGCGGTTCTCGATCTCGATGGCGTGACGCAGGCTGGGGGCGTCCAGCGCGGCGTTGAGGCCAATCTTGGTCTGCCACACGCCGTATGCGTTGTTCTCGGCGATCGAGCGGGCCAGCTTGAGCGCGGCCGGCATCAGCTCATCGGGGGCTACGATCTCGTGCACCAGCTTGATGCGATAGGCCTCGGCCGCGTCGATGATGCGACCGGTGAGCATGAGTTCGCGCGCAACCCCGGCGCCGACAATCTTCGGCAGCAGGTAGCTGGTGCCCATGTCCATCGACGAGAAGCCCGCCTTGATGAACACCGAACCGAACCGGGCCTGCTCGGAGGCGATCCGGATATCGGACACCAACGCGAACGCCAGGCCGCCCCCGACGGCGACACCGTTGACCGCACCGACCACGGGAATGTCCATCTCGTAGATCCGGGTGTACAGGTTGGCCAACCGGACCTGGGCGTCCTAGTTGACCTTGAACGCCGGCGTGGTCGGCTTGTTCTGCGTCCACGCCTGACCGGTGCCACTCAAATCCGCGCCTGCGCAGAATCCCCGTCCGGCACCGGTCAGCACCGCCACCCGATACTCACCTTTGTCCAACACGTCCAGGGCCTCGTGGACGCCGTCGATCAGCGACCCATCGATGGCGTTGAGGCGCTCCGGCCGGTTCAGGGTGATGCAGGCGATGTTTTCTTCGAGAGGTTCCAGTGTCACTGCGGGCATAGGGGAACCGTAGGCGACGCGTGATTCACCGGGGAGGCATACCGTAGTTGCGAGCACATCGAAGGAGCAGCCATGGCGCGAACCGAAGGTGATACCTGGGACCTGGCCAACAGCGTGGGCGCCACCGCCACCATGGTGGCCGCGGCCCGGGCGGCCGCGACCAGACGCCCGCAACCGGTGATCACCGACGAGTTCGCCGAGCCGCTGGTGCGCGCCGTCGGGCTGGACGTGTTCACCAATCTGGCGACCGGCGAACTCGATTCAGACGAACTCGAGACCGGCGTGCGATTTTCGCGGATGGTGGACACATTCGCCGCCCGGGCCCGCTTTTATGACGACTATTTCGCCGCAGCCGGCCAGGCCGGCCTGCGCCAGGTCGTGATCGTGGCATCGGGTCTGGATTCGCGGGCCTACCGGCTGCATTGGCCGGCCGGGACGACGGTGTACGAGATCGACCAGCCGGAGGTCATCGCGTTCAAGACGGCGACACTGGCCGAGATCGGCGCGGCCCCGACCGCCGAACTCCGCACGGTGGGTATCGATTTGCGCGAGGACTGGCCGGCGGCTTTGCAGGCGGCGGGTTTTGACCCGGCGCAAGCGACGGCGTGGCTGGCCGAGGGGCTGCTGATCGGGTTCCTTCCGCCCGAGGCCGAAGTTCGGTTGCTGGACGCCATCATTCCGTTGTCCAGCGAGGGCAGCCGGTTCGCCGCCGACTTCGGGACCGTCGCCTCGGCGACGCCGGAGGGGCGGGAACAGTCCCGCCTCTCGACCGAGGGGTGGCGACGATACGGGCTCGATCTGGACATCGCCGGTTTGGCCTACCCGGGCGAGCACACCGATGTCGCCGCGCACCTGGCGGCAAACGGATGGGATACCAGCACATTTCGGCTCGCCGACCTGTTCTCCGCCGCGGGCCTACCGCAGTTGGGGCCCGTCGAGCACCAGGTTCCCGCCGCCACGATCAGCTTCGTCAGGGCCGTGCGGCCCTAGGCGGTCGCAAGTGGTCACGCGGACCGTTTGGCCAGCCATTCGGCCTGCATCACCAACAGCGCCATGACCTCCAAATGCGGTGTCTGCGGGTCTAGTTCGCGGTATCGCTGATAGACGTTGACGACGACGCGCTCGGCGTCCAGCCAGGTGGCGTACTCGCCGAGGTCGATGGTGTCGGCGGCCTCGGCCCACGACAGCCCCCGGCGGTACGCGGCCTCGGCCTGTTCGGCAACGTGCACGAGATAGGCACGCACCGCACGGATTCCATCCGGATCGGTGACGGGGCCATGGCCGGGGACCACTGTCGGCGCGTCCAGCGCGATCATCGCGTCGCACGCCGCGACCCAGTTGGCGATGGGGCCCGCCCACACGATGGGCGTGCAGCCGATGAACAGCAGGTCGCCGCCGAACAGCACGCCAGCGTCGGGCACGTGCACCACCGAGTCGGCGGCGGTGTGCGCGGGGCCCAGGTTCAACACGTCTATCCGCCGTCCGCCGACGTCGACGCACAGGTCGCGCTCGAAGGTCTGGTCGGCGTTGCGCAACGTGATGTTGCTGAAGTCGAAGTGCCCGAAGCGCTCTCGCGTGTACGGGGTCGCCACCGGCCCGAGGTTGGCGGTTTGCGCCATGGCCAGCATCTCGGGCGCCATCCCGTGCTCGATCTCCTCGGCGGTGCCGTGCGCCGCGATGATGCGCACCGAGGCGTCCAGCAGCTGGTTGCCGTGGGTGTGGTCACCGTTGGAGTGGGTGATCACTGCGTCCGTGATGGGCGCAGACCCGGTGATGGGCCGCATCGCGGTGAGCATCTCGCGCGTCAGTGCGAGGTCGAACAGGGTGTCCACCAACAGGGACGCGCCCTCGCCCGCGATCAGCCCGGCGTTGCTCCACCCGTAGCCCCCATCCGGCAGCGTCCACGCCCACACCCGGTCGGCGACCTGATGCAGCCCGCGAGTGTAGGGCACCCGGGCCGGTGCCCGGTTGACCCGCTGCGCGGCGGGCGCGGCGTCCGGATTGCGCCGGGCGGCCAACGCGTGTGGCGCGCTGCTCGCGCGAACGGTCTGCCGGGTCTCCC
>NZ_LZMB01000490.1 GCF_001673555.1 Mycobacterium sp. 1165178.9 | reverse complement strand
ATGCTGATCTTCGCGGGCTTGGTGGGGATGGTCGCCCTTCGATTCATGCCGGAAGTCGCGGGCAAGCCGCTGCCGGGATCCGGGCCCGCGGTCGAAAGTGAGGCCGGCGAGCTGGCCGGCGCATGAGAGGTCGCTGGCCGGCTTCAGACCATGGCCCGGCGGCCGGCGAGCGCGCGACCGAGCGTCAGTTCGTCGGCGAACTCCAGGTCACCGCCCATCGGGAGCCCCGATGCGATCCGCGTGACCGTCAGCCCGGGGATGTCGCGCAGCATCCGCACCAGGTAGGTGGCGGTCGCCTCGCCTTCGGTGTTCGGATCGGTCGCGATGATCACCTCGGTGATGTCGACGTCGTCGACCCGTTCCCCGATCCGGCTCAACAGCTCGCGGATCCGCAGCTGATCGGGTCCCACCCCGGACAACGGATCGAGCGCACCGCCCAGCACGTGGTAGCGGCCACGGAATTCGCGGGTGCGCTCGACGGCCTGGATGTCTTTGGGCTCCTCGACGACGCACACCTGCGAGCCGTCCCGGCGGGGATCGGCGCAGATACGGCAGCGCTCGTTGTCGGAGACGTTGCCGCACACCGCACAGAACCGCACGCCGTCGCGGACCTTCGCCAGCACCGCGGTCAGCCGGTCGATATCCGGCGGTTCAACCGATAAGAGGTGAAAGGCGATGCGCTGGGCGCTCTTGGGTCCGATGCCCGGCAGCTTGCCGAGCTCGTCGATCAAATCCTGGACGGGTCCTTCGAACATGTCGGTCGCGGAGTCTAAAGCCCCTGCGCCGGCGCGGGCGGTTGCCCGGGCGGCGGGCCGAAGCCGCCGGCCAGCGACCCCAGCCGTTCCTGGGCCATCCGGGTGACCTGCTTGGAAGCGTCACCCATGGCGCCGACGATCAGGTCCTGCAAGGTCTCAACGTCAGACGGGTCGACGACGGAGGGATCGATCTTCACCGCGACCACCTCGCCGCTGCCCTTGACGACGACCTCGACCAAGCCCCCACCGGCCTGACCGCGTACCTCAGCGTTAGCCAGTTGTTGCTGCGCCTCCATGAGCTTCTGTTGCATCTGCTGCGCCTGGGCCAGCAGCGCCGACATATCGCCTCCGGGTTGCATGACAATCCCCTCGCATCTTGGTCTCGAGTTGGTTTCGCTCGTGAGTGTCCGGCGATTCGAAACACCCAGCGTAGACCGCGCGGCGCTAGCTTTGCGCCGTGGACCTACGAGTGAGCAGGCGTGTCGGCTTCAGGACGATCATCTGCATGATCGTTGCTGCGTCGGCCATCATCATCCCGAACGCAATGGCAGCCCCATCCAGCATCGCCGGCATGGTGGTTTTCATCGATCCGGGCCACAACGGCTCCAATGATGGCTCCATCAACCGCCAGGTGCCCACCGGTCGCGGCGGCACCAAGGACTGCCAGACCAGCGGGACGGCCACCAACTCCGGCTACATGGAGCACACCTTCACCTGGGACACCGCGCTGCGCGTTCGCGCCGAGTTGAACGCCCTGGGGGTGCGGACCGCGCTGTCCCGCGCCAACGACAACGCCCTCGGCCCGTGCGTCGACGAACGCGCCAACGCGGCCAACGCGCTGCACCCCAACGCGGTCCTGTCCATCCACGCCGACGGCGGCCCGCCGTCCGGCCGGGGATTCCACGTCAACTACTCGGCCCCGCCGCTCAACCAGGTACAGGCGGGCCCGTCGGTGCAGTACGCGCGGATCATGCGCGACCAGCTGCAGGCCTCGGGGATCCCGCCGGCAAACTACATCGGCCAGAACGGGCTTTACGGCCGCTCGGACCTGACCGGCCTGAACCTGGCGCAGTACCCGTCGATCCTCGTCGAGTGCGGCAACATGAAAAACCCCGCGGACTCGGCGCTGATGGAGTCCGCCGAAGGCCGGCAGAAGTACGCCGACGCACTGGTCCGCGGTGTCGCGGGTTTCCTGGCCTCGCAGGGCCAGGCGCGCTGAGTCTGCGGCGCTAGCTCAGCTTTCCAGTTCCTTCTTGAGGTTGGCCAGCACCTCGCCCTGAATCCTCTTGAGCCCCAACGGCGCAAAGGTCTTCTCGAAGAAGCCCTTCACACCGCCGGCGCCGGCCCAGCTGGTCTTCACAGTGACGCTGGAGCCGGGTCCGGCGGGAGCGACCGTCCAGTTGATCACCATCGATGAGTTCGCGTCCTTCTCGATGACGGTGTGCCCGGCCACGTCGACGTTGGCCTGCACCTCGCGCACCCGCGATTTGGTGGCCTGCAGTTTCCACTTGGCGACCGTGCCGGCCCCTTGCCCGCCCTGCAGCACCTGATAGTCGCTGTACTGCGGGGAGAGAATTTTCGGGCGGACGGTCTGATAGTCCGCGACGGCGGCAAGGGTTGCCGCAGGCTCCGCGTTGATCAGAATGGTGCTCTCTGCGCTCACCTGTGCCAAAGCGACCCCTCCTCATGATGATTTCCCGACGCTGCCCTTCCGGCGGGTGCACGGGTTGTTGTCGAAGACTAGGGTATATGTGGTGCCTGTCCTTGGATCTGCACTCTCGGCCCACAAGTCTGGCGTTGACCGGATGCTGGCAAGTTATCGATCCATTCCCCCGACATCCGCCGTCCGGCTGGCAAAGCCGACGTCAAATCTGTTCCGCGCCCGCACCAAACGCGATGCGCGCGGCCTGGATACGTCCGGGCTGACCGGCGTCCTCTCGGTCGATCCCGAAAGCCGCAGCGCCGACGTGGCCGGCATGTGCACCTACGAGGACCTGGTGGCCGCGACCCTGCCGTACGGCCTTTCGCCACTGGTGGTACCGCAATTGAAGACCATCACCCTCGGCGGTGCGGTCAGCGGCCTGGGCATCGAGTCGGCGTCGTTTCGCAACGGCCTGCCACACGAGTCCGTGCTGGAGATGGATATCCTCACCGGCGCTGGCGATTTGCTCACCACGTCGCGCAGCCAGCACCCCGACCTGTTCCGCGCCTTCCCGAATTCTTATGGGACACTTGGTTACTCAACCCGGCTCCGGATCGAGCTGGAGCCGGTCGCGCCGTTCGTGGCGCTGCGGCACGTCCGATTCCGCTCGCTGGCCGATCTGGTTGCGGCCATGGAACGCATCATCGACACCGGCGGGCAGGGCGGGACGCCCGTCGACTACCTCGACGGCGTCGTGTTCAGCGCCGACGAAAGCTACCTGTGTGTGGGTCGGCGGACCGCCACTCCCGGCCCGGTCAGCGACTACACCGGCCGCGACATCTACTACCAGTCCATCCGGCACGATGCCCCGGGCGTGGAAGCCACCAAGGATGACCGGCTGACCATAAGCGACTACTTCTGGCGCTGGGACACCGATTGGTTCTGGTGCTCACGAGCATTCGGCGTGCAGAACCCCCGACTGCGACGCTGGTGGCCGCGGCGCTATCGGCGCAGCAGCGTCTATTCGAAGCTGATTTCCATGGACCGCCGCTTCGGGCTGTCCGACCGCATCGAGGCGCGCAACGGCCGGCCACCCCGGGAACGGGTGGTGCAGGACGTCGAGGTGCCGATCGAACGCACCTGCGACTTCCTTCAGTGGTTCCTGGACAGCGTGCCCATCACTCCAATTTGGTTGTGCCCGTTGCGTCTGCGCGACCATCAGGGCTGGCCGCTGTACCCGATGCGGCCGGATCACACGTATGTCAATGTCGGCTTTTGGTCCTCGGTGCCGGCCGGCGCCACCGAGGGCGCCACCAATCGGATGATCGAAGCCAAGGTGGGCGAGCTCGGCGGCCACAAGTCGCTGTACTCCGAGTCCTTCTACTCCCGTGAGGACTTCGACGAGTTGTATGGCGGCGAGGCTTACAACACCGTCAAGAAAACCTACGACCCCGATTCTCGTTTACTCGACCTCTACGCGAAGGCGGTGCAACGGCGATGACGACCACAAAAGAACCCCACCGCTCGCCGACCGGCAAATTGAGCATGGCCGAAATCCTGGAACTGTTCGCCGCGACCGGGCGACATCCACTGAAGTTCACCGCCTACGACGGCAGCACGGCCGGTAGCGAAGACGCCGAATTGGGTCTGGATCTTCGGACGCCCCGCGGGGCCACCTACCTGGCCACCGCGCCCGGCGAACTCGGTTTGGCCCGCGCCTACGTGTCGGGCGACCTGCAGGCGTACGGCGTGCATCCTGGCGATCCGTATCGACTGCTCAAGACGCTGACCGATCGGGTCGAATTCAAGCGGCCCCCGGCGCGGGTGCTGGCCAACGTCGTCCGTTCGCTGGGCTTCGAGCGGTTGCTGCCGGTGCCACCGCCACCGCAGGAGACCCGGCCGCGGTGGCGCCGCGTCACCGAGGGGCTGATGCACAGCAAGACCCGCGACGCCGAGGCCATCCATCACCACTACGACGTCTCCAACACCTTCTACGAATTGGTGTTGGGCCCGTCGATGACCTATACCTGCGCGGTGTATCCCCACGCCGAGGCGACTTTGGAGGACGCACAGCAAAACAAATACCGGCTGATTTTCGAAAAGTTGCGGCTGCAGCCGGGTGATCGGCTGCTCGACGTCGGCTGCGGTTGGGGCGGCATGGTGCGTTACGCCGCGCGCCGCGGCGTGCGGGCGATCGGCGCCACCCTGTCGGCCGAGCAGGCGAAGTGGGCGCAGCGGGCGATCGCGGACGAGGGGCTGGCGGAGCTGGCCGAGGTGCGGCACTCCGACTACCGCGACGTCGGCGAGACGCAGTTCGACGCGGTCTCCTCGATCGGGCTGACCGAGCACATCGGCGTCAAGAATTACCCGGCCTATTTCGGGTTCCTGAAGTCCAAGCTGCGCACCGGCGGTCTGCTGCTCAACCACTGCATCACCCGCCTCGACAACACCTCGACCTCGTTCGCCGGCGGATTCACCGACCGCTACGTCTTCCCGGACGGGGAGCTGACCGGCTCGGGCCGCATCACCTGTGCGGTCCAGGATGTGGGCTTCGAGGTGCTGCACGCGGAGAACTTCCGCCATCACTACGCGATGACGCTGCGCGACTGGTGCCACAACCTGGTCGAGCACTGGGACGTGGCCGTCGCCGAGGTCGGCTTGCCGACCGCCAAGGTGTGGGGCCTGTACATGGCGGCATCACGGGTGGCGTTCGAGCAGAACAACCTTCAGCTCCATCACGTGCTGGCAGGCAACACCGACGCGCGGGGCGACGACGACCTGCCGCTGCGACCGTGGTGGACGGCCTGACCCACTGGTTGATGGTGGCGACCCGTCGCTCCCGGCCACGCCGCCCTCACGGTCGCCACTAGCTGTTGTCGATGCGGCGGGCACCCAACTCGTTCTGCAGCAGTTCGAGCGCGACCTCTTCGGGGTCGCGGCGCGGCGCCGACGGCTCGTCGCGGACCGCCTCGGCGAGCATGTGTTCCTCTTCGTCGCGGCGTGCGGAATCGACGTCGGGCGCGGGCTCGGCCACATTGGGAATTGCCGCCCCGGTTTCCCCGGCGGCGGGAGGGGGTGACGCTGCCGCCACCGGCACGCCGGCCTCACACCGCACCCGCCAATTGACACCCAGCGCGTCTTTGAGCGCTTCGGCGATGACGTCGGCGTTGCGCTGCTCGCAGAGCCGCTTGGCCAGCGGCGCCGATTCATGGCTGAGCACCAACGTGTTGCCCTCGATGGCCCGGACGGTGGCCCCGGCCAGCATCACCTCGGTGGTACGGCTGCGCTGACGCACCTTTTCCCGCACCGTGGGCCACATGCTGCGTACCGCCGCGGTGTTGAGTTCACCTGGCGCAGAAGCTGATTCGGCCACCGGCGACGGAGCCGGTTCGGGGGGCGCCGCCGCGCCTGGTGCCAGAACCGGTTCTGCGACCGGAGCCGGCTTGGGTTCCGGGGTCGGTTCGCCTTTCGGTTCGGGCTTGGCGGCCGCCTCCGACGGCCGGGTGAACCGGACCGGTTGATCTTCGGCCTGGGCGCTACGTTGCGCCGCGGCCGGCGCTTGCGAGCCGGGAATCGACATGTCCAGCCGGGTCTCGATTCGCTCAACGCGTTGCAGCAGCGCCGATTCGGTGTCGCTGGCCGACGGCAGCAGCAGCCGCGCACACACGACCTCGAGCAGCAGGCGCGGCGCCGTGGCTCCGCGCATCTCGCCCAGCCCCGCCTGCACCACCTCGGCGTAGCGGGTCAAAGTTGCCGGCCCGATCCGGGTCGCTTGCTCACGCATCCGCTCCAACACGTCCTCCGGCGCGTCCACCACGCCACGGCTGGCCGCATCCGGGACGGCCTGCAGCAGGATCAGGTCGCGAAACCGCTCGAGCAGATCGGTGGCGAACCGCCGCGGATCGTGGCCGGCATCGATCACCGACTCCACCGCGCCGAACAGCGCCGCGGCATCGGCGGCCGCAAGGGAGTCCACCGCGTCGTCGATCAGCGCCATGTCGGTGGCGCCCAGCAGACCCAGCGCCCGTTGATAGGTCACGTGCGCACCCTCGGCGCCGGCCACCAACTGATCCAGCACCGACAGGGTGTCGCGAGGTGAGCCGCCGCCGGCGCGGATCACCAGCGGATAGACGGCGTCGTCGACGGCGACGCCCTCCTGCTCGCAGATCCGCGCGATCAATGCCCGCATGGTCTTCGGCGGCAGCAGCCGGAACGGGTAGTGGTGGGTGCGCGACCGAATCGTTGGCAGCACCTTCTCCGGCTCGGTCGTGGCGAAGATGAAGATGAGGTGTTCCGGAGGTTCCTCCACTATCTTGAGCAGCGCGTTGAAGCCGGCCGTGGTGACCATGTGCGCCTCGTCGACGATGAACACCCGGTAGCGCGACTGGGCGGGCGCGTAGAACGCGCGGTCGCGCAGCTCGCGGGTGTCATCCACGCCGCCGTGGCTGGCGGCGTCGAGTTCCACCACGTCGATGCTGCCGGGCGCGTTGGGCGCCAGCGCCTGGCACGAGTCGCAGACCCCGCACGGGGTGGCCGTCGGACCCTGAACGCAGTTCAGCGAGCGGGCCAGAATGCGCGCCGACGACGTCTTCCCACACCCGCGCGGGCCCGAGAACAGATACGCGTGGTTGATCCGGCCGGCTTCCAGGGCGATCGACAGTGGTTCGGTGACGTGCTCCTGCCCCACCACTTCGGCGAAGGTTGCCGGTCGGTACTTGCGGTAGAGGGCCACGGTCGCCCACGCTACCGGCGCACAGTGACGACCGTCCGCGTGGCATCGAGTGTGCATCGGCGGCTTCGAATGTGCGGGTAGGGCGCGATCTCGCCGCATTTCCCGCCGTCAGCGCACAGTCGGCGCGGACTCAAACCCGTTGGGACGCCAGCAGCGACTCCGACGCCGCCAGCAGCGCACAGGTGGCCAGGCCGTCGACGGCGTCGCGCAGGTCCGGCAGCGACGGGAAGGTCGGCGCGATCCGGATGTTCGTGTCCTTCGGATCTTTCCGATATGGGAACGACGCACCCGCCTCGGTGACCGCGATGCCGGCATCCTTGGCCAGCGCGACGGTCCGCTTCGCGGTGCCGGGCAGCACGTCGAGGCTGATGAAGTAGCCCCCCTTGGGGTCGGTCCACGACGCGATCTTGGAGTCGCTGAGCCGCTGATCCAGGATCTCGGCGGCCAGCGCGAACTTCGGCGCCAGGATCTGCTGGTGCCGCAGCATGTGCAGCCGCACCCCGTCGGCGTCGCGGAAGAAGCGCAGGTGCCGCAGCTGGTTGACCTTGTCGGGCCCGATCGACTTCTTTCCCGCGTATTGCAGGTACCAGGCGATGTTGCCCAGCGATCCGCCCAAAAAGCTCACTCCGGCGCCGGCGAAGGTGATCTTCGAGGTGGACGCGAACACGTAGGGCCGATGGGGGTTGCCGGCCGCGGCGGCCAGCCCGAGCACGTCGACCTGTCGGACGAAGTCATGCGTCAGGGTGTGCACCGCATATGCGTTGTCCCAGAACAGCCGGAAGTCGGGCGCCGCGGTCCGCATCTGGACGAGCCGCAGGACCGTGTCCCAGGAGTAGGTGACCCCGGTGGGGTTGCCGAACACAGGCACCGTCCACATCCCCTTGATGGCCGGGTCTGCGGCGACCAGCTCCTCGATCAGGTCGACATCCGGCCCGTCGGACAGCATCGGGACTCCGATCATCTCGATGCCCATCGTCTCGGTGATGGCGAAGTGCCGGTCGTAGCCGGGCGCCGGGCATAGGAACTTGATGCTCGGTTCGTCCTTCCAGGGCCGCTGCGAGTCCACGCCGCCGTACAGCATCGAGAAGGCGACGAGGTCGTGCATCAGCTCCAGACTGGAGTTGTTGCCCGCGATCAGGTTCTGCACCGGGATGCCGAGCAGCTCCCCGAAGATGGCCCGCAGCTCGGGCAGGCCGTGCAGGCCACCGTAGTTGCGCGTGTCGGTGCCCTCGCTGTCGCGGAAGTCGTCGCCGGGCAGGCTCAGCAGCTGGTTGGACAGGTCGAGCTGGGCGGGTGCCGGTTTGCCGCGGGTCAGGTCCAAAGAGAGCTTCTTGGCCTGCAGGTCCGCGTAGTCCTGCTGATGACGAGTGTTCGCGGCCGCGAGCTCGGCGGGGGTGAGGGACTCCAGCGACACCATGAACCCTTTCGCTGTCGAAAGCGGGAAACCAGTGGCGGCGGAGCCGGGCGAAACGGGTCGCCACTCATGGCCTCGTGGCGATCGCAAGCGCGGCGGAGCCGGGCGGAGCGGGTCGCCACTCATCGGACATAGGGGACCCCGCGCACCCGACAGAGCCCATTGACCCTTGCTGCCTTCCGGCCCTGGGGGAGTTCACAGGA
>NZ_LZMB01000489.1 GCF_001673555.1 Mycobacterium sp. 1165178.9 | reverse complement strand
CGCGACCGGCCTTCCCGTCCTGTCGGCGCTACCCGGCCAATTCCTGCTCAAGGATCTGGTGCTGATCGGAGTTGCCGTGTGGTCCCTGGGTGATTGCTTGCGGCCGTGCCCGCTTCGCGCGCTAAGCCTGCCCGGATCAGCGCTTGAAAAGCGTTCCCCTGATTAGTTTTTTCGCCGAGCTCACCGTGGCGTCATAGGCCGTCGGCGGCAAAGTGCCCGCTTGCTCCGACAGACCACGCGCCAGCGCGCAGATGGTCTCCGCCGTGGCCGTCGTGCCGATGCCGGGGGCGAGCATCCCATGCGCCCGGGCATCCTCGATGATCTCGGTGACGACGTCGTGTAGGGCCTTGGAACCCGGATATCTTGGGCTGCCACGCCGCAGCTGTGCATTGCTCTGGGCTCGCATCGCCCGCAAGAACGCGGCCAGGTACGGATAGTCGCGCATCAGTTGTCCGCATTCGTCGAGCACCGCATCGAGTCGATCTACGGCGTGATCGCGGTCTGCGGCGGCGGAACGCAGCCGGTGCGACACGATCTCCTCGATTTCCTCGCCCGTCGCGTTGAGCAGTTCGGACTTGTTCGGAAAGTAGTGATACAGACTGCCGCTGGTCATTTCGGCCGCGCGGGCGATTTCGCGGATCGTCGCTTGCGAATAGCCGACCTCGCCCACGCAGCGCATTGCCGCGGTGATGATTCGTCGGCGAGTCTGCTCAGCATTCGCGCCCACCGGACGCCCAAGCTGCGACGGCGTAGCGGTCATGCACCTCCGCGGGAGCCGGAAGTCGTTGGTCGGTCGAATATATTCGACCACATATCAGTGAGGATCCGATCCGCCATGACCCGAACACAGCTGGGCCGCCCCGTGGGCGCCAGTGGCGAGGAAACTCGCCGGCGGATCATTTTCGCAACCATGAGGTGTGTGGCCGAGGTCGGCTATTCGAAGGCCACGATCCGTGAGATCGCCCGCATGGCGAACGTGACGAGCTCCAGCTTGTACAACTACTTTCCCAACAAGTCGGAACTGATCAAGGCGACGATCTCGGCCCGGGCTGACGCGTCCATGCCCCGCCTGCGGCAGGCCGCACAACGCCCGGGCAACGTCATCGACCGAATCGAAGCCGTGCTCGACGAATGCGGACAGTTGATGCGCGAGTACCCGGACCTCGCCGCGTTCGAATGGGCGATCCGGGCGGAAAACGTCATGGCTTCGGGCGAGTGGGAAGAGCAAAATACGGGCTTCGAGACCTTCCGCGAGATTATCCGGGTTCCAAGGCCCTACACGACGTCGTCACCGAGATCATCGAGGATGCCCGGGCGCATGGGATGCTCGCCCCCGGCATCGGCACGACGGCCACGGCGGAGACCATCTGCGCGCTGGCGCGTGGTCTGTCGGAGCAAGCGGGCACTTTGCCGCCGACGGCCTATGACGCCACGGTGAGCTCGGCGAAAAAACTAATCAGGGGAACGCTTTTCAAGCGCTGATCCGGGCAGGCTTAGCGCGCGAAGCGGGCACGGCCGCAAGCAATCACCCAGGGACCACACGGCAACTCCGATCAGCACCAGATCCTTGAGCAGGAATTGGCCGGGTAGCGCCGACAGGACGGGAAGGCCGGTCGCG
>NZ_LZMB01000488.1 GCF_001673555.1 Mycobacterium sp. 1165178.9 | reverse complement strand
GACAAGGGCTCAACGAAACCTTCGGAGTACCGGAAAACTGGGATTGACGAGAGCGGCGGCGAATTCACACGCACGTCACGCCAGCCGCGAAATACGCTGTACGGCTCTGGTTATGATCTGACTAATCAGCTCGCGACCGAGCGCTCTAGTTCGGCTAACGACGCGACGAGGTAATCCTCTCCGAAGATGGGCATCTCGCCGACGCGATCCCGGAAGGCCTGCGGCGTGCCGCTCCAGTCGTACGTGAGGGTGACGTCGGTGAGAGCACCTTTCGCGGCAAGGTCGTAACGCCAGAACCAGCCGCCAGCAGAGTGGTTGCCCGTGTCGTCGAGGATCCCCGGCATCCAGCCGATGGCGCGGTCCGGTTCGAACACGTTGACCAGGTTGTGCGTGATGTAGTCGCCGCCCGCTCGAGTCAGGTACATGTTCATCGCGAATGTCTGTCCCGCACCGGTGATCGCCTCGGTGTCCACCGAGTCGCGGACCCAATCGGTGGGCTCGGTGTTGCGGTGGCGGGATGGGTCGGCGAGAACGGCGAAAATCTCGGCCGGGGTGGCGGGGATGGAGCGGGTGACGACGTAGCGTTCGGCGTTAGCGCTCATGGGTGGTCCTCAGATGTGGTGGGTCCGTAAGCCGCGGCAATTGCGGGGGAGTCGAGCCAACCCGAGTAGGTGGGCCGCGAGGGCCAGCCTTCTGGCGAATCGAGCCACTCCTCTTGGCGGCCCCACGGCAGGATGTCGATAAGCCCGAACGAGTGACTCAGTTGCTCGGTGCCCCGCCCGTTCGTATGCCATGTGCGATACACCGTCTCGCCGTCCCGCAGGAACACGTTGACCCCGAAACCACCGCCCGGCGGCGCATCCATGTCGGTGGCGAACGTGCTCTGCGACGACGAGTACCAGTCCATGCGATTGCCGACCTTGTGCTTGTAGGCGAGCGCTTCCTCGATCGGTCCGTTGGTGACGATGACGAAGCGGGCATCGTAGTTGTCCAGGAACTCCAACCGGGTGAATTGCGATGTAAATCCCGTGCAACCGCCGCACTGCCACTCGGCGCCGTCAGACCACATGTGGTGGTAGACGATCAGCTGCGATCGGCCGTCGAAGACGTCGGCCAGGCGGATCGGACCGTCGGCACCGACCAGGGTGTAATCGGCCAATTCGACCATCGGCAACCGCCGCCGCTGGGCGGCGATCGCATCCAATTCGCGGGTGGCGGCTTTCTCGCGTTTGCGCAAATCGTCTAGCGCGGCTCGCCAGGTTTGGTGATCGACGACCGGTGGCAAGGCCGTGATGTGGGAGGACATGGCTCCACCTTTGCTCTCGATTTGTCCATTCGAAAGGTCTGACTGGTCGACCGCCCGGAATTCATCGGCCGACGGTCCGGTCTTTGTCCGAATTCCGATTTACTCTCGACCTCTATCGCTGGACTCGGTTCGAGAGTAAAACAGCCACGATGCGAGGCGAACGAAGGTCGGCCGCCCGCCGGCCGTCCCATACGAATGGGGCTGTCGGTAAGGGGAGGCCCTTTCAGAGCGTGGCGTGTTCCACCAATTCCGTTGACATGAAGGCACTTTGCCGCCCGGCCGTCAGGTTATGGGGTTCCTGAACACATGAAAGGAAACCCGCACCACGGCTTCTGCAACGCCTCCGGTGGCGGTGGACCGCCCTCCCATATCCCGGGGGCGACATTTCCATGCCCCCAGTAGACGCCGTACCAGGTGTGGCACTGGCTCGCATCCCAGTTGGCGTCCGTCCCCGGACATCCGCGGCCGGTCTGTGGGTGAAGCCCGGTCTTTTGGTCTTCCGGGCAGCAGGTGTACGGCCCGCTTGCGCCGGGTGGTACCGGCCCGTCTTCCGGCACGAAGCCATGCGTTTGCGACACCGGACCGGGCTGGGCCTCGGCGCTCCCCACGGCGAGCCACAATGCGGGCACCGCAACGCCGCCTGACAGCACCGCCGCGGTGACTATATTCCTCAGGGTTCGGGTCGTGTCCACAGCATTGTCCTTTCGCTGATATTTAACGCCGAGGCTTCCGAAATTTTTGCGTTTCTGCTCCGCTACCGATCCCAAGATGCGTTCGTGGCAGTACCTCGGCTTGTGCGAAACAACTCGCACCCCTGGGATTGGACGATTTGAGGTATGGCGCAGGGGAGCGGGGAGACAATCGCAGTGGCTAAAATTTGTTTCATGACTGCGCTACTGGTCGCCAAAGCTTTATTGCTGGGCTTCCTGATCGTAGCCTGCGGCGCCCTCACGGTGACCTATGTGCGCAGGCGCCGCGCCGGCGTGCAGCCGTGGGAAAACCCTTACGCATCACCATATCTCGACATATATCGAGGCGGACTATCGCCGATCCCGCCGCCGCCCTTAACGGCTGACGAGCGATCTGCTGACGGCGAGCCGCCCGCGGCGGGTCCCGATAGAGTTGCCGGCTAGCCCCAGTAGGCGAAGCTACATGCGGGGCGAGGTTCGCTCTTCAAGGACACGAGCTTGTCGCCGTTCATGATTATCGTGCAGGTGAGGGCAACGTCGCCGCCGTCGGCGCTCACCTGCGACTCCAGTTCGTTGTAGACGGGGTATTGCTTTTCCCACGGCAGTGGCACTTTGAACTCGGTCTGCTCCGGGCCTCCGTTGATCCGGTAACGGATCGTCACCGGGGCGCTGCCGCCACTGACCTTCATGACCGCCGTGCCGACCGGCTGGCCGGTAGGCGTCACTGACGTTGGCGCCGCCGTAGTCTGCTGCGGGCTGCCCACACCGCTAGGAGCATGTGTCGCGTGTCCGGTCGTGCTCTTGGTGCATGCCGTCGCGGCAACACCGGCCGCTATCACGCTGATGATCACCCCGACGGCACGACCATACGAATGCATTTCCAAAGCCTACGGTGACCGGCGCCGGACTCGTGTTGGAAACGACGTCCGCTACAAGCGTTGCGCAGCGAAATCCGCACCCTGGTCAACCATGCCATTCACCGCGTACGCGGTGTGAGCGATGCCGGGCGGCCCCGGGGGCGCGCCATCACAGATGTTGTCGTCGGCGGCGCACAACTGATCGGTCTTGCCTGCGTAGAGGGGACCGATCGTAATGGGCGGGGCACCGCCACCACGCAGGAACTCATTGGAAGGTGTTCCGAAAAGGACCACCGCGGCCACGTGATCAGCCACCGCCGGCGGTAGCGGTTGTGGTACGTAGGAGGCGAACTCCTGCGGCACCTCCTTGGGCACGACCGCCGAAGTGACGAAGCCGGCCACCGCGGCGCCTTGGGAATATCCGCCAAGCACCACTTTGGTGTTCGGACAGTTCGACGCCGTGGACGCGATATGCGTGCCCGCGTCCCTGATCCCGTCCACAACGGTTCTAGCGAAAGCGATGCCGCCGTTGAAGTCGCTACTCGCCTCGTAGTTCACCGGATAGACCCCCACCGACTTGCCGCCAACCCGGGATTCGAGCGCATTGACAAACGCCTGCCCGATCCCGCCGACCCCGGGTGGCTCGCCGGTCCCGCGGGCAAAAACCACTTCTACGTTGGGACAGGGGTCCGCGGCAGCCGGCGGGACGGATGCGCAGATCATCCCCGTCCAGGCTGTTGCCACCGCAGCAGCGAGAAACCAAATGGATCGTAGCGAGCTCATGCCTGCGAATGCCCAGACACAATTCCGCCGAAACAACGGACTGCCTGGCAACAGCGGACTGAGACCAGCTGAGTTGACGCGATTAGTTTCGCGATGGCTTCCGGTCTGTATCCCCAACACGCCATCAACCGCACTCGAGGAGAGCATCAATGACTGCCACCTATACCTTCGACGTCTTTTCCAGCCTCGACGGTTTCGGCGGCGTCAGCGGCGGCGACTGGGGCGGCTACTGGGGCAAGCAAGGCCCCGAATTGCTCGACCACCGCCTCGGGCTGTATGGCGGGAAGCAGCGAATGGTTCTCGGCGCCAATACATATCGGCTATTCGCCCAAATGGTGGCCGAGAGCTCCGAGGATTCCGACGTGCACGACCCCTGGGTAACGCGGATGAGGCACCTGCCGGCGACAGTGGTGTCGACGACCCTGGATGGACCTCTGGACTGGCCTGACGCGACCGTCGTGCGCGGCGACGCCGTCGATGTCGTCGCCCGACTCAAGGAGGAATCCGAGGTGCCGCTGCGCTCGCACGGCAGCCTGTCCATGAACCGTGCGCTGATGGCCGCCGGCCTGGTCGACCGAGTCCAGGTGACGCTCTTTCCCGTGATTACCGGTCAGACCGGTGATGATCCAATCTTTCGCGGTGCGGCCGACTTCGACCTCGAGCTGGTCGAAAGCCGGACGCTGGACGGCAATATCCAAGAGCTCGTCTATAGGCCCACCCTGCATGCCTGAGCCCGTCCATGCACAGCAAGCGGGTTAGTCCGACCGGCCCCACGGCGCGGGGTAGATCTTTGAGTCTTCGGGCGCCGCTGCCAGGAAGGCACGGGTGTCGGGCCTGACGTCACATATCGACAACGCATTCCGTCTAGCGACTAAGGAAGCAACGAGAGCTCTGTCGGAAGGGCGGCATGATGGATCGCTTGAATACGCTGGCGCGGCTGTACCTGTTCGCGGTGATATCGGGTGTGGGGATGGCCACCGCTGCGATCGGGGTCTGGTGCCTGATCGACCCATCTTCATTCGCCGATGCCGTCGGATTCGGCGAACACCGGCACTTCTTGCACGACGTCGGCGCGTTCCAGCTAGGTCTGGGCGCCATCCTGCTGCTCGCGCTGGTCTGGGCTGATGCGCTGGCCACCGCAATCGCCGGCTTCCTCGTGGCCAACACGGTGCACACGGTGAACCACATTGTGGACCTCGACGAGGGGGGTTCGGCCTCGCAAGCGTGGGTTCTAGGCGCGGTGTCAGTCTCGCTGGCAGTGGCGTTCGTGGTGCGGTTACGCCAACTCGGCTATGTTCTTGGCGTCGTTGGCACAGCAACGACTTCGGCGTTGGCGCCGTTCGTGCGGCAAAAGACCATCAGCCTCACCACCTTTCGGAAGGACGGGAGGCCAGGTTCTAGCCCGGTCAGCATCGTGGTGGATGGAGACCGGGCCTACTTTCGGAGCTTCGAGCGGGCGGTCAAAGTGCGCCGAATGCGGCGCAACCCTACGGTCGAATTCGGCCCGGCTACGGCGTCGGGCAAACCGACGGGATCGACGCAAACGGGTAGCGTGCGCCTGTTGGACGGGGCCGAATATCTGAGGGCCAGCCGACTGCTGCGGCAGAAGTATCCGTTTTTGCATGGTGTATTAGTGCCGTCGGCACACCGGCTCATGCGGTCGAAATTCGGCCGCACGGTCCACGTCGAGCTGATTCCGTTAGCTTGAAACACCGCGGCAGATCCTGGTCGCCGACGGTTGCAATCGGTTCGACCTCGCCGTTACTGGCCTTTCCACACGACCTTGTCCGTGCCTCCGGCGTCCCGGTAGACGACACTGTCGGGGTTCGTACCGTTGCGAACGTCGAAGTAGATGCGCCCGGTGACTGGGTTTCCTAGGGGGAGGGGCCCCTCAGGAAGGCCGTCGGTCTGGTTGCCCTTCATCACCGCGAATGTCGAGCTGTTGACGGCCCGAGCGTTGAAGTCGGCAATGTTCGGAGTTGCGTTACCGCTGACACCTTTGGCTGTGACGTCGGAGTACCACACGCCGTCGTTGTGGCCGCTGGGCTGCAGGTTGCTCACGGTGTAGTCGATGGTGCCGCCCATACTGGAAATCTCTGCCATCTGGCCGAATTGCAGCACTTGTGGATCGGCGAATGCCGGTGTCGCCGCGAAGAGTCCGGCCGCCGCTAATATGGCGGTTGCTGCCGTCGTTTTCGATGCAATGTGTGAGAACGCCACGTCGGGCTCCCTTCGTGATGTGCCGACTGTTCAGGATCGGCAGCTAGCTCGAAGGTGTAGCCAAAGCTTGGAATTTCAAACCTGATGTTTGCCAAATAGCGGTTGTCGATTCTGCGCGCTAATTCATTCTCGCTCTGCGGATTCAGCTTTTGCATATTGCGCCGTGGCGGACATCGATGCGATTGGGACTTGCCCGCGGAGCTCAGGTGGAATTCATCGGGCACCGGACGTCCTTGCTCAGGTGCTGTGGCTCGCCGGCTATGACCGCGTTGTAGGTTCGTTCGGAGCTACGAAGACCGCGATCGCCCGCGCACTCAAGTGGTTCGGTTATGGTCCCGGCCGGGCGAGAGGTCAGCCGCACGGTGACGCAACCAGAGAAAGGCCTAAAAGCAAACCCATGAGAACGATCGCATACCGCCGCGGGGCCGTCGTCGGCCTGGCCGCCGCGCTGATCACTGCCGGCTGCAGCAATGGCACGAGCGCGGACGCGCCGGCATCGCATCAGGTCGGGGTGAACACCACTTCTACGACCCCGGCGCAACCCACCGAGGTCAAGCTCATTGGGGAGCGCGACGTCGAAGTGACCCTGACCGGCCCGATCGCTGCCAAGTACGCGTCGGCAACCGAGGACCAGAAGAAGGCTCTGGGCAAGCCGCTGACGGGTGACCGCAATGCGGGAAAGCGGGAGAGCGGCGTGGTATTCCAGCAGTTCCAGGGCGGCGCGATCACCGCCAAGGACGACGCGGCCGGCACGCCCGCATACATCATCCTGGGCAAGATCCGGGAGGCCTGGAATATCCCACGCGACCCCGACGGCGCGCCTGCGGTCACCGGCACCAACGGTTCGGCCGGTCCGCTGGGGGTGC
>NZ_LZMB01000487.1 GCF_001673555.1 Mycobacterium sp. 1165178.9 | reverse complement strand
TCGGCGGCCTCGGCGTTACGCGCCAGCATCAGCGCCCCGCTCTTTGTTGCTGCTGCTGTTTGGGCTTATCGCGCGGGGGCTGGTCGGTGGGCTGCGGCTGCTGAGACGTCGGAGACGTCAGCCGCGGCGAGTCTTCCAGCGGATCCGGCATCGAGGTGGGCAACGAGCGCACCACCTCCGCCGCCTCGAGCTCGTGGTCACCGACCAGCCCCCGCGCGATAAGCCCAAACAGCAGCAGCAACAAAGAGCGGTGCGCTGATGCTGGCGCGTAACGCCGAGTCGCTGTATTGGATTGGTCGCTACGTCGAGCGCGCCGACGACACGGCACGAATTCTGGACGTCGCACTGCACCAACTGCTCGAGGATTCCAGCGTCGACCCCGACCATGCTTCTCGTCTGCTGCTGCGGGTGCTCGGTATCGACCCGCCCGATCACCAACTGGACGTGTGGTCTTTGACCGACCTGGTGGCCTATAACACCAACACCCAGGGCGGCTGCTCGATCGTCGACGCGATCACCGCGGCGCGAGAAAACGCGAAATCGGCGCGCGAGGTGACCTCCAGCGAGATATGGGAGTGCCTCAACACCACCTACCACGCCTTGCCCGAACGGGAACGTGCTGCCAAACGCCTTGGGCCACACGACTTCTTGTCGTTCATCGAACGACGGGCAGCAATGTTCGCCGGCCTGGCCGACTCAACGCTGTCCCGCGACGACGGCTACCGGTTCATGGTGCTGGGCCGCGCGATCGAACGGGTCGACATGACGGTGCGGCTGTTGCTGTCGCGGGTCGGTGACAGCGCCTCGTCCCCGGCGTGGGTGACGCTGTTGCGTTCGGCGGGCGCACACGACACCTACCTGCGCACCTATCGCGGTGTGCTGGATGCGGGCCGGGTGGTCGAATTCATGTTGCTGGACCGGCTGTTTCCGCGTTCGGTGTTCTACTCGCTGCGGCTCGCCGAACACAATCTCGACGAACTGGTCCGCAATCGGCAGAGCCGGATCGGACCCACCGCTGAGGCGCAGCGGCTCCTCGGCCAGGCCCGTAGCGAATTGGAGTTCGTGCAGCCGGGCGTGTTATTGGAGACGCTGGAAAGCCGGCTGGCCGGGCTGCAACGGACCTGCCATGACGTCGGAGAGGCGTTGGCGCTGCAGTACTTTCATGTGACGCCCTGGGTGGCGTGGTCGGATGCCGGCCAGCGCGCCCGGCTCGCCGGCAGGAAAGGGGACGGCTGATGTGGCGGCTGCGGGTGGTGCACACCACGGGATACGCCTACCAGTCGCCGGTGACCGCCTCCTACAACGAGGCCCGGCTGACCCCGCGGTCGAACACCCGGCAGAACGTCATCCTCAACCGCGTCGAGACCATCCCCGCGACGCGGTCTTACCGCTACATCGACTACTGGGGCACCGCGGTCACCGCGTTCGACCTGCACGCTCCCCACACCGATCTCACGGTGATGTCGTCCTCGGTCGTCGAAACCGAGCGGGCCGAGCCACTCTCGACGGATGTGGGCTGGAGCGACCTGCAATCGGACGCCGTGATCGATCGCTACGACGATCTGCTGCGCCCCACCGAGCACACGCCGGCCAGCAAGCGGGTGGCGTCGGTGGGCAAAAAGATCAGCAGGACCCACAAGCCGGCCGAAGCCGTTGTCGCCGCGGCCGATTGGGTGCGCAATGAGCTCGAATACCTTCCCGGGACCACCAGCGTGGCCTCGTCGGGGCTCGACGCGCTCAAACAGGGCAAGGGCGTCTGCCAAGATTTCGTGCACCTGTCGCTGATGTTGTTGCGCAGCATGGGAATTCCGGCGCATTACGTCTCGGGCTACCTGCATCCCAAACGTGACGCCGTGGTCGGGGACACCGTGGACGGGCGAAGCCATGCCTGGATTGAGGCGTGGACGGGCGGGTGGTGGAGTTATGACCCCACCAACGCCACCGAGATCACCGAGCAGTACGTCGGCGTGGGCGCGGGCCGCGACTACGCCGACGTTTCCCCGTTGAAGGGCATCTACTCTGGCGAGGGCGCCACCGACCTCGACGTGATCGTGGAGGTGACCCGGCTCGCCTAGTTGAGGTGATACACCGGGCACGGGGATACCGTTGCAGGAATGAACGATTCAGCCGGGCGCCCGGCTCGGCGCGTTGGTGATCGACCCAGGCATGGCGGGTGGCCCCTGGCGCCGCTGTCCCTGGCCTGCATCGGGCTGCTCATCGGCGGCATCGCCATCGGGGTCGCCGTGGGCGGGGTCATGCCGTTGCCGTACGGCCCGGCAGGCGCCGTCACGAGCTACGTCCGGGCCCAGCCGGTGGCCGTGCGGATCATCGCCGTCGCGACGTTTGCATCCTCGGTGCCGCTGGCGCTCTACGCGGCAGTCGCCGAAGCAGGCTTGCGGCAACTCAAGGCAAGGGCCGGATCCGCCGCGATCGCGCTCACCGGTGGCGTGCTGGCCGCCGGAGCGCTCGGTCTGGCCGGGCTGCTGGGCTGGACGCTGTCGATACCGGAGGTGGGGGCGAACGCGGCTTTGGTCAGGGCGCTCTACTTGCTGGTGTTTCTCACCGGCGGCCCGGCGCACATCGTGGCGTTGGGCCTGCTGGTCGGCGCGATCGCGGGCTCGGGTACGGGAGTGCTGCCCACACCGGTCGCCCGGATCGGTCTGGCGACGGCCATCCTCGCCGAACTGACGGCGGTGGTGCTGATCTGGCCGGCGCTGGGCGTCATCCTGCCGGTCGCGCGGGTCCTGGCGCTGACCTGGCTGATGGGGGCAAGCTTTGCCTTATCCCCTGCGGCGCAACGAGGTTCGGCAGCCCGATAGATCGCGCGCCGTCATGTGGGTGCGTCCACCTGAACCCGATGCAGATCGTCACCGACTTCGATGCGCCCACCGAACTCGGCGGCCGCCAGGGCCCGCCACTGTTCTTCCTGGCCGGGCACCAGTGCCGGCACGTAATGCGTCATGACGAGGGTGCCCACCCCCGCACGTGCCGCGGTGGCCGCCGCCTCTTCTACCGACGAGTGGTAGTCGCAGATGTCCTGCAGCCGCTGCTGGGGGATCGTGGCCACGATGTCCTTGCGGATCACCGTGTGCACCAGCGCGTCGGCGCCGGCCGCCAACTCGTCGAGGCCTGCGCACGGGACGGTGTCACCGGCCAGCACCACCGAGGCGCCCTGGTGTTCGATCCGAAAGCCGATGGTCGGGGCCACCGGCCGGTGATCGGTGGGGGCCGCCCGGATGGTTATTCCGTCGCTGGCCCAGACCGGGCCGTCGGTGTATTCGTGGACGTCCACACCCGGCGGCTCATTGATGTCGCGGTGATGGGCGATCCGGTAGCCGATGTCGTGGCGGAACGCGTTGAGCGTCGCCGCGACCGCCTCGGCGGTGCCGGGCGGTCCGATGATGGGCAGCGGCGCGGGATCGGGGGTGAGGGTGCTGATCCATCGCGTGATGAGGACGTCGCCGAGGTCTGCGATGTGGTCGCTGTGCAGGTGGGTGAGTAGTAGCGCCGACAATCCGGCCGCGCCCACCCCGACCGCGGCCGCGCGCTGCAGCACGCCGCGCCCGCAATCGACCAGGAACACCTGCCCGCCGGCACGTACCAGCGTTGACGGCCCGGCGCGGTTCGGATCGGGAATCGGACTTCCGGTGCCCAGCAGCGTGACCTCGATCATGGCCCTATCTTGCAAGCCCGCGGTGCCTGCAGCGGGCGGATCGGCCGATAAGCGGGGCTTTCACCGACTTGGACACGATCTGAATGCAGGTTCTTTTGATGGCTTTTGCGTCGCGCGAGTTAGCCGTAGCCTGGTGTGAAGCGGATCACAACCGGCTGGAGGCCTCGATGCGGATAGCGGACGTCTTGCGGAACAAGGGCGCGGCGGTGGTGACCATCAACCCGGACGCGACTGTTCGCGAGCTGCTTGCGGGGCTCAGTGACCAGAACATCGGCGCCATGGTGGTGGTCGGCGACGAGGGTGTGGTCGGCATCGTCTCGGAACGCGACGTGGTGCGCCAGCTGCACACGCACGGCGCCAGCGTGCTGTCTCGCCCGGTGTCCAAGATCATGACGTCGATGCTGGCCACATGCAGCAAGACCGACGAGGTCGACGCCATCAGCGTGTTGATGACGAAGAACCGGGTGCGCCACGTCCCGGTGCTGGACGGCAAGAAGCTGATCGGCATCGTCAGCATCGGCGACGTGGTGAAGACCCGAATGGAAGAACTCGAGGCCGAGCAGCGGCAGCTGCAGTCCTACATCACCCAGGGCTGAGCGCGGGCTGACCGGCTCCGCTCGCCCGACGTGCACTCACGGCGAAAATTTCGGCGTTTTCTCGCCCTGAGTGCACGCTCGGCGGCTAATTACCGCCAGGAGTACTCGGCGCGCAGCCGCGCGGCCACCACATCAAAGATCTCGCGATCCAGGATGGCGCCCTCGCGGCGAATGCCCTCTTCGGGCACGTCGAGCACCCGGTCCAGCCGGACCCAGCTAGGTCTGCCTTCGTAATCCCAAGGGCCGGAACCGATTCCGACCCAGTCGTGATCCGCGGCGTGGCGCTCCTGGCTGGACACCATCAAGCCCAGCAGCACGCTGCGGTCCCGTCCCACGACGAGTACAGGGCGGTCCTTGCCCCGGGTGGGGTCGTCCTCGTAGACCACCCACGTCCAGACGATCTCGCCCGGGTCGGCCCGGCCGTCCAGGCTCGGCGCGTACACCAGCTTGCGGGCCCGCTGCGCGGTGGGCAGGCTGCCGCTGGTCACCGGCCGGCCGGTAGCGGGCGCGTCGGAGGGTGACGGGGCCACCGCCGCAATCACGTTCGCGGTGATCCTCACCGCCTGTTGCAGCTCACGCAGCACGGTTTGGGAATTCTGCACCTGCCGGACCAGGCGAGGGGCATTGTTGAACACCAAATTCTCGGCAAACCGCTGAAACGTCTTCCACTGGGATTTCCGGGGGGACGCCATATTCGCAGCATAGACGCGAGGGGCGGGCTGCGATTGTGTCCAACTAGGTCAGGGCGGCCCTGTCTCGATACGCTGGACATACCCGCGAACCGCCCCAGAAACGACGGCGGAGCATCCCGTCAAGCTTGCACGCACCAGGAGATTCCCATCAGCAGTTTCGCCGACAAGACCTTCACTGCGCCGGCGCAGATTCGGAACTTCTGCATCATCGCCCACATCGACCACGGCAAGTCCACGCTGGCCGACCGGATGCTCCAGCTCACCGGCGTCGTCGACGAGCGCTCGATGCGCGCCCAATACCTGGACCGGATGGACATCGAGCGCGAGCGCGGGATCACCATCAAGGCCCAGAACGTGCGCCTGCCGTGGAAAGTCGGCGACACCGATTACGTGCTGCACCTGATCGACACCCCTGGCCACGTCGACTTCACCTACGAGGTGTCGCGCGCACTCGAGGCGTGCGAGGGCGCAGTGCTGCTGGTCGACGCCGCGCAGGGCATCGAGGCGCAGACTCTTGCCAACCTCTACCTGGCGCTGGACCGCGACCTGCACATCATCCCGGTGCTGAACAAGATCGACCTGCCCGCGGCCGACCCGGATCGCTACGCCGCCGAGATCGCCCACATCATCGGTTGCGAGCCGGGCGACGTGCTGCGCGTCTCCGGCAAGACGGGAGACGGCGTCGCCGACCTGCTCGATCACGTGGTGCGCGAGGTGCCGCCGCCGCAGGGCGAGGCGGACGCGCCGCTGCGGGCGATGATCTTCGACTCGGTCTACGACATCTACCGCGGCGTGGTGACCTACGTCCGGGTGGTCGACGGCAAGATCACCCCGCGCGAGCGCATCGCGATGATGTCGACCGGCGCCACCCACGAGTTGCTCGAGGTCGGCATCGTCTCGCCCGAGCCGAAGGCCAGCGACGGTCTCGGCGTGGGTGAGGTCGGCTACCTCATCACCGGCGTCAAGGACGTCCGTCAATCCAAGGTGGGTGACACCGTGACGACGGCACGGCGCGGTGCGGCCGAAGCACTGACCGGATACCGCGAACCCAAGCCGATGGTCTATTCGGGTCTGTATCCGGTGGACGGTTCGGACTACCCGGTTCTGCGCGACGCCCTGGACCGCCTGCAACTCAACGACGCCGCTTTGACCTACGAGCCGGAGACGTCAGTGGCGCTGGGCTTCGGATTCCGTTGTGGCTTCTTGGGCCTGTTGCACATGGAGATCACCCGCGAGCGCCTGGAGCGCGAGTTCAACCTGGACCTGATCTCAACGTCGCCCAACGTGGTCTATCGCGTGATTAAAGAGGACAACACCGAGATCTGGGTGACGAACCCGTCGGACTGGCCGGAGGGCAAGATCCGCGAGGTCTACGAGCCAGTGGTCAAGACCACGATCATCGCGCCGAGCGAATTCATCGGCACCATCATGGAACTGTGCCAGTCGCGCCGCGGCGAGCTGGGCGGCATGGATTATCTGTCACCCGAACGGGTCGAGTTGCGCTACACCATGCCGCTGGGCGAGATCATCTTCGACTTCTTCGACTCGCTGAAGTCGCGCACCCGCGGCTACGCCAGCCTCGACTACGAGGAGGCCGGCGAGCAGGAGGCTCAACTGGTCAAGGTCGACATTCTGTTGCAGGGCGAGGCGGTCGACGCGTTCAGCGCGATCGTCCACAAGGACGGGGCATCGGCCTACGGCAACAAGATGACCACCAAGCTCAAAGAACTCATCCCGCGACAGCAGTTCGAGGTCCCCGTCCAGGCCGCCATCGGATCGAAAATCATCGCGCGCGAGAACATTCGCGCGATCCGCAAGGACGTGTTGTCCAAGTGCTACGGCGGCGACATCACCCGTAAACGCAAACTTCTGGAAAAGCAGAAGGAAGGCAAGAAGCGGATGAAGACCATCGGGCGCGTCGATGTGCCGCAGGAGGCGTTCGTCGCGGCGCTGTCCGCCGACGCCGCGGGGGACAAGGGCAAGAAATAGCCATGCGAATACGGGGGATCGCGACGGCGCTGATGGCCGTCGCCACGGTGGCGACGGGCTGCGGCGGGGTAGTGGCCGGCACGGCGAAACCTGCGCCGAACCTGAAGCCGGGGCCGCTCAGCGGCGCGACGGTCAAGCAGGTGCTGCTCGACGGGGCGACGCTGTCGCGGATGCTCAATCAGACGTTCGTGTCGCGTGATCCGGCCCAATTCGGCGGCCCCGAAAAGCTTTATCAGGTCAAGCGGTCGACGTCGCAGTCCGGTTGCCTGGGCGTGACGGCGATGTTGCAGCAGGGCGTGTACCGGTCCGCGGACGTGAAAGACGTTGCGTCGGAGTCGTGGTGGAACAACGGCGAACCCGCGCAGGTGATCGTGGTCGAGGAGGGGGTGGTCACGCTTCCGTCGGCCACGCAGGCCCGGGCGCTGTTCGCGCAGTTCTCCCAGCAGTGGCAGCAGTGCAACGGCATGACGACCTCGGAACAGTCGGGTCCGATCAGCACCACGAACGTGATCAGCGATGTCCGCGTCGCCGATTCCACCGTCGCGGCCACCAAGACCGCGACATCGATCCTGCCCAACATGCCGCCGCTGCGACCCACCCCGCAGGCACGCGCCATCGGCATCCGGTCGAACTGCCTTGTCGAGGTTCAGGTGGTGTTCTTCGGGGGCCGGCGGTCCTCTGACCCGGGATCGGCGGACATCAACTCCAGCGCCATCGATGTCGCGCGTGCCCTGATGGACAGAGTCAGCGCGCTGGGCTGATCCCGCGCCTCAAGGTGGCGATCCGCGTCACCGTGCCGGCTCAGGGTGATGGTGGCGACCCGCTTCGCCCGGCTACGCCGCGCTCGCGATCGCCACGTCACATCGGCGCGTTCGCCGGCTGGAACATCCCGGAGCCGTCGGCCTCCTCCTCAGCGCGGATGACGTGCACCACCGCGTTGATCAGCGCCAGGTGGGTGAACGCCTGCGGGAAGTTGCCCAGCTGCCGGCCGGTGCGCGGCTCGATCTCCTCGGCGTAGAGGTGCAGTGGGCTGGCGTAGGACAGCAGCCGCTCACACAGGCGTTTGGCGCGCCGCACCTCCCCGATCTCGACCAGCGCCGACACCAGCCAGAACGAGCAGATCGTGAACGTGCCCTCCTCGCCGGACAGCCCGTCGTCGGTCTCCTCGACCCGGTAGCGCAGCACCAGGCCTTCCTGGGTGAGTTCGTCGGCGATCGCCAGGACGGTATTTCGCACCCGCGGATCATCTGGCGGCAAAAACCGCGTCAGCACCACCAACAGCAGCGAGGCGTCCAGCGCGTCACTCCCGTAGCGCTGCGTGAACACCCCGCGCGAGTCCACCCCGTGCTGCAGGATGTCGTTCTTGATCTCCTCGGCGATGGCGCGCCACTGCTGGGCATAGCTCTTCTCGCCCTGCCGCTCGGCCAGCTTGGCCCCGCGGTCGAGCGCCACCCAGCACATCACCTTCGACGACGTGAAATGCTGTGGTTCCCCGCGCACCTCCCAGATGCCGCGGTCCGGCTCGCGCCAGTGCTTGATGGCCTCCTCCACCTGCTTCTTCAGCACCGGCCACAACGTCTCCGGGACCTGCTCGCGCGACTTTGCGTGCAGGTAGAAGGAATCCAGGATGGAACCCCAGATGTCGTGCTGGATCTGGTCGTAGGCGCCGTTGCCGATTCGCACCGGGCGGGCATGGTCGTAGCCGGACAGGTGATGCAGCTCTTCTTCGACCAGGCTGCGCTCGCCTCCCACGCCGTACATGACCTGTAAGGGGTGCCGCTCGTTGTGGTTGGCCCCGGAGACATCGGCGATGAACGCGAAGAAATCGTCGGCCTCGCGGTCCAGTCCCAGCGTATAGAGGCCCCACAACGCGAACGTTGAGTCGCGCACCCAGGCGTAGCGGTAATCCCAATTGCGTTCGCCCTGAGGCGTTTCCGGCAGCGAAGTGGTGCTGGCCGCCAGCAGCGCACCAGTGGGCGAGTAGGTCAGGCCCTTCAACGTCAGCGCGCTGCGCTGCAGGTACGCCCGCCACGGGTGGTCGGGGAAGTTACCGATGTTGATCCACTGCCGCCAACACTCGGTGGTCTGCCACATCTTGTCGGCCGCCTCTTGGTACGTCTGCGGCGCCGGGTGCTTGGTCCAGCTGAGCGCGACGAAAACGTCGTCGCCTTCTTTCATCCGGGTGCGCGCGCGTGCCTCCCGTCCCTCGAGCCCAATGCGCAGGTTGCTCGTGAGCCGCATCGTCGGGTGGGCGTCGGGGTCCTTGGTGGCGCGCGCGACGGCCTCGCCATACGCGTTGGCGGAATACTCCCAGGAGGCGCCGACGCGGTGGTAGTCGAACGCCGGCTCGCAGCTCATCATCAATTCGACGGTGCCGCTGACGCAACGCACAGTGCGCAGCAGAATGTGCTCGGCATCCCAGTCCATCGGCGTGCGCCGATGCGTCCGCGACCGCCGCTCCAGATCGTGCCAGGGCCCCATGACCAGCGCGTCACGCACGATCAGCCACCCGGTGTGCGTCTGCCAGGTGGTCTCCATGATGAGGCTGCCGGGAAGGTACCGGCGGGCCGAGGGCACCGAGACGCCGTACGGTCCCAGCCGGAAGTGGCCTGCACTGCGGTCCAAGATCGCGCCGAACACGCTGGGGGAGTCCGGTCGCGGCACGCACAGCCATTCCACCGACCCCGCCGGGGAGATCAGGCAGGTGGTTTCCCAGTCCGACAGGAACGCATAGTCGGCGATCGGCGGGAACGGATTCCGCAGGGCTGCGCTGGGAGCGAGCGGCCCGGCCGTGCGCAAGTCGATCGACGAAGACATCGCGGTCGCGGCAGCCGCAGGAAACGGTTCCTCGGGCGTGGTGTCGGTCGGCTGGTCTTCGGGTTGGGCATGCAGAACCATCTGGACATCATCGCTGCTCAGCGATCGCGCGTCCAACCTTTCGCCGAGGTGGCGTGGCGTGCGCCCCGGGTAGTCGTGCGCCGATCTCCACACATTGGTCTTCGGCAGCCGGGCCGAATAGGGTGGGCCCCGTGAACGCGTTCCTCAATTGGTGGGACGGCAACGAGCTTTGGCTTTCGGGGCTCCCTTTCGTACTGCAGGCCATGGTGGTGATGCCGATCGTGCTGGTGGTGGCATACGCGGTGGCGGCCGGGTTGGATGGCCTACTCGGCAAGGGCATCGAGCTGATGCGCCGTGCCCGGCACGCCGACGGGACGCCCGAGTAACACGCATGCCTCGATCACACGTGACGCTGGTTCTCGGCATCCTGGTGGCGCTCGTGCTCGTCACGTGGTTGGTAACCCACCTGATGCACCACTAGCGGGCAGGGCCTGTTTGCCCGCCCCCCGCTGCGGTGGCGGCAACGTCAATTCCTGTTAGGCTTCCCGCCATGCGCGCGGCATTCGGCATTCCGGGTTCCTATGCCTTCGTGCATTGTTGTCGCTGACTCCCATACCCGTACGCGGTCTGGTCTGGAGTTTTCGAATTTTCCTGAAGTTCTAGGTTCTTATCCGCAGAAACGGGACCGAAACCCCCTACGTTCCGCATCGGAAGGCACTCAATGGACATCAGGACCGCGTCACATTGGCGGCCCGTCCTCGCCCTTGCCCTGATTGCCGGCCTCATCGCCGGATGCCACGGCGGCGCCAGTGATGCCGTCGGTGGCGGTGGGCTGGCCAACGCGCGCACCAGCATCACACTGGTCGCCTACTCGGTCCCAGAACCGGGGTGGAGCAAGATAATTCCGGCATTCAACGCCTCCGATGAGGGCAAGGGCGTCCAAGTCGTCACTTCCTATGGGGCATCCGGTGACCAGTCGCGCGGTGTCGTCGACGGCAAGCCGGCCGACGTCGTGAACTTCTCCGTCGAACCCGACATCGCTCGTCTGGTGAAGGCCGGCAAGGTTTCGAAGGACTGGAATGTCGACGCCACCAAGGGAATTCCGTTCGGCTCGGTCGTCACACTCGTGGTGCGAAAGGGCAATCCGAAGAACATCAAGGATTGGGATGACCTCCTGCGGCCGGGCGTCGAGGTGATCACGCCGAGCCCCCTGAGTTCCGGATCGGCCAAGTGGAATCTGCTCGCGCCGTACGCCGTCAAGAGTGAGGGCGGCGCCCATAGCGACGCCGGTGTGAATTTCATCAAGAAGTTGGTGACCGAACACGTCAAACTGCGCCCCGGGTCGGGGCGCGAAGCCACCGATGTGTTCGTCCAGGGCAGCGGTGACGTACTCATCAGCTACGAGAACGAGGCCATCGCCACCGAGCGGGCGGGAAAGCCGGTCGAACACATCAATCTGCCGCAGACCTTCAAGATCGACAATCCGGTGGCCGTGGTCAACACCAGTCCGCACCTGGATGCCGCCGTCGCCTTCAAGAACTTCCAGTACACGGCGGCGGCCCAAAAGGTTTGGGCGCAGGCCGGTTTCCGCCCGGTCGATCCGGCCGTCGCCGCCGACTTCCGAAACCAGTACCCGGTACCGGCGAAACTGTGGACCATCGCCGACCTGGGCGGCTGGACCACGGCGGATCCGCAGCTGTTCGACAAGAACACCGGCAGCATCACCAAGATCTACACGAAGGCCACCGGATGACGGCCATCACGCCGGACCCGCTGGCAATCAGGCCCGAGCTCAGTGGTGACGCACCACCGGGACCGCTTCCCGGACGCGGCCGCGGGACCACCGCCCTTCGGGTCGGAGCGGCCACGGTGTGGCTGTCGGTGATCGTCCTGCTGCCGCTGGCGGCAATCGCCTGGCAATCCGCCGGTGGCGGCTGGCACGCCTTCTGGCTCGCGGTCTCCTCGAACGCCGCGGTCGAGTCGTTTCGGGTGACCCTGACGATCTCGGCCGGGGTCACCCTGCTCAACCTGGTCTTCGGCCTGGTGATCGCGTGGGTGTTGGTACGTGATCACTTTCCGGGCAAGCGGCTCGTCGACGCGATCATCGATCTGCCGTTCGCGCTGCCCACCATCGTCGCCAGCCTGGTGATGCTGGCGTTGTACGGCAACAACAGCCCGATCGGCCTGCATCTGCAGCACACGTCATGGGGCGTGACGGTGGCGCTGGCCTTCGTCACGTTGCCGTTCGTGGTGCGCGCAGTCCAGCCGGTGCTACTGGAATTGGATCGCGAGACCGAGGAGGCCGCGGCCTCGCTGGGTGCCGGCGGCGCGAAGATTTTCACCTCCGTGGTGCTGCCGTCGCTGCTGCCGGCGTTGTTATCCGGTGCGGGCCTGGCATTCTCGCGGGCGATTGGCGAGTTCGGATCCGTGGTGCTAGTCGGTGGTGCGGTGCCGGGCAAGACCGAAGTGTCGTCGCAGTGGATCCGAACCCTGATCGAGAACGACGACCGCACCGGCGCCGCCGCGATATCGATTGTGCTGTTGGCCATTTCGTTTGTCGTGCTGCTCATCCTGCGGATCGTGGGCGGGCGCGCGGCCAAGCGAGAGGAGCTGTCCGCATGACATCCTCTGCGGGAGTGCGCTATTGGTTGCGGTTCATCGCGCTCGGATACATCTTCGTCCTGCTGATCGTCCCGGTCGCGTTGATCCTGTGGCGGACATTTCAACCCGGGCTCGGCCAGTTCTACGCCTGGGTGAGCACTCCCGCCGCGATATCGGCGCTGAACCTGACGCTGCTGGTGGTGGCCATTGTGGTGCCCCTCAACGTCGTCTTCGGCATTCCCACGGCGTTGGTGCTCGCGCGCAACAGGTTTCGTGGCAAGGGCGTGCTCCAGGCCGTCATCGATCTGCCGTTCGCCGTCTCGCCCGTCATCGTGGGCGTCGCGTTGATCGTGTTGTGGGGGTCGGCCGGTGCGCTCGGGTTCGTGGAGCAAGACCTCGGGTTCAAGATCATCTTCGGCTTGCCGGGAATCGTGCTTGCCAGCATCTTCGTCACGCTTCCCTTCGTGGTTCGCGAAGTGGAGCCCGTGCTACACGAGCTGGGAACCGACCAGGAGGAGGCGGCGGCCACCCTGGGTTCGGGCTGGTGGCAGACCTTCTGGCGGATCACCCTGCCGTCCATCCGGTGGGGTCTGACCTACGGCATCGTGTTGACCATCGCACGTACCCTGGGGGAATACGGCGCCGTGCTCATGGTGTCGTCGAACCTGCCCGGGAAGTCGCAGACACTGACATTGCTCGTCTCCGACCGTTACAACCGCGGCGCGGAGTACGGCGCCTACGCACTGTCCACGCTGCTGATGGGAGTTGCCGTGCTGGTGTTGGTTTTCCAGGTGGTGCTTGACGCGCGCCGCGCACGAGCGGCCAGACAGGCCTGACGAGGGGAATGACCGTGACCGATGCCGGCGCCAACCGCAACGACCCCGCCATCATCGTGCGTGACGCCAACAAACGTTATGGCGACTACATTGCCCTGGACCATGTCGACTTCGTCGTGCCCACCGGCTCGCTGACGGCGTTGTTGGGTCCCAGCGGTTCGGGAAAATCGACCCTGCTGCGTATGATCGCCGGCCTCGACCAACCCGACACCGGAACCGTCACGATCTACGGTCGTGACGTGACCCGGGTGCCGCCCCAGCGCCGCGGCATCGGCTTCGTGTTCCAGCACTACGCTGCGTTCAAGCACTTGACGGTGCGCGACAACGTGGCCTACGGGCTCAAGGTCCGCAAGCGGCCCAAGGCCGAGATCAAAGCCAAAGTCGACAATCTGCTGGAAGTGGTGGGACTGAGCGGGCTTGCGGCCCGCTACCCCAACCAGCTGTCCGGCGGTCAGCGGCAGCGGATGGCACTGGCGCGGGCGCTGGCCGTCGATCCGCAAGTGCTCTTGCTCGACGAGCCGTTCGGCGCGCTCGACGCCAAGGTGCGTGAAGATCTGCGAGCGTGGCTGCGGCGCCTGCACGACGAGGTGCACGTGACCACGGTGCTGGTCACCCACGACCAGGCCGAGGCATTGGACGTCGCCGACCGCATCGCGGTGCTGAACCAGGGCCGCATCGAGCAGGTCGGTTCACCAACCGACGTCTATGACACCCCGGCGAACGCGTTCGTGATGTCGTTCCTCGGTGCGGTCTCCACCCTGAACGGCACCCTGGTGCGCCCGCACGACATCCGGGTGGGTCGCAACCCCCAGATGGCGATCGCCGGCGGGGACGGCACCGCCGATTCCGTCGGTGTGGTGCGCGCCGTCGTCGACCGGGTGGTCACGCTGGGTTTCGAGGTACGGGTCGAGTTGACCAGCGCCGCCACCGGCGGCTTCTTCACCGCCCAGATCACCCGCGGCGACGCCGAGGCGTTGGCCCTGCGCGACGGCGACACCGTCTACGTGCGTGCCACCCGCGTTCCGCCGATCGCCCTCGAATCAACCGGCGTTAGTCGTGCGGAAGGCGCCGACGAGGACGACAACACGCTGACGTCGGCCTGACGGCCGGAGTTGCCGGCTAGCACGCTGTCGCTACGACGCGTGCAATCCGCATTCGGTCTTGGCCCGCCCCTGCCAGCGTCCGCGGCGCGGGTCGGCGCCCGCCAGCGGCTTGGCCGTGCAGGGCTCGCACCCGATTGACGAATATCCTTCGTAGATAAGCGGATTGACCAGAACGCCGTGCTCGTCGATGTAGTTCTGCACGTCCTCGTCGGTCCACGTCGCCATCGGGTTGATCTTCACCAGCTTGAAGCCCTCGTCGAAACCGACCACCGGCGCGTTGGCGCGCGTCGCCGTCTCCGACCGGCGCAGCCCAGTCACCCACGCCGAGTATCCGCGCAGCGTCTTGCCGAGCGGCTCGACCTTGCGCAGCCGGCAGCATTCCCCCGGATCGCGCGCGAACAGGTCCTTGCCCAGCAGTTTGTCCTGCTCGGCGACGCTTCGCTCGGGAGTGACGTTGAGCACCCGGATGTCATACACCGACTCGATCGCGTCCCGAGTGCCGATGGTCTCCACGAAGTGATAACCGGTATCCAGGAAGACTACCGGCACACCCGGACGCGCCTTGGCCGCCAGGTCGATCAACACCGCCTCCTGCATGCTGGAGGCCACCACGTAGTTGCAGGTGGCCCAGCCGCGCGGCCCGTTGACGCCGCCGAATGTCCGGTCAGTCCACCGCAACACGTCCGCGGCGCTGGCGCCCTCCAGCTCCGCCGCCCCGCGGGCGGCGAGCGCGCGCAGTTCGGCTTCCGGGAGTCTGGTCGTTCGTTCGCTCATCGCAAATCGTCCTCGTCTGCCCTCATAGCCCACTGTGCGAAACGTTCACCCTCGCCGCGATATTTCAGGAAGTTGCGTGTGATCCGCTCGATGTAGTCGCCGAGCTCGTCGCTGGTGACCTTGTGCTGGCGCAGCTTTCGGCCGAAACCGCTGTCCAGGCCCAGGCTGCCGCCCAGGTGAACCTGGAAAGCCTCGACGGAGCCGCCGTTTCCGTCGTCGACCATCTGGCCCTTGAGCCCGATATCGGCGACCTGAATGCGCGCGCATGAATTGGGGCAGCCGTTGATGTTGACGGTGATGGGCACGTCGAGTTGCCCGTTGACGTCCGCGAGGCGGCGTTCCAGGTCGGGCACCAAAGACTGCGCCTTCACCCGGGTTTCGGCGAAGGACAACTTGCAGAATTCAATCCCGGTGCAGGCCATCACGTTTCGGCGCCAATGTGACGGCTGTGTGTGCAGGCCGAGCGCCTCCAGGCCTCCGATCAGCTCGTCGAGCTTGTCGTCGGGCACGTCGAGGATGACCAGCTTCTGGTAGGGGGTGAGCCGGATCCGGTCCGAGCCGGCTCGCTCGGCGAGGTCGGCCACTGCGGTGAGGATGGTGCCCGACACCCGTCCAGCGATCGAGGCGGCGCCCACCGCGTTGAGCCCGTTCTTGAGCCGCTGCACGCCGACGTGATCGATCGGGCGCTTCAGCGGCTCGGGAGCCGGGCCGTCGATCAGCGGACGCTTGAGGTACTCGGTTTCCAGGACTTCGCGGAATTTCTCGATGCCCCAGTCCTTGATGAGGAACTTCAGCCGCGCCTTGGACCGCAGCCGTCGGTAGCCGTAGTCGCGGAAGATCGAGGTCACCGCGTTCCATACCTCGGGCACCTCTTCGAGCGGCACCCAGGCGCCGACCCGCTGGGCCAGCATCGGGTTGGTCGACAGTCCGCCACCGACCCACAGGTCCAGTCCCGGGCCATGCTCGGGATGATTGACGCCGATGAACGCGATGTCGTTGACCTCGTGCACCACATCCTGCAGACCCGAGATCGCAGTCTTGTACTTGCGCGGCAGGTCGGCGAAGTCGGGCTGCCCGATGTAGCGGCGTGCGATCTCCTCGATCGCCCAGCTCGGGTCGAGCACCTCGTCGAGCGACTCCCCGGCCAGCGGTGAGCCCAGGATCACCCGGGGGCAGTCACCGCACGCCTCGGCGGTCTGCAGGCCTACCTGGGCCAGCCGCCGCCAGATCTCGGGGACGTTCTGGACCTCGATCCAGTGGTACTGCACGTTCTCGCGGTCAGTGATGTCAGCGGTGTCGCGGGCGAATTCGGTGGAAATCTGGCCCACGGTGCGCAGTGCGGCCGCCGACAGCGCGCCGCCGTCGCACCGCACTCGCATCATGAAGTACCGGGCTTCCAGCAATTCCGCGTTGTCGTCGCCGGTGAACGTGCCGTCGTAGCCCTGTTCGCGCTGGGTGTACAGGCCCCACCAGCGGAAACGACCCCGCAGGTCGCTCTTGTCGATGCTGTCGAAGCCGTCGCGCGCGTAGATTTTCTCGATGCGCTCCCGCACGTCCAGCGGGGCGCCGGCCTGCTTCATTTCTTCGTTGGGGTTCAGCGGCTCACGATTTCCCAGTGCCCATTGGCCCTCGTTACGGGGCTTCGCGGGTCGGGCGGTGGTCATCGGAAGTTCTCTCCTTCAAAAAGATCGCCAGCGCGGCCAGCACAGTTCACCGGCACTTCTGGGCGGCACGGAACCGTCGGCCAGCTGGAGACACAGGGGGCCTGGGTCTACCACGTCAAGG
>NZ_LZMB01000486.1 GCF_001673555.1 Mycobacterium sp. 1165178.9 | reverse complement strand
AGCAATCCTCGGGCCAGGTCTACATCGGAGATTTGCAAATCCACCAGCTCGCTGGCACGCATCCCCGTCTCGGCCAATAACCGGATGATCGCCTCGTCACGGCGATCACGAAAAGTCTTGCCCTTACAGGTTTTCAGAAGTGCCTTCAGCTGGTCGTCAGTCAAGGCCTGGGTAACCTTTCGGTCCATCTTTGGCGGTTTAACCCCCAGCAGCTGATCGGAGGGAATCTCGCCCTCCTCGGCCAGCCACGCCGAGAAACGCTTCAACGCACCCAGCCAGGTGCTCCCCGTAGCGGGTTGGGCACCGCGTTCAAGCATGTCGGCCACCCACCCCTGAGCATTCCGCTTGGTCAACTCCGGGGGAGTGCCGGTCCGGTCACACCACGAGAGGAACGAGTTGACCCCGGAAAGGTAGGTGGTGATAGTCCGGGGCGACCTGTTGGCCGAGCGCAGGGCTAGCTTCCAAGAGGGGATTAGTGCGGGAAGATCCAGCAAATTCTCGGTCACATGAGTATTGTGACATTCAGCGCTATGCGGTGTCGAGAAGCGCCCGGAACAGGCTTGGTTAGGCCCTAGCTAAACCAGTGCCGAAGCGTCAAAGACCCAGCTCACATCACCTGAAGCCAAGCCCTCGAAGTGGTTCGGGGGAGCGAAGGCAACCAGGCTGTTGAAGTCCCAATAGTCTTTCCAGACGGTCACTTTGCCGTCGACGACTTTGTGGACGGTGACGAATCGCAACACACCCTGTTCACCGGTGGCGAATGCCCATGTCTCGGAGTGCTCGTAGAGCACGTCGGAGCCGTTGGACACCAGCACGCCGGTGTGGTTCTCGTAGCCGGCCAACTGCTCGAGCCCCATCTTGAGGCGTTTGACGATGTCGTCCGGACCACGGGCCGCCAACGCGGGGACGGGCATGTCGACATAGAGGCAGTCGTCGGACAGGAAGGTCTTGATCGCCTCCCAATCTCGCCGTGAAAGGGCCTGCCACAGCCCGCGCACGACATCCTCGACCGCGATCATAGATACCTCTGTCATAGCGGCAAATAAACTCTGTCGCCGCCCCGGTGTCAACCGGCCGCGTCATACTCGCGCACGAGGACCAAAGACGAGGCCTGGGTTCGGGAGGCGCGAGGCTTTCAACCGTCCACCGCGGCCATCGAACGGGCCGGCCCCAGGTTCACCGGCAGCGACGACCATCCCCGCAACACGCGGGTTTCACGCCTGCTGCCGGTACCCGCCGCGCGCACGTCGGGGAAACAGTCGAAGAATGTCCGCAATCCGACTTCACCCTCGGCACGGGCGAGGGCCGCACCCAGACAGAAGTGCCGGCCACCCGAGAAGGCGAGATGCCTTCCGGCGTTTTCCCTTTCGATGACGAAGCGATGCGGGTCGGGAAACACGGCCGGATCGCGGTTGGCGGCGGCCAGATACACCAGCACCAGGTCGCCACGCTGTAACCTCCGACCGCCTATCTCGACGTCGTTGAGTGCGATCCTCGCGGTCAGCTGCACCGGCGATTCCAGCCGCAAAATCTCCTCGACGGCGTTTGGCCACAGCTCCGGTCGTCGTCTCAGAGTGTGGAGGTGCTGGGGCGCGTCCAACAGCATGCGAATCCCGTTGCCGAGCAGATTCACCGTGGTTTCGAAACCGGCGGCCAACACCAGTCCGGCGATCGCCTGCAGCTCCTTCGCATCGAGATATGTTTCCGCAGAGCCGCTTTCGGCGGTCTGAATCAACTGGCTCATCAAATTGTCGCTGGGGTCCAGGCGCAACTGCTGCAGATGCTCGTCGAGCCAGGAACTGAAGCCGGCGATCCCTTCCTGCACGCTGCGGTACTGCCGCCAAGGCAATCCGATGTCAAGGCTCGGCGCGGCCAGTTCACCGAATTCCAGGACGCGCGGTCGCTCCGGCTCAGGCACACCGAGGATCTCGCTGATGATCGAAACCGGAAGCTGCGAGCAGTACCTCCCCACGATGTCCACCACACCCGACTCGCCGGCCAGTCGATCCAACAGCGCCGCGGCGGTCTGCTCTACGCGGTCTCGCAGCGCGGCAACCGCCCTCGGGGTGAACACCGCCGACACAGTCTTGCGGTAACGGGTGTGGTCGGGCGGCTCGACGGCCAGTAGCGAAGGTGCACGCAGCGGATGAAGGAGGTCGTCGCGGGTGCGACGCTCCAGCCATCGCAGCGGCCCCGGCAGATTCGATCCGAAGATCAGCACCCGGAAATCATCGGACCGCAGCAGCTCATGGGCGAGCGCGTGATCGGCAGTCAGGTAAGCGACGCGGCCCTTTACCAGCTTGCCCCGGGCGCGGACTTCGTCGTAGTACCGCACGGGGTCGGCGGCGACCGCCGGATCGGCGATCAGTCTGGCCTGGACGTCACCCCTCCGAGCTCCGAGCGATGCGGCCCCCCGGATGAAGCCGTGCATCGCGAACCAGTGCACTCGTTCTTTCACTGGTCCTCCCTAGCTCAGTTGCGGTTTGGAGCCTAGGCCCCGGGCAATTAGCACTCAGCGACGATTTTGAAGTCGGTGGTCACCACTTTGTTGGGGTTGCTGCTGTTGATGCCGTACGCGCTGCCCGTGATGGTGTACGCGTCGTTGGCGAGATCAACGCGCGCGTCTCCCACGCCCCCTTGCCAGAAGCTGCCGGTGAAGCCGTCGACGTTGCGAATCTTCACCCACTGCGGCATCGCCCGGTAACCGCTGAGCAGCACAACCGCTTCGACCCCGCCATCGTGGTCGGGGATGTCGATGGTCCGATACATCTGGTCTTGCCGGCATGCCGGGGGACGCGTCGTGTGGGTCGCGCCGTCGATGGTCAGACGAGCGGCCCGGCGAGGCATCGTCTGCGCCGACCCGCAACCCGCGGCGCTGACGACGACAGCCGCCAGGACCAAAGCGACTGTGAGCAACCGATTGCGCATCAACCGACCTCCTTACTGCCGCTTCGGCATTAGCGCCGGTAGGGACTTGACGATGCTGCGTCGAACGAATTCCGGACTCAGACCCTTGAACAAGTCAATCAGGCGAATGCTTTTCGGTACATACCAGTGCAACCGCTTCGGATTGTGGTAGGCCTGCCACGCCGTCTCGGCCACGCTGGCCGCCGGCATCAATCGGAACATGCCCTTCTTGGGTGCGGTGGCCCGCAGTTGCTCAGCCGTCATGGGCGCGCCACCGTCATCAGAGTGGTTGGGCGTCGTCGTGAGGATGGCGGTGTCGATCAGACCGGGGAGCACATCGGCGACGCGCACCCCGTGTCGCTGCCACTCCACACTGAGCGCCTCGGTCAAACCCTTGACCGCATGCTTGGTGGACGAGTAGACGGCCAGGCGGGGCATGCCGTAGGTGCCCGAGGACGACGAGGTCGAGAACATCAGACTGCCGGGCGTCTTCTTGAGGTAGGGCAGCGCGCCGTATGCGCCGGTCAGTACCGCTTTGAAGTTGATGTCGACGACGCGCATCGCGGCGTCATACGGCACGTCTTCGAACCAGCCGGATTCGCCGACCCCGGCGTTGTTCCACATCATGTCGAGTCCGCCGCCGCTGTTGCCCGCGCAGAAATCGGCCAGTGCGAAGTCGAGGGCCGCCTTGTCTGTCACATCGACGGCGCGGGTCCACAGTCGATCGCCACCGAGCTCTTCGGTCAACGTCGCCAGGCCGGCATCGTTGCGGTCGACGGCGCCAACACGCCAACCCTTGCCGTGGAACAGCTTTGCGCCCTCGCGACCCATGCCGCTGCCCGCCCCGGTGATGAAGACCGATTTCACGATCGTCAACCCGCCTCGACGACATCTTTGATGCGGTTGAGCGTCTTGGTCATGTCGCGGATGTTGCGGCGCTTGCGCAGAAAGCCGCCGAACAACCAGTACACGCCAAGCCACGGTGCCGGGTTGAGCCGAAACGACTCGGTGACGTCGGTCCCGCTTCCGCTGGGCGCCAACCGGTAATGCCAGTTGTTGACCGACCGGTCACCGAGGAGCACCGCGAAGCCGAATTCACGCCCCGGTTCACAAGCGGTGACCTTGCATGTCGTCCAGTACACCGGCCCCATTTCGTTGCGCTTGACGTGACCGCGGAATTTCGCACCGAGGGCCGGCCCGGTCGAATCGCCGAGCCACTCGGCTTCGAATACTTCCGGGGAAAATTTCCCTGTGTTGCGGACGTCTGCGATGAGATCCCAGATCTTGGCCGCAGGCGCCGCCATATGAACAGTCGCCGAACCTTCCATGGGGTGATCCAAACACAGCCCGGCGCTGGGTCATAGACCGCGGGCGGGTTACATCAGCGCGGAACGGCCGCCTGGATCAGTCCGTTGATGATCTGCTTGATGCCCTGGGCCGGGTGGGAGTACAAGCCGATCGGCAGGCCCGAGTTGGCGCCGCACTTTGGCCAGGGCTCCACGCCCTCTTCGGCGAAAACCCGGTTGGCCACAGCGATTTGCTGTTCCCGGGATGCGGCCGCGGGATTGCCGACGCCACCGTACCGGGCCCAGGTGGCCGGTTTGAATTGCAGTCCACCGTATTCGCCGTTGCCTGTGTTGGCGTGCCAGTTGCCACCGGATTCACACTGCGCGATCGCGTCCCAGTTTGGGGTTGTGGCCGCGCTCCCCACACCGCTGGACGAAGTCATCGACGCTGCAATGAACCCGCCGACCATTACGGCCTTGACGAGAGGCTTGCAGAGATTTCTCATGCCCGGGATTTCGGCACGTGTGGCCAAAGCGTTACCTATTCGAAAATGGCGCGAGATATGCCATCTATCTGCGGAAATCGCCTTTTTGACGAGCAGAATGGGACCGTTAGAAATTGGTGAGGAAAAATTAAACTATTACTGGCAATAAGACTGCGTCGCTGTTGACAGGGCCTGCCGGTAGAGGTCGTCGAGCTGACGGCGTTGGGCGACGCCGCCCCTCGCGGCATCGAGCTGGGCGCCACATTCCGGCGAGTGCAGCAGGCCCCAGTTGGCCAGAATCTGAGCCAGCATCGTCTGGTTGAAGGTGTCGATCGTTGATCGCGACGCCGACAGCTCCGGCGGATCAGCTGGAGCGCCTGCCGGATTGAGCTTCCAGTTCGCGAACCGGCTGTATTCGATGGCCTCGGTGGCATTGATCTGGTCACCGAAGACCCGGGTGACGTAGTCGCGGTCGACCTGTTGGGCGACCGCCTCGTCGCCCAGCTTCGCCAACTCCTGCTGGACGCGAGCCGGGTCGTCAACGGCGCCATGCGTGTTCCATTTATAGGCAGCGACTGGCTCGGCAACCTGCAGCCGTTGCGCAGCGGCGTCGACCAGAGCGATCAACGGGCTCGTCGAGTCAGCCCTAGCCGGCGCCACAACCATCGCCAGGCTGCTGACCACGACACCACAACGCGTGACCAACGGCCGATGGGAGGGGACCCCGTGGTGCATGACGACGATTCTGGCGTATTCGTACCCCGTGCCGGCCAAGACGCTCCGACGCGAGGTCGTCACCGCAGTGTCGCCGGACGCCATCGGTCCCTAACGCACTACTGCGCCTGACGCAGTCGTCAGGCGCAGTAGTGAACGAGCGTGCGAGGGCGGTTATCCGCCGCCGCCCTGGGTGGCGCCCAGGGCGCCCTGTAGGTCGGGCTTCATGGCGTTGAGCTGCGCTCCCCAGTACTCCCAGCTGTGAGTCCCGTTGGCGTCGAAGTTGAACACGGCGTTGTGGCCACCGGCTGCGTTGTAGGCATCCCTGAACTTCAGGTTGCTGCTCCGTACGAAGTTCTCCAGGAACTCGGCGGGCATGTTCGCCCCGCCCAACTCAGACGGCGTCCCGTTTCCGCAGTAGATCCAGAGGCGGGTGTTGTTACCGGCCAGCGCCCCGACCTGAAGGGTCGGGTCGTTGCGCTGCCACGCCGGGTCGCTCGACGGCCCCCACATGGCGTCGGGCTTGTAACCGCCGGCGTCGCCCATCGCGAGACCGATTAGTGAGGGCCCCATGCCCTGGGAGGGGTCCATCAGGGCCGAGAGCGAGCCGGCGTAGATGAACTGTCCCGGGTGGTTCACGGCCAGGATCAGCGCTGATGAGCCGGACATCGAGATACCGACCGCGGCGCTGCCATTGGATTTGACGCTCTTGTTGGAGGCCAGGTACCCGGGCAGTTCGCTGGTCAGGAAGGTCTCCCACTTGTAAGTCGAGCAGCCGGCCTTACCGCACGCCGGACCGTACCAGTCGGCGTAGAAGCTGGACTGGCCGCCGACCGGCATGACGATCGAGAGGCCCGACTTGTAGTACCACTCGAACGCCGGGGTGTTGATGTCCCAGCCGTTGTAGTCGTCTTGAGCCCGCAGACCGTCCAGCAGATACACCGCAGGAGAACCGCTACCGCCGCTCTGGAACTGGACCTTGATGTTGCGGCCCATGCCCGCGGACGGTACCTGCAGGTATTCGACGGGCAGACCCGGCCGCGAAAATGCATTCGCTGTCGGTGCACCGCCGGCAAGACCGATCAGGCCCGGCAGGGTGGCTGCCGCCGCTGTGCCGACCAAAAGCCGGCGCCTCCAGGCCCGGATCTTCTCGCTCAGAACTGTCATACCTGCCCCTTGGTGATGTGGTCAGTGTGATCGTGGTCTCACAGGAATTTACCGTGTGAGTCCGTCAAATGTCGATTAGGACGCGAACGCGTCTCGTTTTGGCATCGCTTTTCGCTTCATAACTTTGCCACCGGGCACGGCCAGGCGGCGACAGGCCAGGCATACCCACTCGGTGACGGCCCTACCCGTCGGGCTGGAAAAGGCCAGGCAGGGCCCCTGTGGGCCGCGATGAGCGCTCGATGTCCAGGCGATACGCCACGTTATATAAAGCCGAAAATGAGCCGGACCGGATTGCGGCGGGGATCGCCACGTGGAGAGCCACGCGCGTCACACGCGTGACCGTTTCAGGCGCCATCAACGCACCGCGATACCCGCAATTATTTTCGAGGGCGATAAATCGATGTGGCTTCCGTGGCCGAAAGACCACCACCCGGACCGGCCCCTGGCCCGCGTCGGCTCGGTCCCCGCAAGTCCGCGCGCGAGTCGCGGACCGGCCGCAGGCCCGCGCTGATGAGTGGCGCCGGGCTGTTCACCTTGGCGATTCCCAGGCGATGCCTGACCGGGGCAGCCGGACTTGCACCGACCGCGTAGGCTCTCTCGAAGCAAGCCGATGAAGACCACGCTATCCCCAGTCTGTTCCGGCCCTCACGAATCACCGCACCTGCGGCTTCATGGTGCGCGTCGGTGTGGGTGAGGGCGAAGACGCGGGGCCGATTGGGGCATAGATTTGGACACGGTTCTTGGCCTGTCAGTGACGACATCGACCGTTGGCTGGGTCCTCGCTGAAGGACATGACGCGGGCGGCACCATCCTGGATCACCGGGAGCAAGCGCTGCGCGCAGGTCCGGGCATGCTCGCCGCGAGTACCGCGGAACAGGTAGTGGAAGAGGTATTGCGGGTCGACACGGCGGCGGCCGCGAGCGATCACCGCCTCCGCGTCGTCGGAGTGACTTGGAACGATGAAGCATCCGCGCAGGCGGCGCTCGTGTTGGAGGCGTTGACCGACGCGGGATTCGACAACGTCGTGCCGATCCGGTTTGTGGAGGCAATCGAGACGTTGGCTCAGGCCATCGGGCCCGTCATCGGCTATGACCAGACGGCGGTCTGCGTTCTCGACCGTGACTCGGCGACCGTCGTCATGGTCGACTCGCACGACGGGGAGGCCCAGGTTGCGACCAAGCACCTGCGGGGCGGCTTCGATGGACTATCCCGCTGGCTGACGGGCATGTTCGAGCGCGACGGATGGCAGCCGGGCGGCGTTGTCGTGGTCGGCGCCGACGACGACATCGATGGTCTCTCCTGGCAGCTCGAAAAAACCTTGCCGGTACCGGTTTTCGTCCAATCGATGGCCCAGGTGACCATCGCGCGCGGCGCGGCGCTGTCCGCGGCCCGCAGCACCGAGTTCACCGACGAGCAGCTGGTGAAGCTCCTCAGCCAACCCGGTCCAGCACCCATCCAGAAACGGCGGTTTTCCTACGCCGGAGCCATGACCGCGCTGGCCGCCGGTGCCATCACCTTCGTCGGCTCGGTATCACTGGCGGTGGGGATCCACGTCGGCCCGGCCAGCGCGGCCGCCCAGCCCAAGCACGGTACGCACTCGCCCCCACCTCAAATCGTCGAGGCGGCCACCGCCGTCGCGCCGCTTCCGGCGGCTCCACCGACCAACGTGGCTCCGCAGGCCAAGCCGCCTGCCGGGGAACCGGTTTCAGAGCCGAGCGCTCCGGAAGAGCAGCCGGGGGTCGGTGACCAACGACAGTCGGATGATGGAGCGCGGCAGCCCTACTTGACCCGGGTACTGGAACACATACCCGGTGACACCGGCGATGCGGCTGTTGATTCAGCCCCGCGCGCCACGACCGACCCGCAGCCCTGATCATCTGCGAATGCCGGGCGGTGGTGCTCAATTGCTTTGGGCGCGAACCGCGGAGAAAGTCAACGACACCTCATCTGCCACCTGGACCGAACCCATCAGCAGCGAGTAGGGCTTGATACCGTAGTCGGACTGGCGGATGGTGGTTTCTACTGACATGCGCCACGAGTCTTCGAGATCTTCTGTGTACAGATCGATTAGGTGGTCGCGCGATTCTCCCCGGATGCGCAGCGCGCCGGTCAGACGGTAGCCGTCGTCGGTCTCCTCGATGGCGTCCGCAACATAGCGAATGCGCGGGAAGCGACTGGCCGACAACGACTTCAGGGCGTTGGACCGCACCATCGCCTTCTCGGCTCCGGACAGGCCCTTGACGCCGCCGTCCCCGCGCAGCACCTCGAATGAATCGGCCTCGACCGCAAGCTCCGCGCTGACGGGTCGAGAGTCGGCCCAGCGAACCGTGGCGCACCAGCGTGTCATCGCGATGGTAAGACGATGGCCCATCCGTGCCGCCCTGCCGGCAACACCGGTGTGCAGCAACAATTCACCGTCAGCCGGGCCGATCGTCCACACGGAGTCTTTGTCCGAAGTCACAGACCGACTGTGTCACATGGTCAAAACGGTGCGATAGTGCGCCCGGCCCTCTTCCAGGGCCGCGTAGCCCTCCGCGGCTTGCGCCAACGGCAGTTCCTCGATCCACGCCCGCACGCCTGACAGGACCGCGAAATGCATTGTGTCTTCGACTTCCTTCGCCGTTCCGGAGGGATGGCCGACGATGCTGACGCCCGGCGTGATCAGCTGCACCGGGCTGATCGGCAGCGGCTCGGGCGTGACGCCGATGGTGACCAGTTCACCCTGGGGGAGTATGCCGCCGACCGTGGCCGCCATGGCTTGCGAATTACCCGCGGTGGCCAGGACAACCGTCGCGCCGCCGAGATCCTTCAGGGCCTCGGCGGGATCGTTGGCCGTGGAGTCGATGTAGTGATGGGCGCCCAATTTCCGCGCGTCGTCAGCCTTAGCGGTACCGCGATTGATCGCGATCGTCTCGAAGCCCATCGCGCGCGCGAACTGCACCCCGAGGTGGCCCAGTCCGCCGACACCGAGAATCGCCACGCGATCGCCGGGCAGCGCCTTGGTGTGCCTCAAGGCGTTATAGGTCGTCACGCCCGCACAGCCCATCGGGGCGGCTTCGGCGTCGGAAAGCTCGTCCGGGATTCGGGCCAGCGCGCTCACCGGCACGGTCACCGACTCCGCGTAGCCGCCGGGATACTGCCAACTCGGCACCTTGCCATTCTCGCAGTGAATGAACAGGCCCTTACGGCATTGGTCGCAGTGGAGGCAACATCCGCCGAACCAGCCGACCGCGACGCGGTCACCCACCGCGAAATCCTGCACACCGTCGCCAATTTCGGCGACCTTGCCGGCGATTTCATGTCCGGGAGTCAGCGGCCAGGATATCCCGGGGAACCCGCCGTTGACGAAATGCGCGTCGGTGCCGCAGATACCGCACGCAGCGACCGTCAGGCGTACCTCGTCGCGCCCCGGCGGTGTGGTTTCGGCGTCGACCAGCTCCAAAGCTGCACCTGCGGACGGGACATGGACGGCTCGATGAGTGGGCATGTCCCTAGCTTGTCACCCCTGGGCCTGATGCGCGACAGGGCATTTCTCGGCCCCGTTGGTGTGGTAGTCGACCTGCCAGTGCTTGATTCCGTTGAGCCAGCCCGATCGGAGCCGTTCGGGCTTACCGACCGGTTCGAGGTCGGGCACGGCGTCGGCGATCGCATTGAACATCAGGTCGATGGTCATCCTCGCCAGATTGGCCCCGATGCAGTAGTGCGCGCCGGTGCCCCCGAACCCCACGTGGGGGTTGGGATCACGCAGGATGTTGAAGGTGAAAGGGTCGTCGAACACTTCCTCGTCGAAATTGGCTGAGCGGTAGACCATTACGACGCGCTGACCCTTCTTGATCTGAACGCCCGACAGCTCGTAGTCCTCCAGGGCGGTCCGCTGGAACGAGGTCACCGGGGTCGCCCACCGGACGATCTCGTCGGCCGTGGTGACGGGACGCTCGCGCTTGTACAGCTCCCACTGGTCGGGGTAGTCGGTGAAGGCCATCATGCCTTGGGTGATGGAGTTGCGGGTGGTCTCGTTGCCGGCCACCGCCAACAACATGACGAACATGCCGAACTCGTCGTCGGACAGCTTGTGGCCGTCGACATCGGCCTCGATCAGCTTGGTCACGATATCCGGCCCAGGGTTCTGCGCCCGGTCTGCCGCCATCTGCATTGCGTAAGTGATCAATTCGATCGAGGCACCCATGGGGTCATTGCGGACGAATTCGGGATCCTGGTCACCGACCAGTTCGTTGGACCAGTGGAAGAGCTTCTTGCGGTCCTCCTGGGGCACGCCCAGCAGCCCGGCGATGGCCTGCAGCGGAAGCTCGCAGGACACCTGTTCGACGAAGTCGCCGGAACCCTCTGCGACGGCGCCGGCGACGATCCGCTTGGCGCGCTCGGCGAGATCGTCGCGCAGCCGCTCGACGGCCCGTGGGGTGAAGCCCCGCGAAATGATCTTGCGCAGGTGGGTATGTTGCGGGGCATCCATGTTGAGTAGGACGAACTTGCTCGTCTCGAGCTGCTCGCGGACCGTGCCCTCCTTGTAACGCGGAAGTGCGGTGTTCTCTAGGCTGGAGAAGATGTCGCTGCGCAGCGACACCTCCTTGACATCCTTATGCTTGGACACCACCCAGAACCCGCCATCGTCGAACCCACCCGTCCCAATGGGTTGTTCGTTCCACCAGATCGGCGCGGTCCGGCGCAGTTCGGCCAGTTCTTCCACCGGCAGTCGCTCGGCGTGCATGTCGGGGTCGGTGAAGTCGAATCCGGGAGGCAGATCAGGGACCGGCTTGGCAGTTGGCTCGACGGTTGGCATTGCCCGCTCCTCGATGACGAAGTGGTCTAGTCGTCCTTGTGCAAGGAAACCACTGCCGCACCTTGGTTGTGAAGCATTGCGGCAAGATCGCCGGGCGCGAATTGGAACGTGTTCCTCACCGGTGGTTTGCCAACGAGCGTTAAGTCTGCGCCGGCGGTCGCGGTCGCAAGCCGAATCGGTCTTGTGGCTGACAGTCGGACCGATATGCTTTGGTGCAGGTCACCGGCGACGACAGGCGGGGTACGACATGATTCGGGAACTGCTCAGCGCCGCTTCGATAGCGGGCATCACGATCGGCTTGGCACCGTGCGCGGCCGCCGGCTACGACGGCGACGTGCCGGGCATGAACTATCAGGCCACGCTGGGCGCGCCATGCGACAACTACGAGCGCTTCATCTTCGGGCGCGGAACTAGCGGCCAGGCCGAAGCCTGCCATTTCCCGCCGCCGAATCAGTTCCCGGCGGCGACCACCGGGTACTGGGTGATTTCGTATCCGCTCTACGGAGTCCAGCAGACCGGCGCGAAATGCCCAGGTTCGCAAGCTGCGGCGCAGACACCGGACGGACTTCCCATGCTGTGCCTGGGAGCTCAGGGGTGGCAGCCCGGATGGTTCACCGGGGCAGGATTTTTCCCGCCCAGCGGATAAACCGGTGCTGCCATGAACCGTAGTGAGCCCGGCGAACCGGTCGTGCCCCGCTGGCTGCGTTTCGTGCTGGCCTCGGATCGCACCGGGTCGGCGTGGTACATCGGCACCGGGTTTTTCTTCGCCCCAGTGCTCGCCGTGCTCTCGCCCTGGCCTGCAGTCACCGCCGTGCTGTGGGTCGTGATCGCAGCGGCCGGGCTTTGGCTGGGGCTGCTTGGCATCGCGATGGCCATCGGGCTGGCCCGAATTATGCGCTCCGGGGCGGAGATTCCCGAAGATTACTGGCGCACGCTGGTGCATTACTAACGCGACTCCGACGAGAAATGGCGCCTGGCCCCGTCTAGAGTCGTAACGACCGTCGTGCCAAAAAGGAGACTTCGAGATGGCCTTCAATCCGAAAGATGCAGTCGACGCGGCCAGGGACATCGCGACCAACGCCGTCGAGAAAGCCTCTGACATCGTCGAACACGCCAGCGACATCCTCCGCGGTGACGTCGCCGGCGGTGCCAGCGGCATCGTCCGGAATTCGATCGACATCGGTACGTACGCGCTGGACCGGACGAGGGAAGCGTTCACCGGGCACGACGAAGTCGACGACGTCTAGGCCTTCGCGTCAAACGGAGGCGGCCTCGTTGAGCTCGTCGAGCCGGTTGGTGGCTTCCAGGTACTCCTGCACCCAGCGTTCGATGACCGTTGAGGTCTTCTCCACCTTGGTGAACTGCCCGACCACCTGGCCAACCGGATTGAACGCCACGTCGACGGACTCGTTGGGGTACCGGTTGGTGGCTCGCACCGCCATGCCGGAAACCATGTACTGCAACGGCATCCCGAGCGGCTTCGGGTTTTCCGGCGCCTCCCATGCCTCGGTCCAGTCGTTGCGAAGCATGCGGGCCGGCTTGCCGGTGAACGAGCGGCTGCGGACGGTGTCGCGGCTGCCGGCCTTGACGTAGGCCTCCTGCTGAACCGGGGTGTTCGAGGACTCCTCGACCATCAACCACTGCGATCCGGTCCAGGCACCTTGCGCGCCGAGCGCCAGCGCGGCAGCGATCTGCTCACCGCTGCCGATGCCGCCGGCGGCCAGCACCGGAACCGGGGCGACCTCCTTGACGACCTGGGGCCACAGCACGATCGAGCCGACCTCGCCGCAGTGCCCACCGGCCTCGCCGCCCTGGGCGATGATGATGTCGACACCCGCGTCGGCATGCTTGCGCGCCTGCGAAGGCGAACCGCACAGCGCCGCCACCTTGAGTCCGGCCTCGTGAATGTGCTTGATCATCTCGGCCGGCGGGGTGCCGAGCGCGTTGGCGATCATCTTCACCTTCGGATGCTTGAGCGCCACCTCGACCTGGGGCGTGGCAGTCGCCTCGGTCCAACCGAGCAGCTGCAGGGTGTCGCCGTCGCTGTCTTCGACCGGCACACCATGGTCGGCGAGGATCTTCTTGCCGAAGTCGAGGTGCTCCTGCGGCACCATCTTGCGCAGCGTCTCGGCCAGCTCCTCCGCGGACAGGTGGGAGTCCATGCCTTCGTATTTGTTCGGGATCACGATGTCGACGCCGTAGGGGTGGTCGCCGATGTTCTCGTCAATCCATTTCAGCTCGATCTCCAGCTGCTCGGGCGTGAAGCCGACCGCTCCGAGCACGCCGAACCCCCCGGCCTTGCTGACCGCTACGACGACGTCGCGGCAGTGGGTGAAGGCGAAAATCGGGAACTCGATGCCGAGTTCGTCGCAGATAGGGGTGTGCATTACAACTCCTGGGAGCTCGCCGAATTGGAACGTGTTCTAGTTTAGTACGTAGCTCACTGACGTGGCCAGCGGGTCCTGAACTGCGCCTCATTGCTACGACCCGTCACTGCCGTCAGGCCGCAATGCTGTTCGCCACCCAGAGGATGAGAAATACGAGCATGCAGGCGGCGCACAGCAGATGGTCTCGGCAGACCGATCGAGCCAGACGCGTCTGCTCGGATGGACTGTCCGCGCGATGCCCGAGTCGTACCGCGTCGGGAACCGTGTGTGTCAGCGCCAACATGGTAGGGATGCCGGCGAGCGGGGCCGAGGCCACCAGCAGCCAGCCCGGGTCGTGTCCGCGCGCTGCCTGCACCACCAGCGTTGCCAACAAGGCGAGCATGACTAGCGCGATCAGACGGTTCATTGGCCGAGACGTGGTGGTCGCGCGGTGGTAGTAGGCCGCGATGGAAGCCAGCACGGCCTCGGGCAGTTCGGTCGGGGCCTTCCGGTGACGGAGAACCTGCACATCGAAAATCAAGTCCATCCACAAGACGGCGAAGAGGAACCCGCCGCAGGCCATGAGCAACGAGGCCATGGCTCTCACCCACCTCTGATCCATCCCGGGCACCGCGCCGCAGCGCAGCCGCCACTTGGACCCATTGTTCTCGGCAGCGCAAGAGGCGCGGGGGACCGGCGAGCGCCGACCGGGCGGGCGACGCTGAAATCACTTGTGCCACTTGTGCTTCACTGGTTCGGTCGGAGTTTTCTTGTCGGTGGGCGGACGTAATATTCGAACATGGGTTCGAGTACGCGGGAGGGGATCGATGCGGTGTTCGATGCGCTCGATGCCGATGTGGACCGGGCTTGCGCGTTGTCGTTCGATGCCTTGACCACCCCCGAGCGATTGCGGAAATTAGAACGCCTCGAAACGCTGGCGCGTCGGCTTCAAACGCCCAGCCACCAACTGATCAATCAGGTGGCCGCGCAATCGGATCCGGCCGAGTTGGGTGGCAAGTTGTCCTG
>NZ_LZMB01000485.1 GCF_001673555.1 Mycobacterium sp. 1165178.9 | reverse complement strand
ATACTTGCCGCCGAACACCGTCGTCGCCTTGATATCGGCGTTCACATTCGACGGGATCAGCTTCAAGTACCGCGGATGCACCTCGAGAATGAACTTTGCCGCCGGTTTGCCGTCGCGCACCGTCTCCGAGATCGACCCCACCCGGCCGATCTCCACCCCGTTGTACGTGACCTTCGAACCCGGATCCATCACCAACCCGGCCCGCGACGCCAACATCGTCAACTCGGTCTTGGGAGTGAAACCTCCGCGGAACTGGATGTAAACCAGGGTGAAGATCACGGCGAGAACCACCACCACGACAAAGGTCATGAACCGGTACGGCGGCTCTCGCGAGTCGTTGATCTGAACGGGTGAACCCTCCATGGCCTACACCGTGAGCCCGAAAATCGTGGTTCCGGCGATGGACGGCCACCCGCGCGGTCGGTTATCCGGGTAACCCACCGTCGCCACCGCTGCCCCTCACCTCGGGACCGTCGCCACCCGGCGCTGGCCTGTACACCTATGGAATAAGACCAGTAAATGTACCGCGATGGTGTGGCACAAACAAAGCAACGGCGGAAACCGGCCGGCGCGCAACATCATCTTTCGAATGACCGCGCCCGCAGATGGGGCGCACCGATCATCTTGCAACGCGAATTATGTTCTCCCGCAGACACTTCGGCCTTAGGTTCTGAGTTACGGGTTGATGGTGTTGTCGCCGACCTGGCGGCACCTGACGTACTCGATCGCGTACCGCGATCCGGTGTCGAGGTGGGTGTAGGGCCGCGTGCGCGAACCGGCGTTCACATAGTCCGACGGGTGCCTCGGCCGGAGAACCCCAGGTCTACGCTCGATGAGGACAACGAAAGGTGCGCAATGCTCGCAGCGTTCGGCTTCGAATCCCTGGGCGTGGTCGTTGGGGATATGTACTTCATCGACCCTTCCCCGCTCGAGGGTCAGGAGACTCCGGAGCGGGGAGTCAGGCTGGAGCTTCGGCTCGTCGACCGGGCCGCGCCGCAGGGCTCGATCTACGCGGGCGTCCCGATCGCCTTCACCCGCCCGGTGTGGCGGGTGGACCTGTTCGGGTCCACGGAGAGCCCGCCCGGGACGCTGGACCGAGCCCATCACCATCCGCGTTTCGACGGCTGGGAGCCCAGTGCCCGCCACTTCGTCCCCGAGCTGTCCGCCGACCCGCTGACCTGGTTGACCGAGCAGCTGGCCGACCCGGCCGCCGTCCTGGCCCGCGCCGACGTCGACGCCGATGAGGTCAGCGAAGCCGACACCGCCGGACTCGCGGCGGCGGCGCCGGAGATCGTCGCCGCGGTGAAACGGTTGCTTGACGGTGTGCGCAACGGCGAATTGGCCCCGGCCCCCGCCGAGCCGGTCGCCGCCGCCCGCACCGGCTGGCTCTGAATTGCGTTAGCGTCGTCGGCGTGACCCTCAACAACATCGCCCTGACCACCCTCGACGGCCGGCCGACCACGCTGGCCGAATTGTCAGACGGCGCAACGCTGGTCGTCAACGTAGCCTCCAAATGCGGGCTGACTCCCCAATACACGGCGCTGGAACGCCTGGCCAAGGACTATCGCGAGCGTGGCCTGACCGTCGTCGGCGTCCCCTGCAACCAATTCATGGGGCAGGAGCCGGGTACGGCCGATGAGATCCAGGAGTTCTGCTCGACCACATACGGGGTGACATTCCCGCTGCTGGCGAAGACCGACGTCAACGGCGACGACCGTCATCCGCTGTACGCCGAGCTGACCAAGACCGCCGATGCCGACGGCCAGGCCGGGGACATCCAGTGGAACTTCGAGAAGTTCCTCCTCGCCCCCGACGGCGAGGTGGTGCAGCGGTTCCGGCCCCGCACCGAGCCCGATGCCCCCGAGGTCATCAGCGCCATCGAGGCCGTGCTGCCGCGCTAGGCATGAAAACGGCCCCCGGAACAATCTCCGGGGGCCGTTTTACCTGGTAGCGGGGACAGGATTCGAACCTGCGACCTCTGGGTTATGAGCCCAGCGAGCTACCGAGCTGCTCCACCCCGCGATGGTAAATGCCAGGTTACCGAACCGGTGTCATGGCGACCAAATCGCGCGCTCAGCGGCACTAGCCACGCCAGATATCGGTCAGTGTGACGGCGGGTTGAGCCCGTACCGCTGCGCGATGTCGTCCATCCACTCCGGCGATCCGTAGGTGAGCCCGTACTTGTCGGCGAGTTCGCCGAACTCGGGCAACTCGTGCAACGGCGCGCCCGCCGGGTCGTGGGCGTGCTCGATGAGCAGCTCGCCGAGTTCCCGGAAATAGTTCTCGAATCCGCCCGGGGTGATGATTTCGACGATGCGTCCCGGCTCGCTGCCGGCGTTCCACATCGCGTGCATCTGTCCGCGAGGCTTGGTGATGTAGCCACCGGGACCCAGGACCACTTCACTGTCGTCGGAGCGAAAGCCGATCTCGCCGGCCAGGACTATCGAATGCTCGTCCTCCCGGGTGTGCCGGTGTGCCGCAGTGAGCAGGCCGACCGCGAACGGGTGCTCGACGATGGACACCTCGCCGCCGTTGGTCTTGCCGGATATCTTGAACACCGCCCCGAAGCCCGGGAGGGTGACGACTTCGCCCTCCCCCGGCTGCACCACGGTGACCCCGATCTCTTCGAGCTCGGTCATGCGCCTTACCTTCCTCCGAATATCTCAGCGCTGCAATGGCCGGCCGCTTGTCAGCCGGCTGCCGCCAGGCCGGTCGTCGCGTCGTCGTGCGGCGGCCACAGCGGTTGCGGAACTTCGATGCCGAACGACTTGTTCCAGCCGTTGCGGGATGAAACCTCGTGCACGGGATGGCGATTGGCCGCGACGCCCCACCTGCCCAAGGGATAACCGAGGGTGAGCATTGCTGACATCTTCCAGCCTTCCTCAACGGGCACGCCCAGTAACTCGTTCACCTCGTCCTCGAAGTTGCGGAGCACCATCGTCATGACGCCGCCGATGCCCTCGGCACGGGCGGCGAGCAACGCACTCCAGATCGCCGGGTAGATGTTGGCGCCGCCGTAGTCGTCGATGGAATAGACGAAGAGCAACAGGGGAATCTCTTCGAAATGGTCGGCCAGGTAATCACCCGAGCCCTTCATTCGCCGCATGGTTGCGGCGTGAGCGGCCGGGTCCGCACCGGGCGCCGTTGCGACCATCGGTCCCGTCCCTGACTGGAACTTCTCGTATTCGAGGGCGCGGGCCTTGCGAAATAGCTCAGCGAACTTTCCGATGAGTTCCCGATCGTCCACGGCCACGAAGTGCCAACGCTGGGTGTTGCCGCCGTTCGGGGCGCGGACGGCTGCGTCGAGGATGCGGGCCTGGGTGTCCAACGGAATCGGATCAGGGCGCAGCCGGCGCATCATCCGGGTGGTGTAGAGGCCTTCGTAAATGTCCATTGTTCTGCTCCTTCCGCTACTCGGGCCAGCTGTTGTTGAGGATCTTGTCGACGAAGTCGACACGCGCGAAGTCGGGATCGAAGTGCGCCAGCACGTCGGCGTTCATGGTGCCGTCGGTGGTCCGCGGCCGGTGCTTCATGCCGTCGTTGAACGCCGCCAGGATGCGTTGCTTGAACTGTGGGCGCGGGTGGGCGGAGGTCACCGCGGCGAGCGCCTCGGGAGCGAGCTGCTCGCGGCCGACGCCGACTACGTCGACTTCCACGCCCGCCTGCAGCAGGGCGACCTCGGGCGCCATGAACTCGGGCACGCCGGGGGTGGTGTGTAAGGCGATGCCTAGCCACACCTTGTCGGCCTCGGTTTTGTCGACGCCATGGTCGAGCAGGAAGTCCCGGGCAGCGTTGGCGCCGTCGACCTCGAAACGGACGGCGGAGCCGCGGTAGCGCTCGGTCAGGCCGAGGTCGTGGAACATCGCCGCGACGTAAAGCAGCTCCACGTTCGATTGCAGCCCGCGACGCAGGCCCTGCAGTGCGCCGAAGAAGAACACCCGCCGGGAATGGTTGAAGAGCAACTCGTCCTCGGTGTCGCGGATGAACTCGGTGACCTCGCGGACCAGCGCGGTGTCGGGAACCTGGATGCCGGCGATGGTGTCGATTGAGCTGGTAGTCATGTTGTCGTCTCCTTCTCAGGTGATCTCAGTTATGAGTGTGCGGCCGCCTGGGCAATCCGACCCTGCCCGTTCGGGCCGTCCTCTCCACAGAAAGCGACACAATGGCTGCGTGGCTGCAGCCAAAACACGGGTCGTGGTGATCATCGTCTTCGACGGGGTGACGCTGTTGGATGTCGCGGGCGCGGGTGAGGTCTTCGTCGAGGCCAACCGGTTCGGCGCCGACTACAACGTCAAGATCGCGTCCCTGGATGGGCGCGACGTGACCAGCTCGATCGGGGCGCGGTTGGGCGTGACCGACAGCATCTCAGTGATCGAGTCCGCCGACACCGTCATGGTCGC
>NZ_LZMB01000484.1 GCF_001673555.1 Mycobacterium sp. 1165178.9 | reverse complement strand
ACCATCGCGCAACTGGCCGGTTACAGGTCGGCCAACGGAATGCTCGACTTCGACCAGGCGGTTACCTCGTTGCTGGAGGTCACGGTGACGCGATGACATCGAACTGGGATCGAGCCCGCACCGTCGCCGACGCGGTGCTCTACGAAGGCTATCTGCTCTACCCGTACCGCGGGACGTCGAGCAAGAATCAATCACGCTGGCAATTCGGCGTTTTGGGGACCCCGGGCGCGGCCGAATCCGGCCTCGGCGAAGATGACGCCATTGCCGCGGATTTCCTGGTCGACGACGCGCGGGCGCTGACGCTGGTGGTGCGGTTCCTGCAGCTGCAGCACCGGCGCGCCGAACAAGCTACCGGTCCCGGCGATTTCGAACCCGTCGACGAATTGCGGACCCCGGCCGGCTCGTGGCTGACCTGGGACGAAGCGGTGGAATGCGAGTTCTCCTTCGGCCCCCTCGCGTTCGACGATCAACCCTGGTCGCTGCCGGTGAGAGCCGACGCGGCAACCGACGTCGAGGTGGTGGACGGGGGCCGACTGGTTCGCGAACGCCACGAGATCCGCGGCGTCCTGACCGTCACCAGCGAGCCCGACGGCGACCTGCGGCGGGTTTCGGTGCGGGTCGCCAACACCGGCGCGGCCGTAAACGCACATGACGATAAGAATTCAGTGATAGCGCGATCCATGATCGGAACGCACCTCATCGCCGAAGTGGTTGGCGGCCGGTTCATCTCGCTGCTCGAGCCGCCACAGTCCGCGGCCGACGCGGTGTCCCGGTGCGGCCGGCATCGCTGTTTTCCGGTACTGGCTGGCCCCCCGGGCACCGACGACATGCTGCTGATCTCACCGATCATCCTCTACGACCACCCAGAGGTCGCTGAACAGAGCGACACCGCCCTGTACGACTGCACGGAGATCGACGAGATCCTCACCCTGCGCGTGATGACCATGACCGATGAGGAGAAGGCGCAGGCCCGGGCGACCGACCCGCGGGCCGCGCGCATCATCGACGAATGCGACGCCATGTCGCCCGAGGCCATGGCGCGACTGCACGGCGTGCTGCGTGATCCACACGCGCTCAACGTCCCCACCGGCTTGGTACCCGAGATCCCCGAAGGAGTGGATTGGTGGGATCCACTGGCCGACAACGCCGTCCGCCCCGAGATCGACGCGGTGCTGGTGAACGGGATCCGGATAGCGCGGGGCAGCAAGGTCCGGTTGCGCCCACGGCGCAACGCCGACGCCCAGGACATCTTCGTCGCCGGCAAGACCGCCCGAGTCACGTCGGTGCATGAGGACGTCGAAGGCAACAAGCACGTCGGCGTCGTCGTCGACGAGGATCCGGCCGCGGACCTGCACGACTGGTACGGCCGCTATCTGTACTTCTCCCCCGACGAAGTGGAACCGCTGCAGTCTCAGCACAGCACAAACCCCTGAAAGGAGTTCACTATGGAAGTCCTAGGTTGGATCTTCATCGCCATTGTCGCGCTGGTGGCAGCGATTGGGCTGGCGCTCGGAGCGGTGTCGTTGCCCGATGCCCGCCGCTATCTCAAATTGAGGCGTATGTAACCGACGCGGGTACCACCATGACGACGCGCATCCTGGTAGCCGGGATCGGCAACATCTTCCTGGGCGACGACGGGTTCGGCTCGGAAGTGGTTCGCAACGCCGAGCTGCCCCAGGATGATCCGACGGTCCAGGTCATCGACTACGGAATCCGGGGCATGCACCTGGCGTATGACCTGCTCGAAGAGTGGGACACGCTGGTCCTAATCGACGCCGTGCCGAGCCGGGGCCATCCCGGCACGTTGCACATCTTCCAGGCCGACCACGAGTCGTCGTCCGGACCGGACGGCCTGGATGGGCACAGCATGGACCCGGCCGCGGTCTTCGCCAGCCTGCGTGCGCTGGGTGGCCGTCCGCCCTACACCGTGGTGGTCGGCTGCGAGGCCGGCAGCGTCGAGGAGGGCATTGGCCTGACCCAACCCGTCGCGCAGGCCGTCCCCCGGGCGGCGCGGGCGGTGGAAGAGATCGTCGCGGCGCTACACAGTGCACCGTCGGCAGCCGAAAAGGGGTGCTGAGCCATGTGTTTGGGCATACCGGGCCAGGTCATCGAAATGCTGGACGGCTTCGAGGGACAACTCGCGCTCGTCAACGTCACCGGAGAACAACGCAAGGTCAACGTCGGCATGTTGCCGGAAGAGACGTTCGCGCCCGGCGACTGGGTGATCATCCACATGGGCTTCGTCGTCGAGAAGACGGATCAGGCCGGGGCCGAGCAGGCCATGGCAGGACTAGAGCTGATGGGCCGGGGCCGCACCGACCTGACACCGCACCCGGAGGCCGGTTGAAATGACCGATACCCCACTGCTGTTGCGGCCCGGCACGCCTGACACTCGGCAGCGCGTCACGGTGACCGGCGTAGTGCAGGGGGTCGGCTTCCGTCCGTTCGTGCACCGGATCGCGACCGAACTGGGTCTGGCCGGATTCGTCGGCAACGACTCGGGCGCGGTCTTTCTGGAGGTGCAGGGCCGGGCGGAGTCGGTGGCGGAATTCGGGCGCCGACTGCGCGCGGAGGCGCCTCCCCTGGCACGGATCACCGACGTGCGCGTCGCCGCCATCGCCGCCGACCGCTCGTGCCCGCCCGAATTCCGGATCGTGTCAAGCCAATTGGCCAGCGGCACGACCACCCCGATTCCCCCCGACATCGCGGTGTGTGACGACTGCATCGCCGAACTGTTCGACCCGCTCGACCGGCGGTACCGGCACCCGTTCGTGACCTGCACCAACTGCGGGCCTCGGTTCACCATTATCAGGGAACTCCCCTACGACCGGCCGGCCACCACGATGTCGGGGTTCGCCATGTGTGCGCGCTGCGCCACCGAATACCACGATCCGGCGAATCGCCGATTCCACGCGCAGCCGATCGCCTGCCCGGACTGCGGGCCGAGCCTGTGGTTCGCCGCGCCGGCCGCCCGGGTTCACGGCCCGGACGCGGCGCTGGCAGCCACGCAGGACGCGCTGGCATCCGGCGCCGTGGTGGCCATCAAGGGAGTCGGCGGCTACCACCTGGCCTGCGGGGCCGACGACGAAACGGCGGTCGACGCGTTACGCGCGCGGAAAGCGCGTGGCGCCAAGCCGTTTGCCATGCTGGTGCGCGATCTCGACGTGGCGCGCCGCTACGCCCACGTCGACGACGCCGAGGCCGCGGTGCTGTCCAGTCCGGCCCGCCCGATCGTGTTGCTGCGGCGGCGGGCCGGCGCCCCGGTCGCCGCGGCCGCCGCGCCCGGCAGCCCGCTGCTGGGACTGATGCTGCCGTACTCCCCCATCCATCACCTGCTGCTGGCTCCGGTTCCCGGCAACCCCGGGCCGGTGCCCGACGCGCTGGTGCTGACCAGCGCCAACCGCTCGGATGAGCCCATCTGCTTCACGGATAGCGACGTTCAACAACGTCTTTCGAAGCTATGCGACGCCGTGCTCGATCACGACCGGCCGATCCACGTGCCGTGCGACGACTCGGTGGTGCGCGTCGTTCACGACGAGGAGGGTGCCCACGAGCTGCCGATCCGCCGGTCCCGCGGCTACGCGCCGCTGCCGATCGACTTGAAGCTCCAGGCCCCCGCGGTGCTGGCCGTGGGCGGCGAATTGAAGAACACCTTCTGCCTGACCGACGGCAACCGGGCCTACCTGTCCGGCCACATCGGTGACATGGCCACCTGGGAGACGCTGCGCGCGTTCGAGCGGGCGGTGAGCCAACTCAGCGAAATCCGCGGCCGGCCAGTCCGGTTGGCCGCCGACCTGCATCCGGGCTATCACACCCGAAGCTGGGCCGAACGCCAGGTGCACGAACGGCCGCTGGATCTCGTCCAGCACCACCACGCCCACGTCGTGTCGCTGCTCGCCGAACACGGGCGCCTCGGCGAACCCATCGTCGGGGTTGCCTTCGACGGCACCGGTTACGGTTGTGACGAAACGATTTGGGGCGGTGAAATTCTCACCCTCGACACCCGAAGCCACCGTTTCGTTCGGGCCGGACATCTGGCGGCGGTGCCGC
>NZ_LZMB01000483.1 GCF_001673555.1 Mycobacterium sp. 1165178.9 | reverse complement strand
AGGTGAACAGGCCCGCCTTACGGACACCGAGCAGCGGGGCGAATTCCTTGATACCGCGTTCGATGCCGGCGAACAGGCAGCCCAATTCCGGTGAATAGTCGGCGGCCACCTTCAGCGGGGCCCGCAACCGGTTGATGGTGTCGATGAAGTCCTGTTCGGCCGGCGCCAGGGTGTCATAGGCGTTGTTGGACAGTCCGATCGTGGCCAACAGCGTGCTGTCGAGGTTCTTCTGCTGGTCCACGACCGTCTTGTTGATCGTCGGCAGGTTGTCGACCACGGTGGTCAGGTCCGGCGCGGCGTCGGCATATACGTTGGCCACCACCGCGGTCTCTTGAAAGTCCTCCTGCAGCGCGGGCAGCTTCGGGTTTGCCTGGCGCGTCAGCGTATTCAAGCCCGACAGGATGCCACCCAGGTCGTCGCCATGACCGCGCAGGCCTTCCGCGAACGCGCTCAATGTGCCGTTGAGTTCGACGGGGTCGATCTTGTGCAGCAGGTCCATCAGCGACTGGAACAAGGTGTTGACTTCCAGCTGCACCGAAGATGCCGCCACGTGCGCATCCGGACGCAGAGACGTCGGCGAAGGCGCTTGCGGCGGAATGAATTCCACCGACTTGGCGCCGAAGATGGTGTTACCGGCGAGGCGCACCGTCGCGTTGGACGGGATGAAATGCATGTCGTCGCTGTTGATTCCCAGCGTCAGCCGCGCCTGGTCACCGGAATAGTCGATCGTTTCGACCTTGCCGATCTGGATGCCCCGGTATTTGACCTTGGCGCCCTTCTCCATCACCAGGCCGGCCCGGGGCGCCGACACCGTGACGTTGTCGATTGACGCGAAGGCCGCCGTGTACGAAAGGTAGGTCAGCGCAGCGAAAGCCACCAGCAGACTGGCCAGCACCGCTGCTGCCAGCCGGACGTGTGAGCGTCGCGCGTCTGTGTCTGCCATGTCCCTTTGAGCGGTCCTCTTAGCCGGAGAGGTTGAAGTTGCCGGACGCCCCGTACACAGCGAGCGAGATGAACAAAGTGATGACGACCACCACGATCAGCGAAGTCCGCACGGCCTGGCCGACCGCAATCCCGACTCCGACCGGACCGCCGTGGGCGTTGTAGCCGTAATAGGTATGGACGAGCATGACCGCGATGGACATCACGATGGCCTGCAGAAACGACCACAACAGGTCGGACGGGATCAGGAACGTATTGAAGTAGTGGTCGTACAAGCCTTTTGACTGCCCGTTGATGTACACCGTGGTGAAGCGGGCGGCGAAGAACGCCGCGAGCACCGACAGCGAGTACAGCGGGATGATCGCGATGAGGCCGGCAATCAGGCGGGTCGACACGAGGTAGGACACCGAGTGCACCGCCATGCATTCGACGGCATCGATCTCCTCGGACACCCGCATGGCGCCCAATTGGGCGGTGGCACCGGCGCCGATGGTGGCGGCCAGCGCGATACCGGCGATCACCGGCGCGACGACCCGGACGTTCAGGAACGCCGACAGGAATCCCGTCAGCGCCTCGATGCCGATGTTGCCCAGCGACGAATACCCCTGTACGGCAATCACGCCGCCGGATGCCAGGGTCAAGAAGGCGGCCACGCCGACCGTGCCGCCGATCATGACGAGAGCTCCCGCGCCCATCGTCATCTCGGCGATCAGCCGGACGGTCTCCTTGCGGTAGCGGGTGAGCGCATTGGGTACATACCGCATCGTCTGGCCGTAGAACAACGCTTGCTCGCCGAAGTCATCGACCGGGTCTTGCAGCCGGGACGCGATATTGCGCAGCCGGTAGGTGATGTCGTAACTCATCGCGTGCTTGCCCGTCCCATCACTTCGCCGAGATTCGCACGCCGATGGCGGTCATCACCACGTTGATCACGAACAGGCATATGAACGCGTACACCACGGTTTCGTTGACCGCGTTGCCGACGCCTTTGGGCCCACCCTTGACGGTCAGTCCGCGGTAGCAGCCCACCAGCCCGGCCATCACGCCGAACAGCAGCGCCTTGGCTTCGGCCAGCACCAGCTCGCGGAGTCCGGTAAGCACGGTCAATCCGTTGATGAACGCGCCGGGGTTGACGCCCTGCAGAAAGACGGAGAACACGTAGCCACCGGAAAGGCCTATGGCGCACACCAATCCGTTGAGCAGCAGCGCCACCACCGTGGAGGCCAGCACGCGGGGCACGACCAGCCGCTGGATCGGGTCGATGCCGAGCACCCGCATCGCGTCGATCTCTTCGCGGATGGTGCGGGCGCCGAGGTCGGCACAGATCGCGGTGGCGCCGGCACCGGCCACGACGAGCACGGTCACCACCGGCCCCAGCTGGGTGATGGTTCCGAATGCCGTCCCCGCGCCGGACAGGTCGGCGGCGCCGATCTCGCGCAGCAGGATGTTGAGGGTGAAGGCCACCAGGACGGTGAACGGGATGGACACCAGCAGCGTGGGGACCAGCGAGACGCGCGCGATCATCCAGGTCTGGTCGAGGAACTCACCGAATTGAAACGGCCGGCGGAAAGCCGCTCGGCCGGTATCCAACATCATTTCAAAAAATCCGCCGACGGCGCGGGCGGGAACCGCAAGTTGTTCCCTCAACGCGGTTCCCCCCTCGGTTTGGTCTCGGCGAAGTCTATGTCTGGCCTTTGCGTCGTCTACGGTCCCATGAGGCTCGGTGTGAGCCGGATCATATTAACTCAGAACAAGTTCGCCATGTCAATGAACAGCACTTCCGTATCTGAACTGTTAATTTGCCAGGTCAGAAGCACTTGGCAGGTGTCAAACTGACACACGTTCTACCTGGCGATTTCGCCCGATTAACCATGTTTTCGGCGGCTATTGCTCCATCAGCGCGCCAGCCGAGAAATTGTGCTCAGGATCACGGCCAGCAAAGTAATCCTGCAGTGTCGAACTGAGCTGCCCGGGTTCCCAAGCGGCGCCGTCGGCCACGAATTTGCGCTCCGCGGTTGGCGCGGCCACCAATGTCACCTGTGGACCGTAGACGATGAACACCTGACCGTTCACCTCGGCGGCCGCCGGGGACGAGAGGAACTTCACCAGATTGACCAC
>NZ_LZMB01000482.1 GCF_001673555.1 Mycobacterium sp. 1165178.9 | reverse complement strand
CCAGGAACTTGATCGGTGCACCCGGCCCGTCACGCGCGGGCTCCATCGTGAGGTGGGCGAACGGCGAGCGGGCATCGGCCCGTCCGGCCAGCGCGTCCACGTGCGCGCGCACCGCGCCGCGTTCGTCGGCGGACAGATACTGCCAGGTGATCGAATGCCACAGGACGGTCAGCGCACCGTCGGCCAGTGTCAGGCCGGCGACCGCGTCGGCCGCCGTCCGGCGCTCGAGCACGGCCGGGACCCGGCGGGCGACCTCGATGGCGCCGCGCAGCCGCGCCAGCCGGGCACCTTGGTCCGGCCAGACATAGCTCAACACGGTCATCTCCCCGTCGGCGTCGCCGACGTCGATGGGCGCGATGTCATACCCGTGGCGGGCCACGATCCGTAAGGCGCGCCTGGGCGGCAGCGCGCCGCGCCACGCGTCGTCGATGGTCACCGGCGAGTCGGCCGGCCCCCACCGGCCGGCGGCGAAGTCGTAGCGGTAGTGGTCCCCGCGCAGGTTCAGCCCCGCGCTCGACCCGATCTCGAAAAGCCGTATGGGCAAGCCGAATTCGTGGTTGATGTGCAGCAGGCCGCCGATCAGGGCGGCCGATCGGCCCACCTCGTTGGTCTGCGGCGGCTGGCCGAGCGCCGCGCGCAGCACGCCGACGTGGCCGGCGGCGGTGTCCAGGATTTCGGGCCAGGCGGCTCGGGAATCCCACTCGCCCCCCGTGCTGGGGTAGAAGCGGCGCAACCGCGCCGCCCGGCCGTCGAGCACCAGGCGGTGCAGCCCGCCGAGCAACCGCAGCGGCACCGCGTCGCGCGACGGCGCGTCCTCGCGCCCGGACAAGACGGTCGCGAAGACACCGCCGGCTTCGACGTCGCCGGCCACCAACTCGAACAGCTCGCCATACATCGGCGAGCCCGACGAGGCGCAGAACCTGCCCTGTGACCGCAGGGTGTGCAGCAGGTGCTCGGCCGTCACCTGCCCAACCCGTCCAGCCCGGCGCCGACGACGTCGAAGGCATTGCCCAGGGCAACCGGCAGTGGGACGGATTCGTCGCTCAGCCAGTGTTCGTAGGCCGACAACGCCACCCCGAGCATCGTCCACGCAACGGTCTGGGGTGCCAGATCCGTGGTCTTGCAGTCCAGGCGGCGCGCGACGAACCCGGCGATCACCTCGCGCCAGCCGGCATACATCGTCATCGAATACGCTTGCAGCTCAGCGGTTTGCAGGATCACCCGCATGCGCTGGCGGTGCCGGGCCATCTCGGATTCGTCAAAGGTGTTGAACGCCAACAGCGCAGCGCGCAGCGCATCACCCAGGCGCACGTCAGCGTCGACGTCGTCGAGCAAATCGCGCAGGTGGGCAAGGTGGTTGTCGAAGTCGCCCCAGGGAATGGCGTTCTTGGATGCGTAATACCGGAACAGGGTCCGGCGGGAGATGCCCGCGGCCTCGGCGACATCGTCGACGCTCACCTCGGCGAAACCTCGGGCCGCGAACATGTCGATGGCGACGTCGGTGATGTCGTGCGGAGTGGTCGAGCGGCGCCTGCCCACCCGCGGCTGCGGCACCATCGGACCCCCGCCCTTCCGTTTCGGCACTCGATGCCATATTCTGACGGCGAGTGTGACTCAGATCCCATCGTTGTCAAGACCGGACGAAAGGCAAGACCCCGTGGACCACGAGACCGAAACTGACACCCAACTCGTCACCGAGACCCTGGTCGAAGAGGTGTCCATCGACGGCATGTGCGGGGTCTACTGACCGTGCCCGCGCCCGCGCAGGCTCGGACGCCGACGTCGTTCGATCCTGATCGCGGCTGGCGATTGCACCCGCAGGTGGCGGTTCGGCCGGAACCGTTCGGCGCGCTTCTGTACCACTTCGGTACCCGCAAGCTGTCGTTCCTGAAGAACCGCACCATCCTTACCGTGGTGCAGTCGCTGGCCGACCATGCCGACATCCGGTCCGCCTGCCGCGCGGCGGGGGTGGACGACGACGCGCAGGCGCCGTATCTGCATGCGCTGGGTGTGCTCGTCGCGTCCAACATGCTGGTGCCCCGGAAGGACGATCAATGACAACAGCGGCCCCTGTACCCCGGCTGATCGAGCAGTTCGAGCACGGGCTCGACGCGCCCATCTGCCTCACCTGGGAGCTGACGTACGCCTGCAACCTGGCCTGCGTGCACTGCCTGTCGTCGTCGGGCAAGCGGGACCCGCGAGAGCTGTCCACCCGCCAATGCATGGACATCATCGATGAGCTGGAACGCATGCAGGTGTTCTACGTCAACATCGGTGGTGGGGAACCCACTGTGCGCCCAGATTTTTGGGAACTGGTCGACTACGCGACCGAACACCACGTCGGCGTGAAGTTCTCCACCAACGGCGTCCGGATCACGCCCGAGGTCGCCGCGCGGCTGGCGGCCAGCGACTACGTCGACGTCCAGATCTCGTTGGATGGCGCGACCGCCGAGGTCAACGACGCCGTCCGTGGGCCCGGCTCGTTCGACACCGCGGTACGGGCGCTGGAAAACCTTGCCAACGCCGGTTTCTCCGACGCCAAGATCTCCGTGGTCGTCACCCGACACAACGTCGACCAACTCGACGAATTCGCCGCGCTGGCAAGCCGTTACGGCGCCACGCTGCGGATCACCCGGCTCCGCCCGTCCGGGCGCGGTGCCGATGTATGGGAGGAGCTGCACCCCACCGCCGACCAGCAGGTCCAGCTGTACGACTGGCTGGTCGCCAAGGGCGAGCGGGTGCTCACCGGTGACTCCTTCTTCCACTTGGCTCCGCTTGGCCAATCGGGTGCCCTGGCCGGTCTGAACATGTGCGGGGCCGGCCGCGTGGTGTGCCTGATCGACCCGATCGGCGACGTGTACGCCTGCCCGTTCGCCATCCACGACCGCTTCCTGGCCGGAAACGTGTTGACGGATACTGGTTTTGGGGCTGGTTTCTCCAACGTCTGGAAAAACGCCCCGCTGTTCCGCGAGCTGCGCGAGCCCCGGTCGGCGGGTGCCTGCGGCAGCTGCGGGCACTACGACAGCTGCCGGGGCGGGTGCATGGCCGCCAAATTCTTCACCGGCCTGCCGCTGGACGGACCGGACCCCGAATGCGTCCAGGGGCACAGCGCCACGGCGCTGGAGCGCGACCGCGAGACGCCGCGTCCCCGAGCCGATCACTCCCGCGGCAAGCGCATCCGCCAGCCGGTGCCGCTCACGCTGTCGATGCGACCGCCGGCTGGCACGCCGGCAACGCCGCCGGCCCGCATGTGTAACGAAAGCCCGGTGTAACGATGGCCGACGCATGGTTTGAAACCGTGGCGATCGCGCAGCAACGCGCCAAGCGGCGGCTGCCGAAATCGGCCTATTCGTCGCTGATTTCGGCCTCCGAAAAGGGAGTCACGGTCTCCGACAACGTGGCAGCCTTCAGCGAACTCGGATTCGCTCCCCACGTCATCGGTGCGCAGGAGAAGCGCGACCTGTCGACCAGTGTTATGGGGCAAGACATTTCGCTGCCGGTGCTGATCTCACCGACCGGCGTGCAGGCGGTGCACCCCGACGGCGAGGTCGCTGTGGCGCGAGCCGCGGCCGCCCGCGGCACCGCCATGGGGCTGTCGTCGTTCGCCAGCAAGCCGATCGAAGAGGTCATCGCGGCGAACCCCAGGGTGTTCTTCCAGGTGTACTGGCTGGGTGACCGCGACGCGATCGCCGCGCGGG
>NZ_LZMB01000481.1 GCF_001673555.1 Mycobacterium sp. 1165178.9 | reverse complement strand
GTCACGCCGTACGGGTCCGACCCATGAGCCACTCGACCGCGGCTCCACTCGACCGTTCGTTCGGGGTGGCCGGCCAGGTTGTGCACACTGCCCAGCCACGCCTCGAAACCGGAATGCATGCCGGTGGGTCTGCTGTCGACAACGATCTGGCCGGCCACCCCGAACGAACGGTCGAGTGGTGCCGCCGCCTGCTCGCTCATGGGTCGGACCCGTACGCCGTGGCAAGGTCGGGACTAGTCGTCGCACTGATGAGGGCCGGTTCCCACGCCGAGGCTATGGCCGTCGCGAAGCAGCTTCTCGACGCCTCTTCTGGCATAGCGAATCCCTGGGCGCTCTCGTACGTGTTTCTGACCTACGGCATGGCTTGCTGCGATGCTGATCCCCTCCGCGCACGCGACGCGATGCGCCGGGGTGTAGTGATTGCAAAGAACAGCGGTAACCGTTGGACAGAAACGCACTTGGCAAACATCCTCGGCCGACTCGAAGCCCAACACGGCGATAAGCTGGCCGCGTTCGACCACCTCGCCCTGGCCATCCGCAACTACCACGACTCGGGCAACACCATTGTCATGCGCGTCCCACTTGCTGCGCTGGCTGCCCTTCTGGACAGGCTCGGACGCGATGAACCGGCGGCCACCATCGCCGGTTTCGCGTTCAATCCTGTTACCCGAGCGTGGCTTCCCGAGCTTACGACCGCGATCGCCCGCCTGCGCGATGTCCTTGGCGACCAGACCTACGAATCTCTCGCGCGGGAGGGAGAAGGTATGACCACCGCCGAAATGGCGACCTACGCCTACGACCAAATCGACCAGGCGCGCGCAGAACTCATCGCCACCTCGAAATAGCGCTAATCACCCTGCGCGAGCTCAGCGACGGGCTGCCATTCCTCCCAGTTCTGGAGCCGGCTCTCGTAGTCGGCTTTGGCCGTTTCCAGCGGGGAAGCCCCGAAAAACACGCGCAGCGGCGGCTTTTCGGCGTCAACGACCTTGAGCAGTGCGGCCGCGGATGCCGACGGGTCTCCCGGGCTGGCCCACCGGCGGCTCCGCTCGGCCGAGACGGCGGCGCGAACGTCGTCGTAGGCCGGCAGCGGATCGGCATGCTTCGACGAGTCGCCGGCCCAGTCGGTGTCGAAACCACCCGGCTCGATCAGCGTGACGTGCACACCGAACGGAGCGACCTCCTGCGCCAGCGCCTGCGAGAAGCCCTCCAGCGCCCACTTCGACGCGTGGTAGATGCCGACCAGGGGGAAGGCGGTGATGCCCCCGATCGAGGAAACCTGGATGATGTGGCCGCTGCGCTGCTCGCGGAGATAGGGCAGTGCGGCCTGCGTGATCCACAGTGCGCCAAACACATTGGTTTCGATCTGGTCGCGCGCGTCTTGCTCGGAGAGCTCTTCGACGAAGCCGAATTGACCATAGCCGGCGTTGTTCACCACGATGTCGAGCCGACCGAAGAGGTCGTACGCCTGTTTGATCGCCGCGAAATCCGCCGCCCGGTCGGTCACGTCCAGACGGATCGGCAGCAGCGCGTCGCCGTACTTTTGCGCCAGGTCGTCCAGCGAGGCGGTGTTGCGCGCCGTGGCGGCGACCTTGTCGCCGCGCTCCAGCGCCGCGATCGTCCACGCCCGTCCGAAACCTCGCGATGTACCGGTGATAAACCAAACTTTCTCAGTCACGCTGACATACAACGCCTACCGCGCGATCTCATTCCCCCAGCGGGTAGCGTTTCTCGCGTGAGTCGCGCGGAATTGGACAAGGATCCCCGGGATGTCGCGTCGATGTTCGACGGTGTCGCCCGCCGGTACGACCTGACCAACACCGTGCTGTCGATGGGTCAGGACCGGTACTGGCGCAAAGCCACCCGGTCAGCGCTGGCCATCGGGCCGGGTCAGAAGGTGTTGGACCTCGCCGCGGGCACCGCGGTGTCCACCGTGGAGCTGGAGAAGTCGGGGGCCTGGTGTGTGGCCGCCGATTTTTCGGTCGGCATGCTGGCGGCGGGCGCCGCGCGCAACGTTCCGAAGGTCGCCGGTGACGCCACCAGGCTGCCGTTCGGCGACGACGTGTTCGATGCCGTGACAATCAGTTTCGGGCTGCGCAACGTCGTCGACACCCGGGCCGGGCTACGCGAGATGGCCCGTGTCACCCGCCCCGGCGGCCGATTGGTGGTGTGCGAGTTCTCCACACCCACCAATGCGCTGTTCGCCACGGTCTACAAGGAGTACTTGATGCGGGCGCTGCCACGGGTGGCGCGGGCGGTGTCCAGCAATCCGGACGCGTACGCATACCTCGCGGAATCGATCAGGGCGTGGCCCGATCAGGCGGCACTGGCGCGCCAGATCACCCAGGCCGGATGGTCCGGGGTGCGCTGGCGCAACCTGACCGGCGGCATCGTCGCCCTACACGCGGGGCACAAGACCCTGCGCTGAGACGGTTCTAGTGGTTGCCGGCGGCCTGCACGAAGCCGACCTGGTCCGGGCAGTAGTGATCGACCGCGGCACCGAGGAACTGGAACGCCTGGCCTTGAGTGGTGCCGCGCGGCAGGTTGCGCTGGATGAACGTGGCCGACTTGTACGCGTCGCCGTCCACGCCCCTGCCAATCCGTTCGCACGTGATCTTGCCCAGCCACGCCAACTGGTCCTGCGGCTGGTAGATGCCGAAGCCGTTGACGGTGTTCTTGAATGGCGCGTCGTAGTCGCTCGGCGGCGACGGCGTCCGCGGAGTGGGGTATGGCGCCGTCGGCGGCGGATCCGCCTGCGCCGGCACGGAGAGCTGCGCCGGCGCGGCCAGCGCGGCAAGCGCGATAGCAGCGGCGGCTCCGATAGTAGCCAGCGTCGTTCCCTTCATTAGCTGGACTATACACGGTCCGCTCGAGGTGCGAGGCCGAAAGCGAGTCGCCGATTTTGCGCCCGCAAGGGGCCACGAAAGCCCGCCGACCAGCGGCGATGCACGGCACCCGGTCAGCTGAAGGGCGTTCGGCGGTCGAGCAACCGGGACAGCCGCCCGCCGCCCCGCCAGGCGCGCGCCACCCAGTCCGCGTCGTCGTCGGTGACCAGATTGGCCATGACCCGCACGGCGATGGTCATCAGCGTCGTCGAGCGCATGGCGATCGGTCCGGTCGACGGCAGAAACCGCTGGAACGTCAGCAGCAGAGCCAGCCTGCGCGCCACCGAGAAGCCGCGGCCATAGTGCTGCTGCAGCAGCGACGGCCACACCTGCGACAGGTCGAGGCAGTCCAGCAGCGCCGCGGCCAACCGCCCGGTCTCCAGCCCGTAGTCGATGCCCTCCCCGTTGAGTGGGTTCACGCAGGCCGCGGCGTCGCCGATCAGCATCCAGTTGGCGCCGGCCACGCCCGACACCGCGCCGCCCATCGGCAGCAGCGCCGAGGCGACCGCGCGCGGGTGGCCGGTGAAGCCCCACTCGTCGCGGCGCAGGTCGGTGTAGTAGTCGATCAGCGGCCGCAGCGCCAGATCGGCGGGCCGTTTGGACGTCGACAACGCTCCGACGCCGATGTTCACCTCGCCGTTGCCCAGCGGGAAGATCCAGCCGTAGCCGGGCAGCAAGGAGCCGTCGGGGGAGCGCAGTTCCAGATGCGACGTCAGCCAGGGGTCGTCGGCGCGCGCGGTGGTCAGATAGCCGCGGGCGGCCACGCCGTACACCGTCTCCTGATGCCAGCGCCGGCCCAGCTTGCGGCCCAGCGACGAGCGGGCGCCGTCGGCGACGATCAACTGACGGCAGCTCACCTCGGTGCCGTCGGCCAATGTCACCGATGTCACGCGGCCCGATGAATCATGTTGCGCGGCCACGGCTTTGGTGCCTAGCAGCATCCGCGCCCCGGAATCTTCGGCGACTTTGCGGATCCGGTCGTCCAGCTCGAAGCGGGCCACGGCGCTGCCGGTCGACGGGAATGACGGGCCCGGCCAATCGACTTCCACCTCGCCGCCGAATCCGCTCATTCGCAGCCCCCGATGCCGGATGCGGGTGTCCAGCCAGTCTCTCAGGCCCAACCGTTCCAGCTCGGCGACCGCGCGCGGGGTCAGTCCGTCGCCGCAGGCCTTGTCGCGGGGAAAGCTCGCCGAATCGATGACCAGCACGTCGTTGCCCGCGCGTGCGGCCCACGCCGCCGCCGCCGAACCGGCGGGTCCCGCGCCCACGACCACCACTTGGGCTCGGGTCGCTCCCGTCTTCATGCACACCAGTATGTTTGGTGCCGTGAGTACTCCGGCAACGGTGGTGGCGGGCGTCGACTTCGGCAACCCCGCTTTCGCGGCGACCGTACGGGACGGTGTGGGGCGGATCGAGCAGCTCATGGACACCGAGCTGCGCAGCGCCGACGACATCATGACCGAGTCGCTGACGCATCTGTTCAAGGCCGGCGGCAAGCGGTTCCGGCCGCTGTTCACCGTGCTCTCGGCGCAGATCGGACCCAACCCGGACAGCGTGGACGTGACCATCGCCGGCGCGGTTATCGAGTTGGTGCACTTGGCCACGCTGTACCACGACGACGTGATGGACGAGGCGGAGGTTCGTCGCGGCACGCCCACCGCCAACGTGCGTTGGGGCAACAACGTCGCAATCCTTGCCGGCGATTATCTGTTCGCCACGGCCTCCCGGTTGGTCTCCCGGCTGGGTCCCGAGGCGGTGCGGCTGATCGCCGAAACGTTCGCACAATTGGTGACGGGCCAGATGCGCGAGACACGCGGCTTCGTCACGGGATCGGACCCCATCGAGCACTACCTGAAAGTGGTCTACGAGAAGACCGCGTGCCTGATCGCCGCGGCGGGCCGGTTTGGTGCGATGTTCTCGGGTGCCGACGCCGATCAGGTGGAGCGGCTGAGCCGTCTCGGGGGCATTGTGGGCACCGCGTTCCAGATCTCCGACGACATCATCGACATCGACAGCGACTCCCATGAGTCTGGCAAGCTGCCCGGCACCGACGTGCGCGAAGGCGTGCACACCTTGCCGATGGTCTACGCGTTGCGTGAACCCGGGTCCGAGGCTGCGCGGCTGCGGGAGCTGCTGGTCGGGCCCATCGAGGATGACGACGCGGTGGCCGAGGCGCTGGCGCTGTTGCGCTCCTCGCCGGGGATGGCCAAGGCCAAGCACTCGCTTCACGAGTACGCCGAGCAGGCGCGCCAGGAGCTGGCCCTCTTGCCGGACGTCCCCGGCCGCCACGCGCTGCAGACGCTGGTCGACTACACCATCAGCCGGCACGGCTAGGGGCGATCGCAAGCGCGGTGTCGCCGGGCGCAGCGGGTCGCCACTACAGGTCGTAGCCGGGCGCAGCGGGTCGCCACCATTCGGCTCGCGTCGCCTCCGACGGCCTGCGGAACCAATAAGGCCGTCTCGGGCGTTCAATGAGCTGTAATCGGCAGCAACGCGCGCAACCGAGTGTTCGCAAGGAGGACACCGATGACCTGGCATCCGCATCACAACACGTTCAAGACGTTCGCGTTGTTGGTTGGCATGTCCGCGTTGATCGTGTTCGTCGGCTCGCTGTTCGGCAGGACCGCGATGTTCCTCGCGGTGCTGTTCGCCATCGGCATGAACGTCTACACGTATTTCAACAGCGACAAGCTGGCACTGCGGGCGATGCACGCGCAGCCGGTCTCGGAGGTGCAGGCGCCGGCGATGTACCGGATTGTGCGCGAGCTGGCGACCGCCGCGCACCAGCCGATGCCGCGGCTGTACATCAGTGACACCAACGCGCCCAATGCATTCGCGACTGGGCGCAACCCGCGCAACGCGGCGGTCTGCTGCACCACGGGCATTCTGGACATCCTCACCGAGCGCGAGTTGCGCGCCGTACTGGGACACGAGCTTTCGCACGTCTACAACCGCGACATCCTGATCTCGTGTATCGCCGGTGCGCTCGCGTCTGTGATCACCGCGCTGGCCAACATGGCCATGTTCGCCGGCATGTTCGGCGGTAACGATCGCGACGGCGAGAATCCCTTTGCGCTGCTGCTGGTTTCGCTACTGGGCCCGATTGCCGCGACGGTGGTGCGGTTGGCGGTGTCGCGGTCACGCGAATATCAGGCGGACGAATCGGGCGCGGTGCTGACCGGCGACCCGCTGGCGCTGGCGTCGGCTCTGCGCAAGATCTCCGGCGGGGTCCAGGTGGCCCCGCTGCCGCCGGAGCCCCAGCTGGCCAGCCAGGCGCACCTGATGATCGCGAACCCGTTCCGGGCGGGCGAGCGGATCGGGTCGCTGTTTTCGACGCACCCGCCGATCGAGGACCGCATCCGCCGGCTGGAGGAAATGGCGGGGCGGTGATTTGGTCCGCAAGTACCATTGGACTTGGATGGTGATGGCGATGACTGAACCCAACTCGATGGACATTCACGAAGCCGGGCTGGCGCTGGACCTACCCGACTTGATCTTCGAAACACGCGCCGGTGCCGGTATGAACCAGGCCCAACTGGCAGAAGCGATGGGCACCACCAAAGAAGCCGTCGCCGCGTGGGAGGACGGGACCGAGGTGCCCCGCGTCGACGTGCTGCAACGGCTGGCGCAGGTATGCGGCAAGCGGTTGCATATCAGCATTGACGTCGACTGACCGGCTCGGCGAGACGGTCTTTCCTTAGGAATCAGTGACTTTCGAAAGCGGTAGCGCATGCGCTATCGCATCCGGCACAACCAATATGGTCCCAGAGTGCTGCCGTGGTCGTCCTTCAGCTTGGCAATGGCGACCCAATTACGCCGCAGCCTCGGATCTTTCGCCTTCGGCCAGAGGTTCGTGGGTGTTGCGCTGACCCGTCTCGGTCACGCCGTGGATCGCAACCGTCCCGCCCGTCGCCTCATGCTGTTGCTGCCAGTCCGTAATGGTTTGGTGGGCAGCGTGATCGAGGTAGTGGACCGCGATGGAGACAGTCACCGTCGCGCCCCGCGGAATCGATGCCAGGACTCGGGTCAGCCTCGGCAGCGCCAGGAAGGTGCATGCCGCGCCCTCGATGCTCACCCGCCATTCGTCGTCCACCGGCGTGGCTTCGATCTTGGCCCGGATCACCCGCCATCCGGTCAGCGCGATGGCCAGCGCGAGTCCGATCATGACGCCGTGCAGCAGGTTGAGGAAGACCACGCTGACGGCCGTCACGACGTAGACCGCGAGATCACCTTGTTTCATTGCGGTTTCGATGTGAGCCGGCTTCAGCAGCTGAATCCCGATCACGATGAGCAGCCCGGCGAGGGCGGCGGTGGGGATCTCCTCGACCAGCCCGGCGAATGGGATCGTAAACAACAGGATCCACACCCCGTGCATGATCGTCGAGGCGCGGGATTTGGCCCCCGCGTTGACATTTGTCGAGCTGCGGACGATCACCCCGGTCACCGGTAGCCCGCCGATGGTGCCCGACACGATGTTGGCGGCTCCCTGCCCCACCAGTTCGCGGTTGAAATCGGTGCGTGGCCCGTGGTGCATCCGGTCGACCGAGACGGCCGACAACAGGCTCTCGACACTGGCGATGAGCGCCACCGTGATCACCCCGATCGCGATCGCGCCCCAGTTGCCGTGGGGAAGCTCGGGCAACTGCAGCGCATCCAGCGGTGACCCCTTGAGGTCGATCCGGCGCACGTGGAACGGGAAGACCACCGAGAGCACCGTCACCGCGACTATGGCGACCAGGGGACCCGGGACGCGGCGCACTTTGGCGGGAACCCAACGCCACGCCACCAGGATGACGATCACCAGCACCCCCAGGATCACCCCGGGGCGGTGCGCACCGATGATCTGGCCGGGGAGTCCGATGAGGTTATGCCAGGCCGTGCTCTTGGATTTCCCGCCGAGCAACACGTGCGCCTGCTGCAGGGCGATCGTGATGCCGATGCCGGCCAGCATGGCGTGCACGACCACCGGTGAGATCGCCAGGGCGGCGCGCGCAACACGGCTGAGCCCCAGCAGGACCTGCACGACTCCGGCGGCAACGGTGATCAAGCACGTTATGCCCCAACCGAAATCGGACACCAGGCCGGCGACAATCACCGTCAGTCCGGCCGCCGGGCCACTGACCTGCAGCGGCGATCCGCCCAACGCGCCGACGATGATTCCGCCGACGATCGCGGCGATCAGCCCTGCGAGTACCGGGGCGCCCGAAGCGATTGCGATGCCCAGCGACAGGGGCAGTGCGACCAGGAAAACGACCAGTGAGGACGGCAGATCGTGCCGGATGATGCCGCGCAACCGATCCATATGCGCTTCACTCCAGCTTTGAGTCCGGGTTTTCTCACCCGACTGTTCAACGTTGTGCATCGGTCGCGTCCCTCGGTAGGTGTTAGCGGGGGATGTCCCGATATCCGCCCCATTGTGCGCCCATTACCTCTTCGTAACGCGCTGGCGTACAGAGGATTACGGCCGGACTAACCCGCAGGATCGCGCCCAGAAACCCCTGTTACCTGGATCGACGGTATTTTGCTGGCAAAGGCCGGTCAAGCCGACGGGCGCGGCCCATAGAGAACGCAAAGATTTGAATTTCCTAGCGTCAAACCGCCAGTTCAGAAGCCGGAACCGTGCACCTCGTGACCGGGTACCTCAGCAATCAGGCCCCGATAGGCCTCCTCGACGGTGGAGCCGTGGTTGATCACGGCGTCGACTTCACGGGCGATCGGCATGGTCAGGCCGAATTCGTTGGCAAACTCCATGATCACGCTGGCGGCCTTGACGCCCTCGGCAACCTGGTTCATCGAGGCGATGATCTCGTCGATCGGCTTGCCCGCCCCCAGTTGTTCACCGACGTGCCGGTTGCGGCTGCGCTGGCTGGTACAGGTGACGATCAGGTCGCCCAGGCCGGCCAGGCCCGGGAAGGTATCGGGATGGCCGCCCAGGGCGACGCCCAGCTTGGTCATCTCGCGCAGCGCGCGGGCGATCACCAACGCGCGGGTGTTCTCCCCGATGCCCAGCGAGTAGCCCATCCCGACAGAGATGGCGTAAACGTTCTTGAGCGCGCCGGCCATCTCCACCCCGATGACGTCGTCGGTGGTGTACACGCGGAAGCGCCGCGTGCGGAACAGACCCGACAGCCGGGTCGCCAGGTGCTGGTCGGGCATCGCCAGCACCGCCGCGGCGGCATAACCCTCGCCAACCTCGCGCGCGATGTTCGGTCCGGCCAGGATGCCCGCGGGGTGGCCGGGCAGCGTCTCCTCGATGATCTGCGACATCCGCATGTTGGTGCCCTGCTCGAGCCCCTTAACCAGCGACACCACCGGTACCCACGGCCGCAGCTCCTTGGCCAGCTCGCTCAGCACCCCCCGAAAGCCGTGCGAGGGAACGCCCATCACGACGACGTCCGCCGAGTTCGCCGCCTCGGCGAAGTCGGTGGTGGCGCGCAGGGTGTCGCTGAGCACGACGTCGTTGCCGAGGTAACGGCTGTTGCGGTGGTTGTCGTTGATGTCGGAGGCGGTGGCCTCGGAGCGCACCCACTGCAGCGTCGGCCCGCGACGCGCGCAGATTGATGCCACGGTGGTGCCCCAGGAACCGCCACCGAGGACAACGACTTTGGGTTCGCGCTTCTCAGATGCCATGGCGATCAGCGTATTGCGGACACCTGCGATTTTGTAGGAGTTCACGAAGCGGGGACGGCATCGTGCCTGCACAACTCGCACGGCGCGGCGAGGTATCCGCGGCCATCCATGCCGAATTCATATTTATGTGCGACAACATTTGCGTTCGATCAGCCGGAGCCGGCGATTTGCGCCACGAATTCTCAGAAATGCATGCGAAATTCATAATCTTTTCGTGGGATGGCTTGCCCGCGACAAGGCAAATGTACCCCGCTCATATCGGGGTCATAATTGTGCCCGCGCCGTTTTTCTCGCCAAAGGCCAACCCGTTCATAGCCACTGGTGAGCCCCACCCAGGGGCTCGGCGAAAAAACATGGCGAAAGGGCGTGCGGCTAAAAATCAGCATGAGTGTTGCCGAAAAGGCGAGCTCACAGTCCATTCGAACAAATCGCTGACACCGAATCCGCTAAACCCTCGCTTAGCGTTTCGCGACATCCGAACACACGAAGGGGAAACGGTATGTCTTTCGTAATTGCCGATCCGGACAAGCTGGCGGCCGCGGCGAGCAATCTCCAGTCGATCACCGCGGCGCTCAACGTCGGAAAGGCGGCCGCGGCCATCCCGACGACGGGCGTCGTTCCGGCCGCCGCCGACGAGGTGTCTGCGCTGACGGCGGCGCGGTTCGCCGCCCATGCGGCGCAGTTCCAGGCGCTGGCCGCGCGGGCCGTCGCGGTGCATGAATTGCTGGCGGCCACCCTGGCACAAAGCGCGGGGACCTATGCGGCCACCGAGGCCGCGAACGCCGCCGCGTCGGCGCTGTAGAACGGAGACGCACGTGGACTACGCGCTACTGCCGCCGGAGATCAACTCGGGGCGCCTGTACGCGGGCCCGGGAGCGGGTTCGTTGTTGGCCGCCGCCGCAAGCTGGGGCGAGCTGGCGGCACAGTTGCACAGCAGCGCGGCCTCCTTTCAGTCCGTCATCTCCGCACTGACCGGCGGACCGTGGTTGGGGCCGTCGGCGCTAGCACTGGCCGCCGCGACCACCCCGTGTGTGGAGTGGCTGCGCACCAGCGCGGGCAACGCCGAACTGGCTTACAGCCAGGCGACGATGGCGGCGGCCGCGTACGAGACGGCGTTCGGGCTGGCGGTGCCCCCGCCGGTGATCGCGGCTAACCGTGCGCTCCTGGCGTCACTGATCGCGTCGAATGTGTTGGGGCAGAACACCGCCGCCATCGCGACCGTCGAGGCTGAGTATTTCGAGATGTGGGCGCAAGACGCCGCGGCAATGTACGGCTATGCGGGATCCTCTGCGACGGCCGCACAGTTGACCGAATTCGACGAGCCGGCGGAAGTGACCAATCCCGCCGCATCGTCCGAGCAGGCCGCTGCGGTCGCGAAAGCCGTTGGCAATTCAGGTCAGAGCGGGGCGCAAGACGTCGCGGCGAACGCTAACGCGCAGGCTGCGGAGAACTTGCAGACCCTGGCTGAGCCCAGCTTCGGGAACCTCAAGCCGATCGATGAATGGATCTCGGAGAACACCCCGTTTGACGACATGGCCTCGATGTACTCGAAATACGTTGTGCCGTATATCTCGTCGGGACAGGTCGGTGTTCAGACGGCACAGTCCTTCGGGCAGATCAGCAACGGGATCACGGCCATGAGCACGTTCGGGAAGGCTCTGGCCCCGGCGGCTTCCTCGGCGGCTCAGGCGGCGGGAAACGGCGCCAAGGCGCTGGGCGCGGCCGGAGCCGGTCTGGGCAACGCCGGGTCGGTGGCAGCCGGTGTGGGGCGCGCGGTTCCGCTGGGAGCGCTGTCCGTGCCGCCCAGCTGGGCTCCGGTCACCGCCGTCACCAACCCCGGGGTCGCGACGCTGACAAGCGCGACGGCCGCGGTGCCGCCCGCCACGGACGGGTTGCACGCGATGCCGATGACGCCGTTCGGGCCGATGGTCGGACAAGGGGGCTGGCGCAACCTGCCGACCTACGGATTCAAACCGTCGGTGATGGCCAGGCCGCCGGCCGCGGGCTAGCCGGCCAGCGGCGCCCGGTCCTCGACCCGGCCGAACACCATCGCCTCCTCGATGCGGTCGAACCGGTAGTCGAGGGCGTCGGCCAGGTAGTTCTGTCGCACGTTCCATGGCCGCTTGGTGCCCGACTTCGGCAGCATGTGCACCGAGCGCAGCACGTAGCCGGCGTTGATGTCCCACGACGGCTTCTCGGCCATGGGCTCGTTGCCACGATGCGGCGACGCGTGGGTGTAGCCGTTAGCGGCCATGTGTTCTATCAGCTTTGCCGTTGCCCGGGCCGTGATGTCGGCGCGCAGTGTCCACGACGCGTTGGTGTAGCCCACGCACCAGAACAGGTTCGGCACGTCTTCGAGCATGTGCGCTTTGTAGACGAAACGGTCGCTGGCCTTGACCTCGTTGCCGTCCAGGCTGATCGCGGCCCCGCCCAGCGCCTGCAGCTGCAGTCCGGTGGCGGTGACGATGATGTCGGCGGCGAGGCGTCCACCGGATTTCAGCGCGATACCCGTCGCGTCGAAATGGTCGATGTGATCGGTGACCACCTCGGCGCCACCCGCGGTGATCGCGTTGTACAGGTCGGCGTCCGGGATCAGGCACATCCGCTGGTCCCACGGGTTGTAGCGCGGCTTGAAGTGGGTGTCGACGTCGTAGCCGGGTGGCAGGCTACTGATCGCCTTGCGCCGCAGCAGCCACCGCACCAATTCCGGTGCTTTGCGGGACAACGCAAAGAACACCGCCTCGGTCAGGGCGCTGTACATGCGGATCACGAGATGAGCAGGCTTGCGGGGCAACAGCTTTCGAGCCATCGCGGCGACGGCACCGTACTTGGACGCCGAAATGAGGTAAGTCGGCGAACGCTGCAGCATCGTCACTTTGGCGGCAAGTTCGGACAACGACGGCAGGAGCGTGACCGCCGTGGCCCCACTGCCGATCACCACGACCCGCTTGCCGGTGTAGTCAAGGTCTTCGGGCCAGTGCTGCGGGTGCACCACGGTGCCCTTGAACCGTTCGATGCCCGGGAAGTCGGGGGTGTAGCCCTCGTCGTAGTTGTAGTAGCCGCTGCCGAAGAACAGGAAGCGGCCGCGGTACAGCTTGCGTGTGCCGTCCTGCTCGACGGTGACGGTCCAGGTGTCGGTTGCGGAGTCCCAGTCCGCCGAGCGCACGTAGCTGTTGAACCGGATGTGCCGGTCGATGCCGTACTTGCGCGCGGTGGCGGCCAGGTACTCGCGGATGTGCACCCCGTCGGCCACGCCCTCTTTGCGGGTCCACGGCTCGAACGGGAAGGACAGCGTGAAGATGCTGCTGTCCGAGCGCACGCCCGGATAGCGGAACAAGTCCCACGTCCCGCCGATCTGCGCGCGCCGCTCCAGGACCGTGTACGTCAGGTGCGGATTGCGCTCGGTGATCCGATATGCCGCATCGATGCCGGAGATGCCGGCACCGACGATGATCACGTCGGAGTATCCGGCCTCGGCGGCATCGCTATCGGCGGCCTCCTGGGGAGTCACGGTCATCGTTGAACCTCGCTGGAAATTGTGGGAGTCGTCACAAGCGTAGAGACCCACCGGTTGGTCGGGCTAGTAACTCGCGAATCCGCGCCCCACGGCGGGAACCGCGCCGGTCAGCGGTAGTTGACGAACTGCAGCGCCACGTCCAGGTCCGCCTGCTTGAGCATCGCGATCACGGCCTGCAGATCGTCGCGCTTTTTGCTGGTGACCCGAACTTCGTCGCCCTGGATCTGAGTTTTGACGTTCTTGGGGCCGTCGTCACGGATCAGCTTGGTGATCTTCTTGGCGTTCTCGCTGCTGATGCCCTGTTTGAGGGTGCCGCTGATCTTGTAGGTCTTGCCGGAGGCCTGCGGTTCGCCGGCGTCGAATGCCTTCATCGAGATGTCACGGCGGATCAGCTTCTCTTTGAAGACGTCGACCGCGGCCTTGACGCGTTCCTCGGTGGATGACGTCAGCTCGATAGCCTCGTCGCCCTTCCAGGCGATTGTGGTGTCGGTGCCGCGGAAGTCGAACCGGGTGGCCAATTCCTTGGCGGCCTGGTTGAGCGCGTTGTCGACCTCTTGACGATCCACTTTGCTGACGATGTCGAACGATGAGTCCGCCATGCATTCCGTCCCTTCATCCGGTGATAGGCGTTTGTGCTTTGTCTACTCGCTCGTTGTAACCTGTCTGGCGGCAGGTTGCCCGAGCGGCCAATGGGAGCGGACTGTAAATCCGTCGCGAAAGCTTCACAGGTTCGAATCCTGTACCTGCCACCAAACGTCAGGGGGCGTTTCCGGCTACCACAACAGGCTTGGGTCTGTGGCCGGTACGCAGTCGGTACGCAGTAGCTGCGGCCGCGTCGAAAGAGTCGGCCACCGCATCCAGGTCGTCGGGGAATCGATGCCCGTAGCGGTCCAACGTAAGCACCGCCGTCTTGTGCCCCCAGAAGTTTCTGGATCACCTCCGCGTTCGCCCCGGCGCTGATTGCCAATGAAGCGAAGGTCTCACATGTGAAGTCGAGGAACCTTATTTGTTTGTTCGCCACCTACTCGACACATTCCGTGAATCAGGCGTCCAATTGATAGAAGGTCAGCAGCCATTAGGGGGTGTGGAAGGAAGATCCTGATGAAGAGAGCAACATTCGGCCTGTTCGCGGCAGCACTCCTGGCATTGACGCCGCTCTGTATTCCACTAGCCCAAGCACACGCCGGCGACCCCTGTGCAGGCATTACCGATCCCGCTGCCCACCAGGACTGCATAAATGACTTCGTTCAAACACGCGAACAGAGGCAGTGCGATGCGAGCTCCAATCACGGGCAGTTGGGGCAATTTTGCGGGTGACCTCTGGGGTCTGAAAGTCTGCGCTCCCGGTTAGTTCTTTCCACAGGTCGTCCCCTCTGGTCGACTCCGAACAGGGCTCTTACTCTCGAGATGTCACCGCTCCCAACAAGTTTGAGAGCAGCGGAGGTCATGTGACGGACGTGCGGAGCGACGCCGGTATCCCGGATCCAGGGGAGCGTGCAGCGAAGGCTGAACAGCGGATCGAACAGCTTCGCGAACGGCGCGCAAACTTGGCCGCGGGCGAGCAACCTTCACAGGATTCGGTGGACGAGGCCCGCCGGCATGCCGAGGACGCCATGGATCGCGCCGAGAAAGCGCACCTGGCCGCCTCTCGCGGGCACGACGATGCTGCGCAAGCACATGAGCGGGCGGCGAACCACCTGCAGCACGCGGCAATGCCGGGAGTTGGAGATCCTGACCGACTACAGGATGAGGCTGATGCCCACTGGCAGGCTGCCGAGGACAATCGCAGGGAAAGTGCCACAGCGTTGTCGGAGGCCGAGGACCCGACCAAATCCTCTTCTGGATAAAATCGCCACTCAACATTCTTAACGAAACATGTTGTATTCCAACTAATTTGGTTTCGGGTGCACCACACCGGCTGCGTGCTGACCCGTGTGTCATCGAACGGCCAACGCAGCTTGATCCGACCAACGCTCCCGTACCTGCCTAGCCGGGCACGGCTTCGATGACGCAGAGCGGCCCTGCGGTCTGCACAACGCGCTGCAGCCGGAAGCCGCCACGCTCAAGTAGCTCCGTCCACTGCTTGAGGCTGCGTTCCAGTGCACCCGCGATCACCAGCATCTCCATATCGGCAAAGTGGCCGAGGAATTCACGGTCATGATCCGGGATCACCATCTCCAGCAGCAGCAGTTTCGCACCCGGCGGGGCCGCGGCTTTGATGGTGCTGAGAATCGCGATGGCTTCGTCGTCGGGCCAGTCGTGGATGACGTTCTTCATCACATAGGCATCAGCGGGCGGCACGCTGTCGAAGAACGATCCGCCCATCACCGTGACTCGGTCGGCGACGCCGTGCGCGGCCAATAGCGGTGGCGCTCCCTCGACCGCCTCGGGGAGGTCGAACAGCACGCCGCGGGCATCGGGGGCGGCGGCGAGAAGCGATGACAGAAGCCGGCCGTGGCCGCCACCGATATCGGCGATGACGGCGAAGTTGCTGAAGTCATACGCCGCGACCACCGCCGCCTCCAATATTGCCGACGTGGACGTCATAGCTGTGTTGAAGATCTCCGCGAACTCGGGGTCGTCGCGCAGATAGTCGAAGAAGTCTTTTCCGAATACTTTTGCCGGGTTCGGCTCCCCGGTGCGCACCGCATCGGCCAGCCGCGTCCAATTCGCCCGGTGTTGCGGCGAGCCGTAAAGCAAGGCGACCCCACGCGTCGAGATCGGCGAGTCGGAGCGCAACGTGTCGGCCAGCGCGTTGAGCGCGAAACGACCGTCGCGGCGCCTGCGGAACACGCCGCGGCTGATCAGCAACCGCATCAGCCGCCCCACGCTGTCCGGGTCGGCTCCGACGCGACGCGCCAGATCCTCCTTGGTCAACGGGCCCGCGGCGAGCGCGTCGGCAATGCCTAGCTGCGCGGACGCCGAGATGGCCTGCGACAGAAAGGCCCCGAAGATGATGTCGATGACCGTGATCGGCGGAGGAGCCAATCGCTGGTACAGCCGCCCCACGTGATGACGGACCCGTTCGACCGCGCGAGCCGCCCGGGCGGGCGGCAGCTTCGGGGTTGATGTCGGTGACTTGGGCGGCATCGTTGTCCTTTCCGCGGCGAGTTCTCGCGCTCGATCTTGTCTCATATTGAGGCCGAAAGCCTCGGACCGGGCCGTTTCTGGTCTAGTTCAAACAACGGGTCGCCAAAGACCCGTCGTCGGGCAACACCCCGGCCGTCTCCTCGCAGTGAATTGTTTGCCGCAGCCGCGGCGGTAACCTTTCCCGAGCGGGGAAGGGTTGGCGATGGGTACTGGTCGGGAGAGCGGCTGAGGATCCCATGCAATTGCGCTACCTGAGCGTCCCGGCGCTGATCGCCGCAGCCGGTGGCGACCCATGGACCATCAACCAGACCTTGCAAGCCGGCAGCCCGCTGCAGATCTCCAATCTGGCCGGGGCGTTTCTCCGGGCGGGGCGCTGCACGACCGAGACCAACAACGCTTTCGAACAGGCCCGCAGCCGATTCGAGGCCGCCTGGAACCATCGGGACGGCGGCCATCCGATAAATGACTCTGACGAGGTGCAGCGGGTGACGAAATCGCTTGGGGCGCAGTCGTTGCAGTTGCCCAGGATCGGTGCCGACCTGGAAAGCATCGCCGCGGCGCTGGCCGAGGCGCAGAAAACCGCGGCGGGACAGATCGCGACGCTGGAAGCCCAGCTGCAAGAGCTCGACGATCTGATCGGTGAAGCCGACGATATGGAGGGCGACGAGGACCTTACGGCCGCCGACGTCGACGCGCTCGAAACGCTCATCGCCAAGTGTGAGCAGGACGCCATCCGCGACACCACGGGCGCGCTGAGCCAGCTGCAGGCGACGCGCGACGGCTACTCGAACGCGTTGCAGAACGCCCTCGGAGCCCTGCGCGGCGACGGATATGACCCCGCAAGTATCCAGTCCGTGCAGGGCCCGCTGTCACCACGGCCCGCGTTGCCCGATGACCCCAAGCGGTTCGCGCAAGTGTGGAACTCGCTGACGCCCCAGCAGAAAGACGCGGAATACCAACACAATCCGTACATCGGCAACCACAACGGAATGCCCGCGGTGGACCGGGACCATTACAACCGGCTCACTCTGGCCGCCGAATTGGGCAGCGCCCAGGCCGCCGGCGCGCAAGCAGACGGGCTCGAGGCCCAGCATCCGGATTGGGTGCAGGGCAACAACATTCCGCCGCCAAACGAGCCGGGAGCGATCTTCGACGATCGCGTGTGGCATACGAGGCGTGGCAACGCCAGTATGACGCCGCCCGAAATGAAGCCAGATACCTGCCCGACCTTCAAGCCGTCCAGAGGGCCGTCGTGATGAGCCGGGAGCGAAAACTCATGGTGCTGGACACCAAGACGGGCAAGCAGGCCCGCGCCGCGATCGCGGTCGGCGATCCCGATTCGTCCACCCACGTGTCGGTCACCACGCCCGGACTCAACACCACGGTGCACGGTGCCATCGGAAGCATGGCCGACGAGGCGACCCGGCTCAGAAGCGAAGCGCTCCGACAGTTGAGTCTGGTTCCCGGCCACCAACACGACACCGTCTCGGCGATCGCCTGGATCGGTTATGACCCGCCGCAAGTTCCCGGCCTCGACGACCTCGGCGACTCGCTTGCCGGCGGGTGGGGCGTCAGCCACGACGACATCGCCCGAGCCGGCGCCCACGACCTTGCCGGCTTCTACGACGGAATACAGGCCGCCCACCACGATGGTCCCGCCGATCTGACCGCGATCGGCCACTCCTACGGTTCGCTCACCACCGGCCTGGCCCTTCAGGAGCTCGGCGACCACGGCGTATCGCGCGCTTTGTTCTACGGCTCGCCGGGCATCGAAGCGTCCACGCCGCAACAGCTCCACCTGCAACCCGGCAACGTGTTCACCATGGAAACCCCGGACGACCCGATCCAGTGGACTTACGACGGCCCGCTCATCGCGCAAACCGTGGCGCCGTTTCTGCCACCACCGTTGAGCACTCTGGCTGAAAGCCTCTTAAGCGTGGCCGACGGCGGCGGCGCCGGCCACTTCGGACCGAACCCGGCGACGAACCCGAACTTCACTCACCTTGCGACCGGCCCGGCCAGCGTGCCCGACGGCCGCGGCGGCACCCTCAACCTCGGCGGCGCGCACGGGCACAGCGACTACCCCCGCTTCCCCGATGGCGGAGGGACCAGGACGACCAACTTCAACATCGCGGCCGTGCTGGCCGGACTGGGCGATCAGGCGGTCCCGCAGAAGTGACCGACAACCGAATGACGAGCACCCCGAAACCGCGACGCCACGCGCTGTTCTTCGCCGCCATGACCGCCACCGCACTAGCCGCAACAGGATGCCACGTGAATCAGCCCCACCAACCCAGCCCACCCGCCGACGCCGCCGCTGCCCTGGCGACGCTGAAATCCCTGCCCTCGTTAGAGGACACCCAAAGCCAGGTTCACGCCGCGATGATCGAAATCACGTCGGCCACAAGCAAACTGATTCCGTCGATCAGTTGGGAGGCCCCGCACGAGGGTTCGGGTCTGGGCTGCGAACGACCGTACGATCACACGGGTGGCCGGGCCTACTTCTTGCCGGATGAGGTGGCCGCCGACGTCGCGGTCTCCGAGCAACAGTGGGCCACCATCCAAGAGGCCGCCAGACAGGCGGCCAGCAAGATCGACGCCACCGACATGCAGGTCACGCACGACAACCCGGGAAACCACGACGTGGGGTTCTACGGCCCAACTGGGATCTTCATCAAGGTCGGCTACCGCGGCAACCTCGTCGTCTCGGGCTACACCGGCTGTCGGTTGCCGCGCGACAGGAAATAGTTTCGACCCTCAGCGATCGCGCGCGCCAGGAGGCCGGCCGCGCGCCCCCACGCCCGCCAGTGTGGCCTCGTCGAGGTCCGGCGACCGCGGTAGCTGCTCTCGCGGCACATTTTCGATCGCCTGACTGCGGCCCAGCGCGGCCGTGGCCGCGGCCATCGCCACCACCGCGATGACGAGGATCAACGCCGTCAGTCCGCCAACCGCCAGGTGCTCGCCGAGCACGACAACCCCCAGCAGGACGGCGACCACCGGTTCACCCACCAGCATGATCGGTACCGACGCCTGCAGCGCACCGGCATGAAACGCCGAGTTCTGCACCACGGTCACGGTCACCGCTAATCCCACCAGCACATACGGAGCGGGAACGGTCATCAACGCATGCCACCCGCCGACCGAGTAGCGGTGAGTGCAGACCTTCGTGACGACCGCGATCATGCCGAGCAGGATCGCCACCGCGACACCCAGCAGCGAGGCCCGCACCCGGCCGGCGGCGCGGCGGGCCGCGATGACGCTCGCGATCACCGACGGCACCGTGATCGCCAGCGCCAGCGTCCACGCCGGTATCGGGGGACGGCTGTGGCCCTCGCGGGGCTGGCCCACCAGCAAGAAAACGGCCAGCGCGGCCGTCAGCAACATCGCCCAGCCCCACTGGGCCCGACTGATGCGCTGGTGGCACAGCGCCGCACTCAGGGGTAGTGCGAATAGCAACGACGACACCAGCAGCGGCTGGACCAGCAGCAGGGATCCGTGCGCCAGTGCCGCCGCCTGAAACGCGTAGCCGG
>NZ_LZMB01000480.1 GCF_001673555.1 Mycobacterium sp. 1165178.9 | reverse complement strand
AACCGCGCCCGCCGCGTGCTGCCGATGGGAGTCGGGGACGGCTCGGTCGACCCGGACACCGATTTCGACGCGAAGGCCGGCGCGCATGCCTGGCTCGAGCCCATTCCCGACTCAATGTTCAAGAGCCCGGAAGACGACCTCACCGCCAAGCAGAGCGTGCGGCTCGCCGTGATGACCGCGCTGCAGGAACTGCCGGCGCGGCAGCGCGCCGTGTTGATTCTGCGCGACGTCGTGCAATTCAGCGCCGCCGAAGTTGCCGAGCTCCTCGAAACCACGCCCGCGGCGGTCAACAGCTCGCTGCAGCGCGCCCGGGCCCACCTTGCCGAGCTCTCCCCCGCCGAGGACGAAATGTCCGAGCCTGGCGATGCGCAGCGTCGCGAACTGCTCGACCGGTATTGCGCCGCATTCGAAAACGCGGACATGGCGGCGCTGACGGCGCTGCTGCAAGCCGACGTCAAACTCGAAATGCCGCCCATGCCAGTCTGGTTCACCGGCTGCGACGCGGTGCTGCGGTTCCTCGCCCGGCGGGCTCTGGCCAAGCCAGGCGATATCGTGATGGTCCCGACGGCCGCGAATGCGCAACCCGCCGTTGCCGAGTACCGACGTAGCGCCGACAACACGATGGCGGCCCATTCCATTCATGTCCTGACCCCCGGCGCCACCGGGATCGTCGGCATCACCGTCTTCCTCGAGCCCGGCTTGTTCAGCACGTTTGGTTTGTCGCCAACCCGGTAACCTTGGTCCTGGGACGTAATCGCACCCTTGCTCTCTAAGGGAGGCCGGACCTGCATCGTCGTCGGCGTCGTCGCACGGTTTCACCTTCCCGCCCGCGTGTGGACAGCTCCTCCACACGTCAGGATCATTAGGCGCGGTAGACGAAGTTGAAGGGTGACGAGTGAAAATTCCGGGCGTTTCCAGCGTCGTCGCCGGCGTAGTCGGCGGAGCGGCGCAGGCGGTGCGGGCCGGTGTGTCCACCGCGGCGGAGGCCGCGGGCGCGCTGCAGACGCTGACCAGTCCCGTCACGGAATTGGCCGGCCCGGTGGTTCAGTCGGTCGCCGAAACTACGGGCCGCGCCATCGGGTTCGGCGGCCCCACCAACGGCTCGTCGGCCCAAATCTTGCCGCCGGTGCGCTGGCAGAGCGGGCGGCGGGTGCATCTGGACCTCGACCCGCTGCTGCCGTTCCCGCGGTGGGACGAGTACGCGGCCGTCCTCGAGGAGCCGGTTCGCCGGATTCGCGGCGTGGCCAAGGCCCATGTCGAGGGCTCGCTGGGCCGGTTGGTGGTCGAGTTCACCGACGACGCGGACCCGGATACCGTCCTCGACGAGGTCCGCGAGGCGGTCGTTACCGTGGCTGACGACATCGCTCCGGCAACTTCGATGTCCTCGTCCCTTTCCGCGCCCTTCGCCGACCCGGGTAACCCGCTGGCGATTCTGGTGCCGCTCACCGCCGCCGCCCTGGACATCGTCGCCGTGAGTGGGGCGGTCACCGGCTGGGTGACCCGCCTGCCCGCGGCACCCAAGACGACCCGGGCCGCGGCCGCCCTCATCAACCATCAGCCGCGCATGGTGGCGATCCTGGAATCGCGACTGGGTCGGGTGGGCACCGATATCGCGCTTGCCGCGACGACGGCGGCCGCTTACGGGCTGACCCAGGCGATCGGTACACCGCTGCTCGACCTGACCCAACGCACCCTGCAAATCTCGGAGGCGACGGCGCACCGCCGCGTCTGGCGAGACCGCGAGCCGGCGTTGGCGTCGCCGGAGCGGCCACAGGCTCCCGTGGTGCCCGTCATCTCGTCCGCCGGCGCCAAATCCCATGAGCCGCGGCACAGCTGGGCGGCCGCCGCGGCCGGCGAGGCTTCGCACGTCGTGGTCGGCGGGTCCATCGACGTCGCGATCGACGCCGGGAAGGGGTCGATGGCGGGCCCGGTCGAGAGCTACGTCGATTCCGCGGCCAACGGCGCGCTGATCGCCGCGGCGAGCGCGCTTGTCGCCGGCGGCGGTACCGAGGACGCCGCCGGCGCGATCGAAGCCGCGGTACCGCGCGCGGCGCACATGGGTCGGCAGGCCTTCGCGGCGGTGTTGGGCCGCGGGCTCGCCACCTCCGGGCAACTGGTCCTCGACCCCGGCGCACTGCGCCGGCTGGACCGGGTGAAGGTGGTCGTCATCGACGGCGCCGCGCTGCGCGGCGATCATCGTGCCGTCTTGCGCGTCCACGGCGATGCGCCCGGCTGGGACGACGACCGGGTCTACGAGGTCGCCGACGCGCTGCTGCACGGCGAGGAGGCACCCGAGCCCGATCCGGATGAACTCCCGGCCACCGGTGCGCGCCTGAGATGGGTCCCGTCGGAGGGCGGGCCGTCGGGCAAGCCCGCTCAGGGTCTGGAAAACGCCGACCTGATCGTCGACGGCGAATGCGTGGGCAGCGTCGCAGTCGGCTGGGAGGTCGACCCCTATGCGATTCCGCTCTTCCAGACTGCGAACCGGACCGGCGCGCGGGTGGTCCTACGCCACGTCGCCGGCACCGAGGACCTCGCCGCCAGCGTCGGCGCATCACATCCGCCGGGCACGCCGCTGTTGAACGTGGTCCGCGAGCTGCGAGTCGATCGCGGACCCGTCCTGCTGATCACCGCTCTGCATCGCGATTTCGCGTCGACCGATACCCTCGCCGCACTCGCGATCGCCGACGTCGGTGTGGCCCTTGACGATCCGCGCGCCGCCACGGCGTGGACCGCGGACATCATCACCGGCACCGACCTGGCCGACGCGGTGCGGATCCTGTCGGCTATTCCGGTAGCGCGCTCGGCCAGCGAATCGGCCGTGCACCTCGCCCAGGGCGGCACGACGCTGGCCGGGCTGCTGCTCGTCACCGGCGAAGAACAAGCACCCACCAGCCCCGTCAGCTTTCGCCGATGGCTCAACCCGGTCAACGCGGCCGCGGCGACCGCCTTGCTGGCGGGAACCCTGTCCGCCACCCGGGTGCTGCGCCTGCCCGATCCCACCCCCCAACCGCTCACCGCCTGGCACGCGTTGGATCCCGAGATCGTCTACTCGCGGCTGGCCGGCGGTTCCCGGCCCCTGGCGGTCGAAACCGAGCCGTCGTGGCGGCGTCGTCTCGACGACCTGTCGTATAGCCCGGCGCTGGCGCCACTGCGGGGTCCGCTGCTCAACGCGGCCAGGCTGGCGTCCGCCACGCGGGCCGAACTCGCCGATCCACTGACCCCGATCCTGGCCGTCGGGGCCGCCGCGTCGGCGATCGTCGGCAGCAACATCGACGCCCTGCTCGTCGCCGGCGTCATGACCGTCAACGCGATAACCGGTGGGGCGCAACGGTTACGGGCGGAGGCCGCGGCCGCCGAGCTGTTCGCCGAGCAGGACCAGTTGGTGCGCCGGGTCGTCGTTCCGGCTGTCGCGACGACCAAACGCCGGCTGGAGGCCGCGCGGCACGCCACCCGCACCGCCACGGTGTCCGCCAAGTCCTTGCGGCCGGGCGACGTCATCGACCTGACCGCACCCGAAGTGGTGCCGGCCGACGCCCGCGTGTTGTTGGCCGAAGACCTCGAAGTCGACGAGTCCCTGCTCACCGGCGAGTCGCTCCCGGTGGACAAACAGGAGGACCCGGTCGCGGTCAACGACCCCGACCGCGCCAGCATGCTGTTCGAGGGCAGCACCATCGTCGCGGGACGAGCCAGGGGGATCGTCGTGGCCACCGGCGTCGGCACCGCAGCGCACCGCGCGATCTCGGCGGTCGCCGATGTCGAAACTTCGGCCGGAATCCAAGCCCGGCTGCGGGAACTGACCAGCAAGGTGCTGCCGCTGACGCTTGCCGGCGGCGCAACGGTGTCGGCGTTGGCGCTGCTGCGCCGCGCGACGCTGCGCCAGGCGGTGGCCGATGGCGTCGCGATCGCGGTGGCCGCCGTCCCCGAGGGGCTGCCGCTAGTGGCCACCCTTTCCCAGCTCTCGGCCGCCCAGCGGCTGACGGCGCGCGGGGCCCTGGTCCGCGCGCCGCGCACCATCGAGGCGCTGGGCCGCGTCGACACCGTCTGCTTCGACAAGACCGGCACGCTTACCGAGAACCGGCTGCGCGTCGTCTGCGCCGTGCCCGACGATGTCGATCCGAACGATCCGTTCCCGAAGCTGACCGATCCGGAATCCGCCGGTCTGCTGCGCGCCGCCGCCCGCGCATCGGCCCAGCCGCAGGAAGGCCAGGGACATGCGCACGCCACCGACGAGGCGATCCTCACCGCCGCGAGTTCGCTGAACGGTCAAGGTGATTCGGACTGGACGATGGTCGCCGAGGTGCCGTTCGAGTCCAGTCGGGGTTTCGCCGCCGCGATCGGCACGGTGGGTCACGACGGCGCTGCCAATGGCCACCCCGTGGACCTGCCGGTGCTGGTCCTCAAAGGAGCTCCCGAGGTCATCCTGCCGCGCTGCAAGTTCGCCGACCCGAAAGCCGACCAAGCGCGGGCCGAGGCGGTGGTGCACGGTCTGGCCGAGCAGGGCTTGCGGGTGCTCGCGGTCGCGCAACGCAATTGGAAGCACGAGACCGACGATGAGGACACCGACGCGGACGCCGTGGACGGCGCGGCGCAGAACCTCGAACTGCTCGGCTACGTCGGTTTGGCCGACACCGCGCGGGCATCGGCGCGCCCGTTGATCGAAGCGCTGGTCGATGCCGACCGTGATGTGGTGCTGATCACCGGCGACCACCCGACCACCGCGCGGGCGATCGCCCGGCAGCTGGGCCTGCCCGCGGATGCGCGGGTGGTGAACGGCGGCGAACTTGCCGGGCTCGACGAGGACGCGTGCGCCCGGTTGGTCGCCGACGTGCAGGTGTTCGCCCGGGTCAGCCCGGAGCAGAAGGTGCAGATCGTGGCGGCGCTGCAGCGCTGCGGGCGCGTGACCGCCATGGTCGGCGACGGTGCCAACGACGCCGCCGCCATCCGGATGGCCGACGTAGGCATAGGGGTGAGCGGTCGCGGATCGTCGGCCGCTCGCGGAGCCGCCGACATCGTCTTGACCGACGAGGATCTGGGCGTGCTGATGGACGCCCTGGTCGAGGGCCGCAGCATGTGGGCCGGGGTTCGCGACGCGGTCACGATACTGGTGGGCGGCAACGTCGGCGAGGTGTTGTTCACCATCATCGGGACCGCGCTGGGCCAGGGCCGCGCCCCGGTGGGGACGCGTCAGCTGCTGCTGGTCAACCTGCTCACGGACATGTTCCCCGCGCTCGCTGTGGCGGTCACGTCGCAGTACGTCGAACCCGACGAAGCCGAGTACGAATCCGCCGAAGCCGCCGAAGAGGCACGCCGCATGCACCGCCGGGCGGTGCTGACCGGACCCACGCCGTCCCTTGACGCCCCGCTGATGCGCCAGATCGTCTCGCGCGGCGCCGTCACGGCCGCCGGCGCAACGGCCGCCTGGGCCATCGGACGATGGACACCGGGTACCGAACGCCGCACGGCGACAATGGGTTTGACCGCACTCGTGACTACGCAGCTGGCGCAGACGCTGCTGACACGCCGGCACAGCCCGCTCGTCGTGGCGACCGCCCTGGGCAGCGCCGGCGTATTGGTCGGCATCGTGCAGACCCCGGTGGTCAGTCAGTTCTTCGGGTGCACACCGCTGGGGCCGGTGGCCTGGTCCGGTGTGTTGGGTTCGACGGCGGGCGCCACCGCGATCTCGGCGCTGGCACCCAACTGGCTGGCCAAACAGGTCGCCGCTTTGGAGCCCGGCGAGCAGTAAGCGTCAGCGGGGCAGTTCTTTGCGCAGCACCTTGCCGGTGGGATTGCGCGGGATGCTGTCTACGACGTTGATGTCGCGCGGCTGTTCGAAGCGAGAGACCCGGCCCTTCAGGTACTCGCGCAACTCCGCCTCGTCGATCTCGCCGCCGGACTGAGCGACCACGAACGCGGCCAAGCGCTGACCGAACCGTTCGTCGGGGACACCGATGACAACGCTGTCGGCGATGGCGGGATGCTGGGCGAGCGCGTTCTCGACCGCACGCGGATAGACGTTTTCGCCGCCGGAGATGATCATGTCGTCCTCGCGGCCGACAATGAAGAGCCGGCCCGCGTTGTCCAGATAGCCCATGTCGCCGGTGCTGGTCATGCCGTCGACGACGGCTTTTGCCGCGCCGTCGGTATAACCCTCGCTGGTCAATTCGCCGCCGACGAAGATCCGCCCGGTGACCCGCGGCCCGACCGGCTTGTCGTTCTTGTTGAAAATGCGCACCGGGCACCCCACGACGGGTCTTCCCACGGTTTCGGGGGCTTCGCGCAAATCAGCCGGCGTGGCCAGCGCACCGATGCCGACCTCGGTGGAGCCGTACCCGTTGTAGAGGATGTCACCGTAGGCGTCCATGAACCGCTGACCCAGGCTGGGGTCGAGGCGGTCGCCGCTGGAAATCACGGTCCGCAAGTAGGGCAGCGGGTTTCGCGCCCGCACCTGCTCGGGCAGGTCCAGGATCCGCGCGAGCACGACGGGCACCGCGGTGAAGGCGTCGGCGCGGTGCAGCGACGCCTGGGCCAGCGCGGCTTCGGCGTCGAACTCACGACGTGTTAAAACGGTGCCCCCGAGCGCGAAGGTCAGCATCAGCATGCCCAGCCCCAACCCGTGAAACATGGGCATTGCCACCGAAACTCGTGAACCGGTGCGCAGCCGGGTGCGATCGAGGATCGTCACCCACACACCCACGGCGGAGCGCAACTGCGGTGTGCGGGGTACCCCTTTGGGTTTCCCGGTGGTGCCCGATGTCAGCAGCACGATGCGGCCGGGTGCGGCAACGTCCGGCCTGGGCGCGCCCTCGTCGGTGCCAACGGTCGCCGGATCGACCGTGACCACCGATTCATCCGCGGCCCGGACTCGCTCGGCGAGTTCGTCGTCGTCGACGACCACGGTCGAGATACGGTGGGCTTGCACCGCGGCCGCCAGCGCGTCGCTGCGGAACTCCGTACTCATCGGAACGACGTCGGCGCCCAGCAGAGCGGCGGCGAAAACGCCCGCCACGAAACGGCGTCCGTTGCGGCACATCACTCCGACCGCGTGTCCGGGTGCAGCGCCGTCGGCGGACAACCGCCGCGCCAGCGACTCGGTCAGCTGCTGCAGCTGCCGATAGCTCAGCGCGCCGTCGTCGTCGACGATCGCCGTCCGGTCGGGCCAACGCGCGGTCGTGACCGCCAGCAGCGTGTACGGATTTGTGCCGCCCCGGCGCGCCTCGCGAAGGAGCCGGAAAACCGCAAGCGGCGCCGGCGGATTGAGTAGACCGGAGTGCAGCAGGGCCCGGGCGGCGGTGGTCACCACGCGGTCAGTCGTCATCGTCGTCCTCGTCGGTGTCGGGCTCGGTCAAGAACCGCCGATGCCACAGCCGCGCGGCGTAGTCGGCCGGGCCGGCCAGCAGCACCGAGGCCAACTCGGCCGGCAACACCCAGGGTGGTTCGATGGTGCGTGGCCGCTCGATGATCGCTTTGGCGATGGCGTCGGCGGCTTCGTCCGCCGACAGTCCGGGAAGGCGACCCAGCAGCGGAGTGGGTGCGATCATCCTCGTTCGGACCAGCGCGAAATAGACCGTGGTGACATCCACACCGTCGGTGTGCAGCTCCGGAGCCACGCTGCGCAGCCACCGGTCGAAGGCGCCCTTCGACGCCTGGTAGGCACCCCACTGCGGACCCGGCACCACCCGCACGCCGACACTCGACACGTTAACTATGTGCCCGCTGCCATTGCTGCGCATGGCCGGCAGCAGACCCAGCAGCAACCGCACCGGCCCCAGGTAATTGATGTCGATGGTGCGCTGGAAGTCGTGCGGCCGGTCGTACTGCTCGTGCAACGAGCGGCGCAGTGACTTGCCGGCGTTGCTCACCACGATGTCGAGCGGGCCGTGCTCCTCGGTGATCTGTTTGGTCAGGGTGCTCACCGCGGATTCGTCGGTGAGGTCGGCCGGATAGGCGACCGCTTTACCCCCACCGGCGTTGATCGACGCCGTGACGTCGCGGAGCCGCTCCTCGGACCGGGCGACCACCAGGACGGTCGCCCCCGCGGCGGCCAGGCTGCGTGCGGTCGCCTCGCCTATGCCGTAGGAGGCGCCGGTCACCAAGACGGTCTTGCCGAAGACGGTGCCGCGCAACTTATCGGGATCCGACACCCGCGCCGGATTGGCCACGTGGTCCGTGACCGTGTTCAGGGCCTGCGCTATCGGGTTCACCTTCGCCGCCGCATCCACTCGGGCCGCTCGCCGATGCCGGCTCTTGCTTCACCGTGCTTCGGGCTCGTAACTACAAGTTAGGAGACCACATTGCATCGCGGGCCCTCGCTCCGGCCCGGCCGTGACGGCTTCGGGGGCGGCCTCGGTGTCGGTCCGGCTCTCGCGGATGCGATCGGCGGCGCCGGATACGCGCCGCGCGCAACCGATCTCACGCCGTCCGCAGCAGCGGCGCTAATTTTATGAGAACACTGTAATTTCGGTGTTTCCTGTGTTTAAGCAGCGTGTCGGTTGGGCACAATGGCGGCATGATTGCGCGTCACATCGTCCTCGGTTCAGCAGTAGTTCTCGCAGCGTCGGGCGTGGCCGTTTCGGCCCTGGCCACCTCCGTCATCTCCACCGCCTCGGCTGCCCAGTGTCCCGATGTGCAAGTAGTGTTCGCCCGCGGCACCGGCGAA
>NZ_LZMB01000479.1 GCF_001673555.1 Mycobacterium sp. 1165178.9 | reverse complement strand
TCAGCACGTAGAGGATGGGCGCGAACGTCTCGGTGGCCACGATGGCGGTCTGCGCGGGCATCCGCACCAGCGCCGGGGCGACGTAATACGAACTCGAGTGTCCCGGACCTTCCTGGTGAACGCGGTCGCCGCCGATGACCTCACCGCCGTCGGCACGCGCCTGTTCGAGCGCCCCCACCATGTCGCGGTAGGCGGTTTCGTGAATCAGCGGGCCGATCAGCGTGCCCGGCGCGGACGGGTCCCCGATGGGCAGTTGCCGGAAGGCGGCTTCGACGCGCGCGACCACCTCGTCGGCCACCGAGCGGTGGACGATCAGCCGGCGCAGGCTGGTGCAGCGCTGACCGGCGGTGCCGGCGGCGGCGAACACCACCGCCCGCACGGCCAGATCCAGGTCGGCCGACGGCGTCACTATGGCGGCGTTGTTGCCGCCCAATTCCAGCAGCATCCGCCCGAAGCGCGCGGCGACGCGGGGACCGACCGCGCGGCCCATCCGAACCGAGCCGGTCGCCGACAACAACGCGATACGGGGGTCGTCCACCAGCCGCTCACCCAGGTCGCGGTCGCCCAGCAGCAGCGAGCTCACCGCGGGCGGGGCGCCGACGTCGGTCGCGGCCCGGTCGATCAGCGCCGCAGTGGCCAACGCCGTCAACGGTGTCAACTCCGAGGGCTTCCACACCACCGGGTCCCCGCAGACCAGGGCCAGCGCCGCGTTCCAGGCCCACACCGCGACCGGGAAGTTGAAGGCGGTGATCACCCCGACGACGCCGAGCGGGTGCCAGGTCTCCAGCAAGCGATGGCCGGGCCGTTCCGATGCGATGGTGCGGCCGTAGAGCTGACGCGACAGGCCCACGGCGAACTGGCAGATGTCGATCATCTCCTGCACCTCGCCGGCGGCCTCGGAGGTGATCTTGCCGACCTCGCACGTCACCAGCGTGGCCAGCTCGTTCTTATGCGCGGTCAGCAGTTCGCCGAGACGCGCCACCAGCGCTCCCCGAACCGGGGCCGGCGTGGCACGCCACACCGGAAACGCTTGGGCGGCTTCGTCGATCACCCGCTCGGCCCGCTCGGGTGTGGTGGGCTTGACGGTGAACAACACCTCGCCGGTGATCGGTGTGCTCACGGTCATCCCATGGGCGTCCGGCTCGCCGAGGGCGATATCGGCCCCCATCGCCCGCAGGGCATCGCGCACCCGGGCGCGCAAGTCTTCGGCGGTGGGCATGCTCATCGGGGTGCCTCCTGGGATTGCGCTTCGTAAAGCGAATACGGGTCGTAGATCTCGCGGCCGATGGCACCGGCCAGCCGCTGCGCGTCGTAGCCGGAATCGTCGGCGGCGGCATCGTTTTCGACGCGGGTGTCGGCATCCAGGTTCGACCGGAAGATGCCCGCCGCCGACGCGGGCAGGAAGTCCTCGTACACGATCGGCGCGGACGGGTCACCGCCGCGGTAGTACGCCAGTCCCGCGGCGGCCATCTGGGCGTCGGTGCACGGAAAGTAGTCCGCCCACACCGCGGCCGGGTCGGGGGCGGCCATCGCCGCGTCGTAGCGGTGCCGGCCCCGCGGGGTCAGCGCGACACCGCGCGCCTCCACCTCCCCGAAGCGCACCCGCAGCGTCCCTTCGGTGATGCGGCCGTCGTCGCCGCGGAAGCGCCGGGGTTCGGCCAGCGCGCGAAAAGAGGTCTGGCGCAACAGCACCGCGGGCCCGTTGGTGCGGGGCGGGCCCTGGATGGCGTCGATCATGGTGATGCCGCGCGCGGTCATCCGCTGGTACAGGTCGTCGATGTCCAGCACCCGCGGCGTCAGGTGGTTGATGTGGGTGGAGCCGACGCCGGCGATGTCGGCGGCCACCGCGGACACGCGAGCCAATTCGTCATACCAGGATCGCTGGATCGGCTCGCGGGACAACGCGAATGCCGCCACGGCCGCCACGACGAACGTTCGCGCCTCCTCGGTTTCGCAGCCGCCTTCGGCGGCGATGATCCGCGCCCGGGCCGTCAGCCCGGGGTCGAACAGCCGGCGCTGGGCCAGGAAGGTGTCGATGCGCCGGCGCAGATCGCGGCCGAAGTAGCGCAGGTCACGGGAGGCCAGCATCGAGGTGAACACCCGAAACGGGTTCAGCGCCAACTCCTTTGCGCCGATAGGCCGAAAGGCGGTCGACACGACCGGGACCGGCGACGCCGCACGGCGCAGGTCGTAGTAGCCCACCGGCAGCATGCCGAATGCGGCGAAAAGGTCGGCGACGGCGGCCAGTTCGGCCGGGCTGCCCACCCGGATGGCGCCGTGCCGCTCCGCGGTGACCCGCCGCAGCGAGCCGAACCGTTCGGCGTTGGGATGGCGCGCCGCGTAATCGGCGTTGACCCGCCCGCTGACCTCGACCAGGGTGCCGTACGCGGGCACCTCGACCGCATACATCGCCGACAGGCGCGCGGCGAACTGCGCCCGAAGCTGCCAGGTTTCCAGCCATTTCGTGCGGGTCACAGCGGGCCGTTCCTGCGATAGTCTCCGGCCATGGGTGAGACGCTCGACGAGGTCGACCGGATTCTGGTGCGCGAGCTGGTCGCCGACGGCCGCGCGACGCTGGCGGAGCTCGCCGCCAGCGCCAGGCTGTCGGTCTCGGCGGTGCAGTCGCGGGTGCGCAGGCTGGAGGCGCGCGGCGTGATCTCGGGATACGCGGCACGCATCGATCCGGAGGCGGTCGGGCACCTGCTGTCGGCGTTCGTGGCCATCACTCCCTTGGATCCCTCTCAACCCGATGATGCGCCCGCCCGCCTCGAGCACATCGAGGAGATCGAATCGTGTCACTCGGTGGCCGGCGACGAAAGCTACGTCCTGCTGGTCCGCGTCCCGTCCGCCCGGGCGCTGGAAGACCTGCTGCAGCGGATCCGGACGACGGCGAACGTCAGTACGCGCAGCACCATCATATTGAATACTTTTTACGCTGATAGGCAACGAATACCATAAAATATACGGCATCTGGCTTATGATTCCGTAAAAATCGGCTAGCATGGGCGCCATGACCGCGACCCTGGACCGCTTCATCCGCACCGGCAGCACCACCGGGCCCGACCGGGTCCACGAGATGCTGTCGCGCAGCATGCTGGTCGATGGTTTCGACCTCGTGCTCGATCCGGCCCGCTCCGCCGGCTCCTACCTGTACGACGCCCGCGACGGCCGCCGCTACCTGGACATGTTCACCTTCTTCGCGTCGTCGGCGCTGGGCATGAACCACCCCGCGCTCGCCGACGACGAGGAGTTTCGCGCCGAGCTGGCGCAGGCCGCGCTGAACAAGCCCAGCAACTCCGACGTGTACTCGGTGGCGTTGGCCCGTTTCGTGGAGACCTTCGCCCGGGTGCTGGGCGACCCGGCCCTGCCGCACCTCTTCTTCGTCGACGGGGGAGCGCTCGCGGTGGAGAACGCCCTCAAGGTGGCGTTCGACTGGAAGAGCCGGTTCAACGAAGCCCACGGGATCGACCCCGCGCTGGGCACCCGGGTGCTGCACCTGCGCGGTGCGTTCCACGGCCGCAGCGGCTACACGCTGTCGCTGACCAACACCAAGCCCGTCACGGTGGATCGCTTCCCCAAGTTCGACTGGCCCCGCATCGATGCCCCGTTCATCCGGCCCGGCCTGGACCGGGCTGCCATGGCGGCGCTGGAGGCCGAGTCGCTGCGCCAGGCCCGCGCGGCCTTCGCATCCCACCAGCACGACATCGCATGCTTTGTGGCCGAACCGATCCAGGGCGAGGGCGGCGACCGCCACTTCCGGCCCGAGTTCTTCGCGGCCATGCGCGAACTGTGCGACGAGCACGACGCTTTGCTGATCTTCGACGAGGTGCAGACCGGCTGCGGCCTGACCGGAACGCCGTGGGCCTACCAGCAATTGGGCGTGGAACCCGACGCTGTGGCGTTCGGCAAGAAGACGCAGGTGTGCGGCATCATGGCGGGCCGCCGGGTCGACGAGGTGACCGACAACGTGTTCGCGGTGTCCTCGCGGCTGAACTCGACGTGGGGCGGCAACCTGGCTGACATGGTGCGCGCCCGCCGCGTCCTCGAGGTGATCGAGGCCGACGAGTTGTTCGATCGGGCCGCCGAACGCGGCGCCTACCTGCGCGGGCGCCTAGACGAGCTCGCCGGCGAATTTCCCGGCCTGGTGCTCGACCCCCGCGGCCGCGGCCTGATGTGCGCCTTCAGCCTGCCGACCACCGCCGACCGCGACGAGGTGATCCGCCAGCTGTGGCACCGTGCCGTGATTGTGCTGCCCTCGGGCCACGACGGTGTCCGGTTCCGTCCGGCGCTGACCGTCTCGCACGCGGAAATCGACGCCGCGTTGCATGCCATCCGTGCGGCTCTGCGAGACCTGGGCTAGGCATTGACCTCACATCGATCCCGTTTACCGGGGTTTGCCACGGGGTATGTGAATTCGTGCACATTCCGCAGCTACCAGCGCGGGCACTGGCGTCCTGTAACTAATGCGACGTAGCGAGCGATGAACTCAGCGCGGGTCTTCACGGGGAGGTGAACAGCGATGCAGAAAGCAGACGCGCGATCGGGCGGTGACCGCCTGGGCCAGGCGGACGGCGAGGTGCACGCCGCCATCCGTTTCGCCGTCCTGTCCACGCTGGCCGCCGTCGGCTTCCTGTTGATCGCCGCGGTATGGGTCAGTACCTGCCCGGGAGTGGGCGTGGACACGGTGGCGTGTGGCCCCCCGCAGCGCACCCTGCTGGCGTTCGGCGGTCCGCTGATCGCGCTCGGCGCCGGGATTTGGGCTTTCGTGCGCACCTATCTGGTGTGGAAGGCCCGGGGAACCTGGTGGGGGTGGCACGGCGCGGGCTGGTTCCTGCTGACCGCGATGGCCCTGATGGTCGCCATGGGGGTTGCGCCGATCGCCGGTCCGGTGCTGGCCCTTTAGGTTTGTCCTCCCGCGATCTAACGTTGATGGTGCGGTGAGGAGCAGCTATGGGAGACACCTACCACGACCCCGTCGACCATCTGAGAACAACGCGGCCGCTCGCCGGCGAGTCGCTGATCGACGTCCTGCACTGGCCCGGTTACCTATTGGTCGTCGCGGGCGTGATCGGGACTTGCGGCAGCCTCGCGGCCTTCGGCAGCGGACATCACCACGAGGGCATGACGGCGGGGATTCTCGGGGTCATCGCCGCGGTGCTGGGGCTGGCCTGGCTGGCGGTGGAGCACCGCAGGATTCGCCGGATCTGCGATCGCTGGTACACCGAACATCCGGACGTGTACCGGCAACGGCCGGCCAGCTAGAGCCAGGCCGCCGAGCAACCGGCACGCGAACGCCGATCGCGTCGTTTTTCTGCATGACCTGCCCCGACGCCGCGCGGTGTGACATTGCGCATGAAAGATTATTGCGAGGTTACGGGCGTGAAGTTGTGGGTATCAGGATTGCACCATGATGAGTGCCGGAACGGTTGCGTGGTTACCCCATCATGGGGGTCGGAATCACGAAAACACCGAATATATATATGCCTACTGCGACGACTATCGATATGACCAGCGTGACCCCGGCGATCACCGCGAAGCGCCTGTGTTGGCGCGTCCAGATTGTGTCGGTCGTGTCAGGCCCGCCGACGGCGGGCCGAAAACCCGGCGGCGATCATGACTAACCGGCTCGAACGCGAGGTCCACGGCGGACTGCGGAGCAGTAGTAGTGTCAGTCAAACATTGCCGGGAGACCATATGAACGATGCTGGATTGCACGCTACCAAGCGTCCGCGCGGCCATCGCGCCGTCGAACTTCACGTTGCTGCGCGACTGGAGAACCTGGCGATGCTGCGCACCCTGGTCGGTGCCATCGGCACCTTCGAGGACCTGGATTTCGATGCGGTGGCGGACCTGCGGCTCGCGGTCGACGAAGTGTGCACCCGGTTGATTCGTTCGGCCACTCCCGACGCGACCCTGATCGTCGTGGTCGACCCCCAGGATGACCAATTGGTAGTGGAAGCTTCCGCGGCATGCGACACTCACGACGTGGTGGCGCCAGGCAGCTTCAGTTGGCATGTGCTGACGTCGCTCGCCGACGACGTGCAGACTTTCCATGACGGTCGCGAACCCAATGAATCCGGCAGTGTTTTCGGCATCACGCTGACGGCGCGACGGGCGGCCTCCAGCAGGTGACAGCGCGAGCTGCCGGCGGTTCGGTTTCTCGTCCGAACGAATACGCCGATGTTCCGGACATGTTCCGTGAGTTGGCCGCTGCCCCGCCCGACTCGATGGAATTTCAGCGTCAACGGGACAAGATCGTCGAGCGCTGCCTGCCGCTCGCCGACCACATCGCCCGCCGCTTCGAAGGCCGCGGCGAACCGCGTGACGACCTGGTTCAGGTGGCGCGCGTCGGATTGGTCAACGCGGTGGTTCGATTCGACGTCGATGCGGGCTCGGACTTCGTATCCTTCGCGGTGCCCACCATCATGGGAGAGGTCCGGCGCCACTTCCGCGACAACAGCTGGTCGGTCAAGGTCCCGCGACGGCTGAAGGAACTGCACCTGCGGCTGGGCACCGCCACCGCCGACCTGTCGCAGCGGCTGGGCCGCGCGCCCACCGCGACCGAACTCGCCGCGGAGCTGGACATGGACCGCGAAGAGGTGGTCGAGGGGCTCGTGGCGGGCAGCTCGTACAACACCCTGTCCATCGACAGCGGTGGCGGCGGCGAGGAGGAGGAAGCCCGCGCGATCGCGGACACCCTCGGTGACGTCGACACCGGCCTGGACCGGATCGAGGATCAGGAATCGTTGCGTCCATTGCTCGAGGCGCTGCCCGAGCGGGAACGGACGGTGTTGGTGCTCCGATTCTTCGAGTCGATGACGCAGACGCAGATCGCCGAGCGGGTCGGCATCTCACAGATGCACGTGTCGCGGCTGCTGGCGAAGTCGCTAACGCGGCTCCGTGACCAGTTGCAGTAGCGGCCGGGGCTCTTCTTCAACCCACAGCGGTTCCAGCAGCGGCTCGGCCTGCTGCGTCGTCACCGGCAGCGTCGCGTCGGGGTCGCAGAGCCGCAGCAACCTGGCTACCGCCGGGCTCGGCGCCATGGCCCAGGACGCCTGGGCGCCCGAGCATGCCACATTGATCCGGTGCAGGGCCGAAAAACCCGCGGTACCAATGAATTTGAGGCCACGCAGGTCCAGAATCACCCGCCGGGACCGCTTGGTGCTCTGCTGCACGTACGCGACCAGCTGATCGGCGTTGGCCGCGTCGAGCTCGCCGTCGACCGTGATCAGGGTTCCGGTCGGGCCCCAGCGGGCGGTGAATTGTGCTGTGCGGCTTTGTTGCCACGATTGGGCCACAGACATCGCTGACTCCATCCCTTTGCGGGAGTTTCCTGCTGTGGATACGTCAACAACACGAAAAGAGTTCGGATAAGAAGGGAATTCGGCCTACCCCCACGTCACCGACGTATCCCGGGCGGCTGTGAACTCAACCTTGTCCGAGACCCTACTCGCGATAACCAGGGTCGACAACATTGTCTGGGAAAACTCTCAGACAAGCGCTACTTGATTTCGGCGAGCACCGTGCCCTGAGTGATGGCGGCGCCGGCCTCGACCGCGAGTCCGGTGATGACACCGTCCTTGTGCGCGGTGACCGGGTTCTCCATCTTCATCGCCTCGAGTACCACCACCAGGTCGCCAGCGGCAACCTCCTGGCCCTCCTCGACCGCGACCTTGACGACGGTGCCCTGCATGGGCGCGGTCACCGCGTCGCCGGAGGCGGCCGCACCCGCGTGGCCCCCGCGCTTGCGCGCCTTGGGCTTCTTGCGGATGACGCCGGCCGGGTCCGCCGCGCCGCCGCCGGACAGCGCCAGGTCGCCGGGCAGCGACACCTCGAGCCGGCGGCCGCCGACCTCCACGACCACCTTCTGGCGCGGCCGGGCGTCCTCTTCGTCCAGCGGCTCGCCGCCGGTGAACGGTTCGATGGTGTTGTTCCACTCGGTCTCGATCCAGCGGGTGTGCACCGAGAAGCCGTCGCCGTCACCGATGAACGCCGGGTCGGAGACCACGGCGCGGTGGAACGGGATGACCGTGGCCAGGCCTTCGACGTGGAACTCGTCCAGTGCCCGGCGCGAGCGCGCGAGCGCCTCCTCGCGGGTGGCCCCGTACACGATCAGCTTGGACAGCATCGAGTCGAATTGACCGCCGATGACCGAGCCGGCCTCGACACCCGAGTCCAGGCGGACACCGGGGCCGGTCGGGATGTCGTACCGGGTGACGGGGCCCGGCGCGGGCAGGAAGCCGCGTCCGGCGTCCTCGCCGTTGATCCGGAACTCGATGGCGTGCCCGCGCGGCGTGGGATCCTCGGTGAGGTCCAGCTTCTCGCCGTTGGCGATCTTGAACTGCTGCAGTACCAGGTCGATGCCGGCGGTCTCCTCGGTGACCGGGTGCTCGACCTGCAGCCGGGTGTTGACCTCCAGGAAGGAGATCAGGCCGTCCTGGCCGACGAGGTATTCGACGGTCCCGGCGCCGTAGTAGTGGGCCTCCTTGCAGATCCGCTTCGCCGACTCGTGGATCTCCTTGCGCTGCGCGTCGGTCAGGAACGGAGCCGGAGCCTCCTCCACCAGCTTCTGGAAGCGGCGCTGCAGCGAGCAGTCGCGGGTGCCGGCGACGATCACGTTGCCGTGCTGGTCGGCGATCACCTGCGCCTCGACGTGGCGCGGCTTGTCCAGGTAGCGCTCGACGAAGCACTCGCCGCGGCCGAACGCCGCGACGGCCTCACGGGTGGCCGACTCGAACAGCTCGGGGATCTCTTCGATGGTGCGGGCCACCTTCATGCCCTTGCCGCCGCCGCCGAACGCCGCCTTGATCGCGACCGGCACGCCGTACTCCTCGGCGAAGGCCACCACCTCGTCGGCGTCCTTCACCGGGTCGGGGGTGCCGGGCACCAGCGGGGCCTGCGCGCGCGCGGCGATGTGGCGGGCGGTGACTTTGTCACCGAGATCGCGGATGGACTGCGGGCTGGGCCCGATCCAGATCAGGTTCGCGTCCAGGACCGCCTGGGCGAAATCGGCGTTCTCCGACAGGAAGCCGTAGCCGGGGTGGATGGCGTTGGCGCCCGACTTGGCCGCCGCGTCAAGGAGTTTGCCGAAGTCCAGGTAGGACTCCGCGGACGTTTGGCCACCCAACGCGAACGCTTCATCGGCCAGACGCACGTGCGGCGCGTCAGCGTCGGGTTCGGCGTAGACCGCCACGCTGGACAGGCCCGCATCGCGGGCCGCGCGGATCACCCGGACAGCGATTTCGCCGCGGTTGGCGACGAGCACCTTGGAGATCCTCGAGCTGGCGTGACTAGCCACTGCGCCTCCTGTTTGGCATATCCGCAGACGCATTTCTGCGGACTTCTCTAAGAGAATTTCTTACATCGAGTTCTCGGGAAGTCTAAGCGCCGCGCCGTTCGGCCCGACGAGGCGGTCCGACTTTTTTCAGGACACCTCGCGCAGCCTGCGCTTGATGCGGGCGAGCATCGCCGACAAGCCCCGCAGCCGCAGCGGGCTGATCAGCGCGGCCAGCCCGAGGTCGGCGTAAAAATCCTCGGGCACCGCCAGGATGTCGGCGGCCGGCTGTTCGTCGAGACCGGCGGCCAGGATCGATGCGAACCCCCGCGTGGTCGGCGATTCGGCCGGCGCGCTGAAGTGCAGCCGCACCCGCTCGGGGTCGCTGGCGTCCACGTGCAAAAACAGCGGGGTCTGGCATTCGGGCACCGGCTCCATGGCCGCTTCTTCGAGGTCGGACGGCAGCGCCGGGAGTTCGTTGGCGAACTCCAGCAGCAGCGCGAGCTTGTCCTGGCCCTCGACTTCGGCGAAGTCGGACACCACCTCTGCCAGCGGCGCGGGCATGCTCATCGCGGCGCCATCAGACTTCGACGGTGCCCGGCTCTTCACCCGCCACGATCGGCGTGCGCACGGTGTTGCCCCACTCGGTCCACGATCCGTCGTAGTTGCGCACCCCGGGTTTGCCGAGCAGATGCGTCAGCACGAACCAGGTGTGGCTCGAGCGCTCGCCGATGCGGCAGTAGACGACGGTCTTGTCGTCCGGGTCGATGAAGCTGTACAGCTCCTCGAGCTCCTCGCGGCTGCGGAACCGTCCGCTCTCGTCGGCCGCCTTGGCCCACGGAATCGACCGGGCGGTGGGGATGTGGCCGCCGCGCAGCACGCCTTCCTCGGGGTACTCGGGCATGTGCGTGCGCTTGCCGGTGTACTCGTCCGGCGAGCGCACGTCGATCAGCGGCTCGCTGCCGAGAATGCCCAGCACGTCGTCCCTGAAGGCCCGGATGGGTGCGTCGTTGCGGGCGACGACGGGGTAGCCGCTGGACGTCTTGGTGGGCACGTCCAGTGTGGTCTCCCGGCGTTCGGCCAGCCACAGGTCCCGGCCGCCGTTGAGCAGCCGCACGTCGGGGTGCCCGAACAGCGTGAACACCCACAGGGCGTAGGCCGCCCACCAGTTGCTCTTGTCGCCGTAGATCACCACGGTGTCGTCGCGGGCGATGCCCTTGCGGTCCATCAGCTCGGCGAACTGCTCGCCGTTGATGTAGTCGCGGACCCGGGGGTCGTTGAGGTCGGTGTGCCAGTCGACCTTGACCGCGCCGGGGATATGACCGACGTCGTAGAGCAACACGTCCTCGTCGGATTCGACGATCGCCAGGCCGGGGGCGCCTTGGTTGGCGGACAGCCAGTCGGCGGTGACCAGTCGCTCGGGGTGGGCGTAGGCCTGCAATGTCGGGCTGGGGTCGGGTGGTAATGCCACGCTCCCGAGCCTACCGCCAGCTCCGAAACGGCCAGCAGATCAGTGCTTGCGGACCACCCGCTCGGGCACGCCGGGATTCCAGATGGTGACATCCACGTGGCCGTCGCGGACCTCGACCGCCGATGCCCCGGTGACATCGGCGCCGAGCAGGTCGAATCGCTGATCGCGCAGGTCCAATCCGGTCTCGGAGAACAGCGCCTCGGCGAAGCGCCGGTGCACCGCGCCGTAGGGAACGACGCGCGCCAGCCCCCACAACTTTGCGTCCCCGTCGGTCACCTCGGTGTCGACGGTCGCGGTGTGCAGACAAAACCTCGGGTCGCGCGCCAGATCGAGGAACTTGGTGGTGGCCGGCATCCCCGGCAGCCACAACTCGTCCTCGAAGATCCGCGGCTCCATCGGGCTGATCCGCGGGAAGCCGTCGGAGCGCAGGGTGGCCAGCATGCACAGGTTGCCGCTGGCTCGATGGCGACGGGTGAAGATGCCGGCGATGCGCGGCGCTTGGGCGGTGAACTCGGTCCACGTGGTCATGGCTTGACCCTAGGGTTCGGGCCCGACATGTACTTCGGCGACGAAAGCGCGAGCGGCCCTGCGGATTCAGCGGCTCGGCGGTGCCGTCCACAGCGCGGACACCGACAGCCCGACCCGGCCCAGCAGTGACCGCAGCAGCGGCAGGCTGACGCCGATCACGTTCGACGGGTCACCGTCGATGCCGTCGACGAACCAGCCGCCCAGGCCATCCAGGGTAAAGCCGCCGGCCACGTGCCACGGCTCCCCGTGTTCGACGTACGCCCGCAGGTCCGCATACGCCGGAGTGGCGAAATACACTGTCGTGCTTTGGGATTCGACTTCACGGTGGGTGATGGCAGCGTCACGCAGCCGCAGCACGCAGTGCCCGGTGTGCAGTTCGCCGGAACGCCCGCCCATCAGGCGCCACTGGCTCGCGGCGGCATCGGCCGAACCGGGTTTCCCACACAGCCGGCCGTCGAGGGACAGCATCGAATCACAGCCGACGACAACGCAATCGGCCGCGACGGCGCCATCCAGTTCGTTCGCCACCCGTTCGGCCTTGGCCCGGGCCAGCGCGCACACCACGTCGCGCGGCGACGCGTCCGGGTCCAGCGCGGCGGTGACGGCGTCCTCGTCGACGCCGGAGACCAGGACCAGGGGATCGACGCCGGCCTGGCGCAGCACCTTGAGCCGGCCGGCCGACGCCGACGCCAGCACCAGGCGGGTCAATGCCTCATGTGAGTCATTTGCTGGAACGTGAGCCGCTGATAGTTGGTCATCGCGAAGCGCAGCCGGTCGACCGGCAGGCCCCAGCGGGTCCGCTCGGGCTGTTCGGGCTCCGGCGCACCGCCGGCGCAGCCCAGCACCGCGACCAGCGCGGCCACCTCCTCGACGGTGGGCTCACCCTTGAGGATCTGGATGTGCGGCTCGTGCGCATGCGGCTGCGCAGCGTCCCCGGCCACGGCGCCGTCGGTCTGCTCGGTCATAGGGGGATGTTCCCGTGCTTCTTGGGGGGCAGGTGGGAGATCTTGCGCTCCAGCAGGCGCAGCGCCGTGCCGATGTAACCGCGGGTGTGCGAAGGCGGGATCACCGCGTCGACATAGCCACGCTCGGCGGCGACGTACGGGTTGACCAGGGTGTCCTCGTACTCCTGCTGCAGCTGCAGCCGCAGCGCGTCGACGTCCTTGCCCTCCTTGGCGGCCTCGCTCAGCTGCTTGCGGTAGACGAACCCGACCGCGCCGGAGGCGCCCATCACCGCGATCTGCGCCGACGGCCACGCCAGGTTGACGTCGCAGCCCATGTCCTTGGACCCCATCACGCAGTAGGCGCCGCCGTAGGCCTTGCGGGTGATGACGGTGATCTTCGGGACCGTGGCCTCGCCGTAGGCGAACAGCAGCTTGGCGCCGCGGCGGATGATGCCGTTGTACTCCTGGCCGGTGCCCGGCAGGAAGCCCGGGACGTCGACCAGCATGATGATCGGGATGTTGAAGCAGTCGCAGGTCCGCACGAACCGGGCGGCCTTCTCCGAGGCGTTGATGTCCAGGCAGCCGGCGAACTGGGTCGGCTGGTTGGCCACGATCCCCACCGGGCGGCCCTCGATGCGGCCGAACCCGACGACGATGTTCTGCGCGTAGCCGCCCTGAATCTCGAGGAATTCGTCGTCGTCGAGGATGCGGGTGATCACCTCGTGCATGTCGTAGGGCTGGTTGGGCGAGTCCGGGATCAGCGTGTCGAGCTCGAGGTCCTCGTCGGTGAGGTTGTCTTCGATGGCGCCCGGGGGATGCGGCTCGGCGTAGCGCGGCGCGTCGGTGGCGTTGTTGGGCGGTAGGTAGCTCAGCAGGTCACGGACCCAGTCGAACGCGTCCTGCTCGCCCGAGGCGACGTAGTGCAGGGTGCCCGACTTGGCCATGTGGGTGTGGGCGCCGCCCAGCTCCTCCATCGTGACGTCCTCGCCGGTGACGGTTTTGATGACGTCGGGTCCGGTGATGAACATCTGGCTGGTCTGGTCGACCATGACCACGAAGTCGGTCAGCGCGGGGGAGTAGACGTGCCCACCGGCGGCCGCCCCCATGATCAGCGAGATCTGCGGGATGACGCCGGAGGCCAGGATGTTGTTGCGGAAGATGCGGCTGTACAGGCCGAGCGAGACGACGCCCTCCTGGATCCGCGCGCCGGCGCCGTCGTTGATGCCGATCAGCGGGCGACCGGTCTTGATGGCCAGGTCCTGGATCTTGACGATCTTCTCGCCGTACACCTCGCCGAGGCTGCCACCGAACACCGTGGCGTCCTGGCTGAAGATGCACACGTCGCGGCCGTCGACGGTGCCGTAGCCGGTGATCACGCCGTCGCCCAGCGGGCGGTTGTTATCCAGGCCGAAGTTCTTGCTGCGGTGGCGGGCCAGCGCATCGAGCTCCACGAACGAGTCCTCGTCGAGCAGGGCCAGGATGCGTTCGCGGGCGGTCAGCTTGCCCTTGGCGTGCACCTTCTCGACGGCCTCTTCGCCCACCGGGTGCAGTGACTCTTCGCGCCGCTTGTGCAGCTCGGCCAGCTTGCCCGCGGTGGTGTGGATGTCGATGCTGTGCTCGGCGGCCGGTTCCGCAGTGTGGTCGGTAACGCTCGTCATGGGAGTCGAGCTTAGCGGCGCGGTACTCTCCGCTGATGGACGCCCGCCCGTTGGGAACCGCGGACTGGGCGACCGAATGCGACGTGCTGATCGCGGGGTCGGGCGGCGGCGGCGTGACCGGTGCCTACACCGCGGCGCGTGAAGGCCTCGACGTGCTGCTGGTCGAGGCGACGTCGAAATTCGGTGGCACCACCGCCTACTCCGGCGGGGGCGGCGTCTGGTTCCCGTGCAATCCCGTGCTGGTCCGCGCAGGCATGGACGACGACACCATCGAGGACGCGCTCACCTACTACCACGCCGTGGTCGGTGACCGGACGCCACGCGAGTTGCAGGAAACCTATGTCCGTGGCGGCGCGCCGCTGATCGAGTACCTCGAGGCCGACCCGAACCTGAAGTTCGTGCCGCTGCCGTGGCCCGACTACTACGGCACAGCGCCCAAGGCGCGGCTGGACGGCAGACGCCACATCGCGGCCAAGCCCCTGAAAGTGGACGCCGCCCCCGAATTTCGCGAGGCGATCCGCGGACCGCTGGACACCGACCGGCTCGGCGCCGAACCCCCGTCGGACTACTACCTGGGCGGACGCGCGCTGATCGCGCGATTCCTCAAGGCCATCGGCCAGTACCCGACGGCGTCGCTGCGGCGCGACACCGCCCTGGTCGAGCTGGTGCTGTCCGACGGCGAGGTCACCGGCGCGATCATCGAGACCGACGGCGAACGACGCGGCATCCGCGCGCGCCGCGGAGTGCTGCTGGCCGCCGGGGGCTTCGAAGCCAACGAGGAGCTGCGCCGGCGCTACGGCGTGCCGGGGACGTCGCGAGACACCATGGGCGGCCCGGGAAGTCGCGGCCAGGCGCTGCAGGCCGGCATTGCCGCGGGCGCCGACACCGACCTGCTCGACCAGGCCTGGTGGTCGCCCGGCATGACCCACCCCGACGGCCGGTCGGCATTCGCGCTGTGGTTCACCGGCGGCATCTTCGTGAACCAGACCGGCAACCGGTTCGTCAACGAATCCCGGGCGTACGACCGCGCCGGCCGCGAGATCATCGCGCAGTTGCGCGAGGGCTCGATCACGTTGCCGTACTGGATGATCTACGACGACAAGGAGGGCGAGGTGCCGCCGGTGAAGGCGGCCAACGTGTCCATCGTCGAGGCCGAGAAGTACGTCGCCGCCGGCCTGTGGCATTCCGCGGACACGCTGGAGGAACTGGCCGCCAAGATCGGGGTTCCGGGTGGGCAACTGGCCGCAACGGTGGCCCGGTTCAACGGTTTTGCCGCTTCCGGCGTCGACGAGGACTTCGGCCGCGGCGACGAGGCGTTCGACCGAGCGTTCTCGGCGGGAGCGTCGCCGCTGGTGCCCATCGACTCACCGCCGTATCACGCCGCCGCCTTCGGCATCTCCGATCTGGGCACCAAGGGCGGCCTGCGCACCGACGCCGCCGCGCGGGTGCTCGACCGCGCCGGCAGCCCCATCCCCGGCCTGTACGCCGCGGGCAACACCATGGCCGCGCCCAGCGGCACCGCCTATCCCGGCGGGGGCAACCCGATCGGAACCAGCATGCTGTTCAGCCATTTGGCCGTGCTGGACATGCGCGGCCGCCGGCCCTGAGTTCTAGGCTGGGTGCGGTGACAGAACGAGATCAGCTCCGAACACCGTTGGACGAGAGCGCAATGCGCGCCGAGTTGATCGGCACCGGGCTGGGTTGGCGCAAGCTCGACGTTGTCGAGCAGACCGGCTCCACCAACGCTGACCTGCTGGCGCGCGCGGCGTCGGGTGACGACGTCGCCGGTACCGTGCTGATCGCCGAGCACCAGACCGCCGGGCGGGGCCGGCACGGCCGCGGCTGGTCGGCCACGCCGCGGGCTCAGATCACCATGTCGGTCGGGGTCAGCGTCGTCGACGTCCCGACCACGGGATGGGGCTGGCTGCCGCTGGCCACCGGGGTGGCGGTGGTCGACACCGTGACGCCGTTGCTGGCGGGCACCGGGGCGCAGGCGGGTCTCAAATGGCCCAACGACGTGCTGGCCGGCCCGCCGGATGCGCCGGGCAAGCTGGCCGGGATCCTCGCCGAGGTCGCGAAGCCCGTCGTCGTTATCGGCTTGGGGCTCAACGTGACTCAGTCCGCCGACGAGATCGACGGCCCCGGCGCGACGTCGCTGCTCGACCTGGGCGTCGCCGCGCCGGACCGCACCGAGCTGGTGTCCGCCCTGCTGCGGGAGCTGGGCCGCCGGATCGTGGCCTGGCGCGCCGCGCGCGGGGCCGACTGGGCGCTGGCCGCCGACTACCGGGCGCGCAGCCTGACCATCGGCAACCGGGTCCGCGCGCACCTGCCCGGTGGCAAACAGGTCGACGGGACCGCGAGCGCCATCGATGACCAGGGCAGGCTCTGCCTGGAAAGCGGCGGACAGACCGTCGTCGTCGCGGCCGGCGACGTGGTGCATTTGCGCTAGTGGCGATTGCGAGCGCGGTCGCAAGCGCGTCGCCACCATTTGCGCTAGTTACTCCGCGGATCGCCGCCGCCCAGCTAATGTCGGCGGGCATGGGCTACCCGGATAACGTTCTGGCCGCCGGCGAACACGTCATCGTGCACCGCCACCCGCACTGGAAGCGGCTGATCTGGCCGGTGCTGGTTCTCATCCTGGTGACGGGACTGGCCGCATTCGGCTCGGGGTATCTCAACTCGACGCACTTCGAGCAGCTCGCCAAGAACATCATCTATGGCGTCATCTGGGGGATCTGGCTGGTGATCGTGGGCTGGCTGACGCTGTGGCCCTTCCTGAGCTGGCTGACCACCCATTTCGTCGTGACCAACCGGCGCGTGATGTTCCGGCACGGGGTGCTGACCCGCACCGGCATCGATATCCCGCTGGCCCGAATCAACAGCGTGGAATTCCGCGACCGGATCATCGAGCGCATGTTGCGCACCGGGACGCTGATCATCGAATCCGCGTCACAAGATCCGTTGGAGTTTTACGACATTCCGCGGCTGCGCGAGGTGCACGCGCTGCTGTATCACGAAGTCTTCGACACCCTGGGTTCCGAGGAATCGCCCAGCTGACCCAGTCTGCTGGCGCGGTTGCGCCAGGCGCGCAGCAGCGTGACGTTGCCGCCCTCGATCTCGTCCTCGAAGATCTCTGCGATGCCGCCGGCGGTAAGCGCGGATTCCAGCGCCTTCTCGGGGTCACGCGCGAACTGATCGGGAAACACCCAGCGCCGGAACGCCCAGAACCGGAATGCCATCTGCAACAGGTTGCCGATGATGTAGGCGGAGATGAAGTCGGCGACGTTTTCCACCGCCAGCGACACCGTCGGCTCGCGCAGTTGCAACACGTAGCTGGAGAACCACAGCGGCGCCATGGAGAGCAGCACGCCGACGCCGCTGAAGGCGAAGAACAGCAGCGCCTCGTGGTGGCGCTCGCGTCCGCCGCGGTTGCGGAAGCTCCATTCCCGGTTCAGCACGTATGACGCGATGACCGCGACAATGCCCGCAATCACCTTTGCGGTCACCGGTTTGGGTTCGAGAATTGTCAGCTTCAGCGTGTAGAAAATCGCCGAGTCGATGACAAAAGTGGTTCCGCCGACGATGGCGAATTTGATCAGTTCGTGGTGGCGCAGCAAATAGGGCTGCATAACCCTAGGTAGACGCGCGATCGTGGCTTCGGCGAAGGACACAACACGTCAGTCTACGGACGGACACAAATTCGACGCAAAATCGTACATAACAATTCGGTGTCGGCCCCGGTCAACACGCCTTTGGCGCCGGGGAGTTTCGCCGTGACACCATGATGGCCGTGCCGAGTACACGCCCGCCGGGCGCAGCCCCCGTCGCAGAGATCTTCGAGGACGAGATCGAGGGCGGCAACGTCACGCTGCTGCGCGCCTGGCGCAACCGCGCC